>NZ_JBELAU010000033.1:0-13253 GCF_040253585.1 Emticicia sp. W12TSBA100-4
TGTATTACGACGACATCAACCAACCTAATTTGTTTGTATATTGCTTTGGCGTAGAAGCCAGCGACCTAAAGTTCACAAGCAACGATCCCCAGTACATCAAGCAATTGTTTGTGAAACAAAAGGGCGTGTTGTTTAAAGAAGTGTATGTTACAGCGTTTACTGGCGTTCAAACAAACGCTGCCGCCATCAAACAAACTATGGAACGCTTAGGAAATGATACCCGAATAGGTCCACAAGATGTGGTGTTAATTTTCTTTTCGTCGCATGATTTACCATCGCCTGACTCAACTTTTAACATCGAAGCCCGCGATTATGCCCCCTTAGCTCCAACTAATACCACCTTACGCTATAAGCAAGATGTATTAGCATTTTTAGAAAAACGCCCCAGCAAGCATGTGGTATTAATGGATGTCTGTTTTAGTGGCGGCAAAGCACACCCCGACATCAGCAAGGTAGTAGCCGAAACACCTCCCGGTTGGGTTATGCTAAGCAGCAGTACAGGATACGAGTTATCGTTTGAACATACCGATTGGCAACACTGTAGTTTTGATTATGCCATTCAACAGGCACTTAGACAAGGTAAAGCAGATAAAAACAACGATGGCCAAATTACGCTTGGTGAGTTGTATGACTTTTTAGCAAAAAAAGTGCCTGCTCAAAACCGTAGCAAAAACCTAACCGAACAACACCCCACAATTAAGAAGGAAGGCGTCGAAGATACTATAATTTATGTCTTGAAGTAAGCCTTTGTTGGCTATTTTTTTCAATATCATGATGATAATTCGAAATATAAACCGATATACTAAAAAAGAACAATTTTAATACTTACAAAAATGAAAAGAACAATTGCAATTTTACTTTTCTTCCTACCATTTGTTAGCTTGGGACAAGGTATGAAAATAGACCAAGCAAGTTATGAGCGTATGCCACTGATAAATTTGGGAGATAATAGTCGAGTGGGTACAAAATCGACTAAAAGTGACGCAAAACTTAACGTTGACCTTCGTCCGTTTGTACCTGAAATTGTACACCAAGGTCAAGGTAATAACACGTGTGTTTCGATAGCCACCGCTTACTACGCAGCTGGTACTCGACTGGCATATTTAAAACAAGTAGCGGTCAACCCAACCCAGTTTGCTCTTTCGCCTTTGTATCATATTATCAGAAATCACTCGACTTGTAGTGACTTTCAAAACATTAATTTTGTTGTTGAAGACTTAGAAAATAATGGAGGAGTTTCCTATTCAACTTTCCCTGATTTGGTTTGTAGAGCAAATGCAGTAAATTTTAGTCCTAGTTTCAGGGCTGTAAATCAGCAAAGATTATGTGGAAATTACAAAGACGAGAATGGAATTGAAAGAAATGTGGATTGTAAAGGAGATGAGATTGTATATAATATTAAGTTGGCTTTGACAAACGGCTATCCTGTTGTAACTGGCTTACCAGTGGGGAGTTTAGCAGACTATAATTTTAGACGTTTAAAATATTATCGCCAGACAAATAATTTAAGTAATATAGGACATGCCATTACGATTGTAGGCTATGACATAGACCGAGAATTACAGCAAACCTACTTTATCATTGCCAATAGTTGGGGAAGTGAATGGGGTGATAATGGTTATTTTTATATACTTGCCGATGACCTTCGGAAGACAATGATGAGTGCTGCATTTATTTTTAATGTTGTACCAATCAATACTACCCCCAACTCGCCCCAACGTACAACTGAACAAGCCAATGGTTTAGGGACAAGTTTTGAGTTACAAAATATCTATGATAGAATTGAAGGTCTAAGTTATGTCGGACAGGGTTTGTACAGAGCCAATCAAAACTACAAACTCGGTGACCAGTTTTATGGGGTTATCAAAAACCTAAGTCCGGACATGTATTTATATGTTTTAAGCCAAGATGCAAGCGATTTTAAAGTGGCTAAGCATTGGCCAAGAGAAATAAAATCAGCGGGTTCAAAAATTGATGATGTTATAGTCGCCAAAGGAACTCCAATTTTATTTCCTGAACCAGATTATCCTTTACAAATAACAGGTGGAGTGCAAGACCATATCATTATTCTGGCTTCAAAAAAAGATTTGTCGGCCGACTTGCCTTATATTATCCGAAATTTGGAGAATAACCCAAATAGAAATGCGAATATTAGTGAACGCTTGAATATTGCACTGTCGGGTCGAATGATTGCTACAAACAATATAGATTATAGAACAGATAGTGCAAAAGGAACTCTTCGGAGTTTGAATGCTTCAGGCGATATTTTACCACTTATTATTGAAATTAACCATAGATAAAATCCATACAACGCTAAATTTTATAGCCATGAAGACTTTCCTAATTTTCCTTTTTACTTATGTGTTTTCCTCGCTACTAACCGCACAACCTTTAGAAAAGCCAATAAAAACAATATGCAATTCTGTTGAATCCACTATTTCTTTTCCAAATGGAAACTATTTAGTAGGTGGCAGATTGCCAATTAACAGCGTTAAAAATCAACTTTCGCTTGAGTATTATTCCAATTCAGATACCTTGCAGTGGTTGCGAACTTATCCACTTATAGGTGAACTAAAAACAAAGCCTCAATTATTTTTGTTTGAAGAAAAAGTAAGCTGTTTTTTTACGATTGATTACGGATCTTTTATAGCAACCATAGACAGAAAAAGCGGCAACTTTACCCAAATTGTTCAGTTAGAAAATCATTTGCTTGGGGTGCCTTTCCAAAATGGTTCTATGGTTTTTACCGAACTAATTAACCAAAAAGGAAAGTACTTGGCTTATAATTTGGAAAACGATGCTATTTCGTATATTTCAATTCCCCAATATGCAGCTAAACTGCAAACGCTTTGTTTACTCAAAAACAATGACATTTTTTATTCGTATGGCAACGACTTCGGAATTGTGAGCGATAGAGGAGAAGTGAAAAAATCATGGAATTACCCAGGATTACAAATTTTACATTCCATTGAGATGCACGGCGATACTTCGCTATTACTTGCAGGAAGCGAACTCAGTAACCTATTTAACGCTGAAAATTCACAAGGGTATTTGGCACTTATTTCTACCCAGAACTACGACACCGTTTATTGGACAAAACAAGTTGGTTCGGAGTTGACAAACGATACGATTTTGGACATAAAACCTTTAGCTCAATCAGAAATAGAATTTATATTAGTCAATGAAAAAGAACTAAACTGGCATATCTTTTCGACAACGAATAAAATGACGCTTGAAACGAAAAAAATCGTAAATGAGGAAAGAGATTTAGAGATTATTTCTATTCATAAAGAACAAAGCGGGTGGATTATGTTGGAAAAAAGAAATAAGCAATTATTCAAACTATATTTTTGACTTAATCGAAATCTACAAGATGTTAAAGGCTTTAAAAGGTTACCCGCTGATTTTTTCGAATTTGGGTAAAATTAAAAGAAAGTACAAAATTCGTCATCACTTTGCTGAAAATTTCAAATTGAATTTGAGTAGGAATATTGAAGTCTCAAGGAATTATTTTAGTAGCCCAAATTACATCTATATTAAAAAGATAATTGCCAAAGTCTAAAATAATGATAAAAACGAGAAAAATTAACCGAATCTTTGGTGGTTAAACAATACTTCTCCCAAAGCATCAAACGTATTACGCCAACTTTTTGTAGTTCTTTTTCATATTGTGGGAAAAGTAAAGATAGCTCTTGACCAGTTGTTGGTGAACCCTGTCTTTGAATCAAACGAGCTAAGGATTCTTCGTCCCATGTCAATAATGGACGCAAATCCTCTCGAAATTTTGAACATAAATAGCCTAAATAATTGTCAACTTTATGACTTGAAAGTCCTAAATTTAGTGCTATCCATCACTTACCCTTGCCTTTGACTTGGTAGCTAATGAGTTGATGTATTTGTTTCATTGTGATGCGATGATTTGCCATGACATAAGTATTTTAAGTAAAAAAATACTTACAAGCAACGGTCTATTTTATCGTTTTTTACTTATCTACAGGTGGCTCACTTTCGCTGGAATATAACCGTGTCCTGAAAAGTAAAAAAATAAACAATAGACTTGTGGGATTTGTTGCTAGAAAGACTTTATAAGCTCCCGAAAAGTTGGTGTAGATAGGTTTCTACCAAAAATTTTTGTTGTAAAACCGATGCTTTCAAGAGCTTGTTGTGTGTCGCTAAGGTCGTTGTAGATATTATTTAATTTAAAATTGGGGGTTTCATAATTTTGATTCCCCAGTAGGATAGCATAACGTTGAACATCCTCAAGTGGTAAATCATCGCTTGAGCTTTGAGCAAGCGACGTAAAAGTTAATTTGTAAAAAAATAGGATATATAGAATTTTCAACTTCATGGCATTTCCTTTAGTTTAAATACTGTTTACGCCTTCTTGCCACGGGCAATATAATTCCGTTTGAAAGTTGTACATTCGTGTCGTTGCACCTTTTGATATGTTCTTGATTGACTAAAAAACTGCGGTGAATTCTTAAAAAAGTACTTTTGGTTGAAGCCAGTTGTGCTTCTACTTTCTTCAAGGTATAGCTCAAGAGTTCTGTTTTACCATTTTTATAATAAACAAGGGTATAGTTTATTCTTGATTCCAGAAAAAGAATGTCGCTTTGCGGGTGGTTTGCTTTCATTTACATCGTATTTTTTGTAAATGTAAAGGCAAAAAACGACCAAGTAAACCCCCAAAAATGGGGGGAGTAAACTATTTTTCTAATCTTTTAAGGCCGCTTGGGCATTAGTATCTCTTTGCTCAGCGGCTTTTCTGTACCATTCTTTGGCTATTTTTATGTCTTTATTAACTCCGTAGCCATTTTCATACATAAAGCCTAAATTGCCTTGCCCCGTAGCATCTCCTTGGTCAGCGGCTTTTCTGAACCATTTAACGGCTGTGGTATAATTCTTTTCTACGCCATATCCATTTTGATACATAACGCCTAAATTATTTTGCCCCGTAGTATCTCCTTGGTCAGCGGCTTTTCTGAACCATTCAACGGCTGTGGTATAATTCTTTTCTACGCCATAGCCGTATTGATACATAAGGCCTAAATTGCCTTGCCCCGTAGCATCTCCTTGGTCAGCGGCTTTTCTGTACCATTCAACGGCTGTGGTATAATTCTTGTCTACGCCATAGCCATTTTGATACATAACGCCTAAATTATTTTGCCCCTTAGCATATCCTTGGTCAGCGGCTTTTCTGAACCATTTAACGGCTGTGGTATAATTCTTTTCTACGTCATATCCATTTTGATACATAACGCCTAAATTGACTTGTCCCGTAGCATATCCTTGGTCAGCGGCTTTTCTGAACCATTCAACGGCTGTGGTATAATTCTTGTCTACGCCATAGCCGTATTGATACATAAGGCCTAAATTGCCTTGCCCCTTAGCATATCCTTGGTCAGCGGCTTTTCTGTACCATTCAACGGCTGTGGTATAATTCTTTTCTACGCCATAGCCGTATTGATACATAAGGCCTAAATTGACTTGCCCCGTGGCATATCCTTGGTCAGCGGCTTTTCTGTACCATTCAACGGCTGTGGTATAATTCTTTTCTACGCCGTAACTAAAATAATACATATCTCCTAAGTAGTTTTGAGCATTCTTGTTTTTATTAATGGATAAAAATAGGTTATATGCCGATTTATAGTCTTTCTTGTTGTAAAAATCTTTTGCCTTTTCTAAACGGTTTGTTATTTCGGCTTCTGAAATAGAAATTTCGGATTCGAGTTTAACTTCTTGGTTTTTTAAAAAATAAAAATCCTCATAGATGCGTATGTTTAGAATAGGTTCTTGAACGTCAATTGCAGAATTTTTTTTATTTAATTGGGAGCTAATTTGGTAGGTTCTGTTTCCTGCATTTTTAAAAATAGTAGTAAGTTCTAAGGGCTATCGGATATACAGCAATAGCGATTCGGTATAAAGGCTATTTTTATTGAAATAACTTTTATAGGTTGATGTTTTGCCATATCCCGTTGCAAAAGCCTGCAAAAAGCCACTTGAGTTAGCCTCAATGTCCACTAATTTTGTATTAGGGTTGGCGTTTTTGGTAGGGCATTTTTCGGTAATGGTTTCATCACGACAAGCATCTAGAACTAAAAAAAGGTTTCTCACTTCTTTATCTTGGATGCGTTTTCGTAATTCCTCTACATTGATAGCTCTGTTTTTAACTTGTTCCAAACAAGTGGCATCGAAGTTTATTGGTAAAAGCCAGTTGTTGTTATGTAGCCCAATGCCATGACCAGAAAAATAAAAAAATACCACATCGTTCCGATGTGAATTTTCAACAAAACTATCAATGGCATCCATCATGCTTGCATAATCGGTATCCTTTACAACGGTTGGTTTTTTAAAACCAATTGCTTGAAGCGCAACACTCATGCTATCAGCATCGTTGTAGATGTTATTTAACTTTCGAACAAAGTTATAATTCTGATTACCAATAATCAGGGCTTTACGTTCGGCTTCGCCCTTATTGATATTTTTTTGCACTTTACCCTCTCCAATGGTTTTGGTTTGGGCAAAAGTGTTGGAAAAATAAGCTTGTTTTAAATATTTTAATCATATTATTTTCCAGTTATGATTATAACGGTTGGTAAAATAGTACCTGATGTGCTTTCGGCTTGTAGTTGATAACCGTTCTCATTTTGGCTTACTTTGTTTGGCTGTGCCAATCTTTCTCCAAGTACTTTTTTTAAATTAGAATGAAAAACTTCACTATCAGGTGTATAAGTTAGCGATGCTAACAGTCTTCGAATTTCGTCATCAATTTTATATTTTGAAAACAAAAGTACCATATATTCTTTCTGCGGAGCATCTTTTACAAACCCACGAGGGATAATAGTACCAGAACCTGCGTCTATTCGAGGTTGTGGGACAAAAAATTCGGTATCGTGCGATAACACAAAGGATGATAAGGGGGGGGCTTTCAACGTTTTAGCTCCAGTTACAGTTTTATTAACCGGGAAATGTACCTGTTTTTGGTCTTCTTCAATATTCAACACATAAAAATAGCTATCATTATTCAGCCCACTAACATATAATTGGTAGCGTTGCGATGCTGATAGACTTTCTTCCAAAGTCAAAACATTTCCATTTTTGATTATTCGTAGTGGCTGTGTAATTAATTGAAGCTCGGCATTAAGTACAACATTCTTAATAGAAACACTTGCCGTTATGGTACTTATTGGTGCTTGAGTAACCACAACTTGGAGTTCACTCGCTGGTTTTTCTTTTTTTACAGTTCGTGTATTGGTATTCGCTTGTGTTGATTTCTGTTTATGTTCTGTTTTAGCATCTTGTTTTTGGCTTGGTTTTACTTGTATTTTGGTTGGAGTTGACTGTTTTTTGAGTTCATTTTTTGCTACTACGGGTTTTGCATCTAACGATAAGACGAAAGCTTTTGATGCATATATAAGGTCGTGGTAACGAAGGTAAGCGATGCCATCTTTTCCCCAATTCGAGCCAGCAGGAAATGTTACTTCGAAAGATTGTTTTTTGTCGTTATAGCCGATTATAACAATGGTTTTATAGATTTGTGGTAAGGTTTCTGTTCTATTGTATTCGATGTATTCGGACTTTAAACTAAAAAAATTATGTTGAACTCTCAACTGAGTGATAACTGGTTTGTTCTGAACAATCGCATGCTTTATGCGACTAATCTTGTTGTCGATATTTCTAGATTGGACACAGTTAATGCTTTCATCTTCACAAAACGAATCAAACAAATGACCAACCCCTGCCACTTTGAAATGAGATGCTTTTATTGATGTTTCGGAGGGTGGGTTACACGTTGGAACAAAACTATATTTTTCATACTGAACAGTTCCTATAGTATTTAGCAGTGTTGTCAATTTGTTGATTGAAGTAGCATTAAATTGACAATGATTTCCTCTTGCCATAATATTATGAATATATGAATAGGAGAAGACCAATGGTTGATTATACTGAAGCCAATATTGAATGCTCATTGCTTGGTAAGTGAACGCCCAAATAGTAGCTGCACTTGGAGGCGTTTTACCATCCATTAAATTGAGTTGTTTGGGTAAATATGCTTTCAACGATTTTTGTGAAAGCGTTGGGTTTGCTCCAAAAAGATTCAAATTTTCAATTTCTTCATTTTGTATGCTATCCTCTCTAAAAAAATCTTCATCAGATGTGTTTAAGTCATACGTTGTAGATTGAGCATTTGCTGCAATTCCAGAAAGAACCAAGAAAAGGAATAGAATTGAACGTTTCATAACTTTAACTTATTTGTTTTAGTATAAATCGGATTGGATATCGAATTATCATCACTCTCTGTAAAATTTTATTAGAATTGTTGTTCCTTTTTCTGGAAATGAATCAATTGACATTACGCCCTTTAGTTGCTCGTTTACTCTAAACTTTATGTTCTTTAGCCCCATTCCAGTCGTAATCGCTTCTTTTTGGAATCCCTTCCCATCATCTTCGATGGTAACGCTTATTTGATTTTGCTTTTCATTAAAAAAAATTAATATTTCATTTGCATTAGCGTGTTTAACAGCATTGGTTATCGCTTCTTGAATAATCATAAACAATGAATGCTCTACTTGTGGGTCTAATCTTTTTTCAAAGTTCATATCGTTTATATGAATTGTGGGGTTTTGCGAATTCATATAAATTTCTTTTAATGCCTGTACAATTCCTACTTTTAACATCGAAGATGTGGTATAACTATGAGCTAAATCCCTGATAGTCTGAGCTGTTGTATCTAAAATTTTCATACCTTTTTCATACCCGCTATTTTTAGCGTCTTTAGTTATAGAATCTTTAAAAACATTGAAATTTAGTTTTGCTGCCGAAACTAATCCTCCGAGTTTGTCATGTAAGTCAAGTGCAATTCTTCGTCTTTCAGCATCTTTTGCAGATAGCTCCCTTTCCAACATTTCTTCTACCACTTTTTTTCTTTCTTCTTGAAGATTTTTAAACTTTATGCTTAGTCCTATTGTAAGAACGAATAGTTCAAAGAAGGTGAGTACATAATAATAATTGTGCATTAGTTGTACAGGTATATCGTGCAACTCGGATAATGATTCTACAATACCACTAATCAAAACTGGAAAAGTTGCAACTAAGAAAATCCACGCAGGTTGGTATTTAAGCTTAAAACTCTTGTAAAGAAGAATTAATGGAAGAACACAAAGAATAAAAACTAAAATTTCAAAAATAACTCGATACTCAAAAACACTTAGATTTGATACTAAAAAGAGTCCAACAATTAATAAACTAATGACCACAACATAAGGTGTTATTTTGTGGTAAAATAGTTTAGTTTTAGTATCGTACTTGAGGAATTTCTGAGCAAATAAAAAGTAATTCAATGGAAGAACCGAAGTAAAAAAGCCATAAATATTTTTGTTTCTAATTACTTCCGGAAGATTCTCTGTAAAAATATAAAAATAATCAAAGTTTACCAGCATCATGCCTAAAGACAAACCAACCCCTACACTATAATAAAGATAAAGTAAATCACGAAACAGCAGAAATAGTGTGGTTCCAAATAAAAGAAGCATCACCATGGCACCAATATAACAGCTATGAAGTAATTGTTGGTCCAAAATAAAAGTTTTAGCCTCGTTTAAAGTTTTTATTGTAAATGGGAATAAACTGAGCTTATAATTTACGTTTTTTGCAAAAATATATAGACTTACTTTTTGTTTTGATAGAACTGTAAATTGAAAAGTAGAAAATGGACTATTAAAATCTCTTGTATTGGGGTTGAAATGTCCACCTGTAACCGATGAATTGATGATTTTATTATTTATTACAGCATAGAACTTTAAACTGTCAACTCCACGTGTAATAAAAATAAAATTTGAATCAATATTAGCAATATTTTTTAGATCGCATTTATGCCAAACGCCATTCTTTTTTTCTCCAAAATTTTTGCAATTAGTAAATAAGGGTTTAAAAAGAGAGGAATCCTTAATTATATTTTCGATTGAATAGGTACTACCTTCTTGAATTAGGTAGCTACATTTAATTTTTTGTAGTTTATCAGTAATCTTGATTTTATCACTTTTACAGCCTACTGATATAATTAAGCTAAAAATTATTATAATATTTTTTTTTATTGTAAAATTTTCCATTGATAAGCTAAACGGATTAAGTCTGGTGCATTTTTTGCGTCAAATTTTTTCATTAATAAATTTCTATAATCAGAAACTGTGTCTTTATGTAACTCGAGGTTGGATGCAATTTCACCTGTTGTAAAACCTCTTGACACCAAGTCTAATATTACTCTTTCTCTTTTTGATAAAATTAGAGGTGCCTCATTGGTGAGGTAATTCAAAATTGCAGGTGTGTTTATTTTTTTTTGTATGTTTTTTTGGAAAAAGATATTACCTAAAAATACAGTCCTAATTGCTTGTTTTAAAACCTCGGTTGTCACATTTTTTAATAGGTACGATTTTGCACCTAACCTTACGGCTTTTTGGACAATCGCAAAGTCATCAAAGTTTGATAAAACAATGACATTTATGTTCAAGTTGCTTTTTTTAATAAACTCTAGAACTTCTAATCCAGTTGCTAAATGTGTGTTATCTATTCCCTGCTCTGGCATACTCAAATCTAACAATAATACATTTGGCTGATTTTTTTCTATACCTTTTATCGTTTCGAAAGAATTATTATAAGTTGCTAAAATTTCAAATTCCTCTTCTCTTTCTAGTATAGATTTAAGTGTTTCCAACAAAATTACGTGGTCGTCAGCAATACTAATTTTGATTTTCATTTGATTTTTCATTTAATGATACAAACGTAGTGTATATATATTAAAAAACTTACCCCCAAAAATGGGGGTAAGTTTTTTTTCTACCAAATATATGGAAACATTTTCCATGTACTTTTTTTATATCTAATGTATTTATTTTTAAAGAATTTTACAAGTTGTTTTTCCTCGAAATAAATTCGATAAGAATAAACAATAATTAAACTAATGCTTGAAAAAATAAATGTATAGATTGCTTCAAAAAATAGCGATGTTCCCAACATGGTAAGATATGCACCTAAATAACTCGGATGACGAATAAAACAGAATATACCATGTTGAATTAATTTGCCTTTTTCTATTTCAGTAATATTTGCAGTAAAATTTTTATTTAATTTGTAAAGAGCATCTATTCGAATTACTGTCCCTATAAATAAGAATAATAAGCCAATAATTGTAAAAGCTTTGGCATTTAACCTACTATCATTGAAATAATAAATCCATTCTGTTACAGAAAACACTTGACTTAAAATACCAAATAAAAAAATTAAAAAAGTACTGTATTTATCTGTTTTTACATTGATAAGTGTGTTTTTAATTTTTATTTCACCTTGATAGGTAAGCAAAATCACGCTGAAAGAAAATGTTGTCCAAATTCTTATGTCCCAAATGAGTTGATCAAAATTGGGACTGAAAAGAACAGGAACGATAAAAAGAAAACAGCTAACGAAAATTGATTTAAGAAATGTTTTCATAGTTTTTCTAAATTTCAAAGTTTACAAATTGATTTAAATCCCATTTATTTAAGGCTTCAAAGGATAATTGCATGTCAGACCAAACATAAAAAATACCATTATCTAAGTAGCTTCCCATGAACTTTGTAAAGCGCTCATTTTTTTTATCAATGTTTGGAATTCCATGAAAGAAGATGTTATACGGCAATTTCATTTCGTGTTTTAATAAGTATGCAAGATGGGGGTGTAATGTGGCTTGCCAATATTTGACTCTATGCTTTTTCGAATAGTGCATTAGTCCTTGAAGTAGAGCTATTGGTTCAATATGTTTAATATCGAAAACAGGTTTTACTTGAAAGTTTCGTGAAAGTCTTCCAATTTCTATGGATTTATTTGTATAGATAAAATCTGGAACATCAAAATTGAAAAATTGATTTGAAGGAAATTTTTCTGGGTTTACGAATACAGATAACGTACTTGTCAACTGATTTTCTTCATTGAGTGTTCCTATAATAACAGGACCTTCATTTTGTAACAAATTTATATCTAACCCTTTGTACTCGATTCCATACATTTCGTAATAAGTATCGTTAACAAGTTGGTTGGCTTCCAAAATAAGCTCAGGGGTTTCTAATAGTTTTACAGTCAATTTTCTCATATTTTCATGTGATTTTTATATTTAATCGTCATGAACATGAAAATATCATCAACACTCCAAAAAAAATATCTATTGTGTATTTTGAAATTTAGTATTTGGGTCTTTGGATTTATGTCAATCTCCTCCCACATTTTCCTATCATCGAAATTTGACGAATAACACAACTCCGATTTTCTATAATGCGGCTTATAAACAAAGTCCCTCAGTCTTTGAGGTTCTTATAGAAATTAACCGAAAAATCAACCTTTCAAACTAAATAGTTAGTTGATTTTATTATAATTTCCAATTTTAACTTTCCTATACCTCAAATACTTATACAAAGTCATTTTGGAAACACCAATCTCTTCGGCAATTTGATTGACACCCATTTTCCCTTCTTTATAATAGGTCTCAGCCAGAATCGCTTTTTGTTCAGCTTCTTTGGTCATGCCCTGTCTACGACCTCCCTTTCTGCCTCTGGCTCTTGCAGCTTCTAATCCTGATTTTGTTCGTTCACGAATTAGGTCTCTCTCAAACTCTGCAAACGAAGCAGAAATATTAAAGAATAATCTTCCCTGTGGAGTGGTCGTATCAATCGCATCATTGATACTTCTGATACCAACTTCTTTTGAGTTTAACTCTGAAACTACTTCGAGTAAATGTTTTAGCGAACGACCCAAACGGTCAAGTTTGTAAACAACCACAATATCACCCTTTCGGATATGCTTCAAAAGATTTTGTAATTCGGGTCGCTCAGTTTTTGCACCCGATGCTGTCTCTTTAAAAATCATCTCACAACCATCTTTGTTGAGAGCATCAATTTGTAAATCTAAAACTTGGTCTTTGGTACTAACCCTTGCATAGCCTATTTTCATTCTGATTGTATATAGTTATTCAATATTAGAAAACTTTAAATATACTTTGTTTGATATACAACAAATATATACAAATAACACCATAAAAAGAATTATTTTGTGATTTGGTTTAGGTGTTTGTAAAAGTCCAAATAAACGCACGTTTAATTATACTGATAATATGGCATCTTCCTTTTTAACGCAACAAGAACGGATAGCTTTTGATGGCTTTCCACCCATTGATGATTCTATTATGCAACAATACTTTTACTTTCGGAGAGAAGATAAACCTATCGTTG
>NZ_JBELAU010000034.1:0-11112 GCF_040253585.1 Emticicia sp. W12TSBA100-4
AAAAGCATATTTTCTTTGGCAAAGAAAAATATTTCAATAAAAAATTTTGATTTCTAAAATCAACCATTACTTTTGCAATCACAAAGCAAGACTTAAACTTGCTGTTAACAAAGCAAAAAATGACTCAATATTCTAACATAGTAAAAATCTGGTGGTGGCGTCCTGCAAAATAGGATGAACAGATTTGCTATGTAGAAAAACATACAAGTATTAAGCGAAGCGGCTTACTGTTCATACCAGTAAGCCGCTTTTTTTTCAACCACCCCCGACCCCTAAAGGGGGGTAAAAACAAAATTTTATTTTTATGAATAATATTTCGAATTCCATTTCAGTTCAAAGCTCCCCTTTAGGGGCTGGGGGTGTTGGGGGGTATTACATCTCAACTCGCCATAAACGCTTACTTGCCGATACGCTTACGCCAGTTGGTATTTTTCAACGTTTGCGTGGACATTACCCACATTCGGTTATTCTCGAAAGTGCCGATTATCACGCCATGCACAATAGCTTTAGCTATATCGCTTGTGATGAAGTGGCAAGTTTTCAACTCGACAATGATGTAGTTACTCAGAAATTTCCAGATGGAACGCAAGAAAGTTTCCCTTTGAAGAGTCGGAAAGATGGCGTAAAAGTTTTGCAGGAGTTTGCGGCAAAATTTGAAAACCCTAAAAGTGAGTTTCCTTTTATCACAAACGGACTCTTCGGACATATTACTTATGATTCGGTTGAGTACTTTGAAGACATTGAAATTCAAGAAAAAAGTGCCGAAAGTGCAATTCCGCAGATTTTATATCGAGTTTATCGCTATGTGATTGCCATCAATCACTTTAAAGATGAATTATATATTTTCGAGCATACTTACACGCCCGAAGGACAAGAACCACAAGTTTCGGCCGATGGCTTGGAAACGCTGGAGTTTTTTGTGAAAAATCCGAAGATGTCAACTGCTAAATTTAAAGCAGAAAAAGATGAGGTATCTAATCTGAATGATGAAGAAATGCGAACAATCATCAATAAATGTATCGGACACTGTTTGCGTGGCGATGTATTTCAGATTGTGCCTTCTCGTCGATTCTCCAGAAAGTTTGAGGGTGATGATTTCAATGTTTATCGTGCTTTACGTTCTATCAACCCATCGCCTTATTTATTCTATTTCGATGGTGGTGATTACCATATTTTTGGAAGTTCGCCCGAAAAACAAATTTTGATTAAAGATGGTCAGGCTGAGATTCACCCAATCGCAGGTACATTCCGACGCACGGGCGATGATGAACACGATACAGAATTAGCTCGTCAACTTCATGCTGACCCAAAAGAATCGGCCGAACATGTAATGTTGGTCGATTTGGCCAGAAACGACCTTTCTCGTAGTGCCGAAAACGTAAAAGTTGAAACTTTCAAGGAAGTTCAGTTTTATAGTCATGTTATTCACTTAGTTTCAAAAGTGACTGGCAAAATGCACGAAGGCACAAATCCATTACAGTTGGTGGCAGATACTTTCCCCGCAGGAACACTTTCTGGAGCTCCGAAGCACAATGCCATGACAATTATCAATAAATTTGAACCTACCAACCGTAGTATTTATGGTGGAGCAATTGGTTTCATGGACTTCAAAGGAAATTTCAATCATGCCATTGCAATTCGTACATTTTTGAGTAAAAATAATACACTTTTCTATCAAGCAGGCATGGGCGTTGTAGCAAAATCTGATGTCGAACTCGAAATGAAAGAAGTACATTTGAAATTGGCAGCATTGAGAAAAGCTATTGAAATGGCGGAGGAGATTTGAGAGAGTTTGGAGTATTTACATCCCCCGCCGCCGACTTCGTCAGGACAGCCCCTTCAAAGGGGGAATTAAAAAGAAAACGAGAATAATACTCCCCCTTGTGCAAAGCCAAGTGCGGAAAAGCCGAAGGGGGTGTCCTGACGAAGTCGGACGGGGGATGTTGCTATTGTGAATAAAACACGAGAATATAAAATGCCCAAACCTAATAAAATAATTCCGTACGAGTCGCATTTGAAACTTTTGGCAAGAGAACTAAGGAAAAATAGTACTTTATCAGAAATTTTACTTTGGAACAAGATTAAAAATAAGGTATTCGGTGTTGAGTTCCATAGACAAGTACCGCTTCGGAGATATATTGTTGACTTTTATTGCCACGAATTGATGCTTGCTATTGAAATTGATGGAAGTTCACACATTGGCAAAGAGGTTGATGATATTTTAAGACAAAAGGAGTTAGAAATGGATGGTGTTAGGTTTTTGAGATTTGATGATTTGGAAGTCATAAAAGATATGAATGGGGTTTTGAGAAAGATAGTGGCTTGGATTGCAGAAAATAAAGATTTTTGAGTTTAATATACCCACGACATCCCCCTGCCCCCTTCAAAGGGGGAATTGTTAAACGATAATAAAAAAAACACAAACAACATGAAAATATTAGTTCTTGATAATTACGATTCGTTTGTTTACAACTTAGTCTATATCCTAAAAGAATTAGGTGGCGATGTAGATGTTTTCAGAAACGATAAAATTGCATTGGAGGAAGTCGAAAAATACGATAAAATTTTACTTTCACCTGGCCCAGGTATTCCCGAAGAGGCAGGAATTATGCTTGATTTGATAAAAACATATCATGCCACAAAATCTATTTTTGGTGTATGTTTGGGGCATCAAGCAATCGGTGAAGCCTTCGGAGCAAGGCTACATAATATGGGAGAAGTGCTTCACGGAGTAACAACCAAATGTTTGATAACCGACTCGAACGAAGTGCTTTTCCAAGGAATCCCTTCCGAAATTGAAGTTTGCCGCTATCACTCATGGACAGTTGTTCCCGAAACCATGCCAGCTGATTTGAAAATCACTGCCATCGACGAAAAGGGTTTTGTAATGGCCGAGGCTCACCAAAAGTATGATATCAGAGGCGTACAATTTCACCCCGAAGCATATTTGACACAACACGGAGTGAAAATGGTAGAAAATTGGATGAGAAGTTGAGAGATTTTGTAAATTTGTTTGATTAAAACAGCTATTCTTATGACAGCTTCAACAAGACAACTTACACGAAAAGAGTTGATAAAACAGATTCAAGATATTTCGGAAGTAAAATCTGAAAGCAAAATTGTGAATATTGCTTTGGAAGAATATCTACGTCGTTTGGCAGGAGAAGAGTTAAGGAAAATAAAAGGAAAAGCTATCTGGGAAGGTGATTTAGATGAAATGAGAACTTCAAAACATGCAGATATTACTATTTGATACTGGTATTTGGATTGACTATTTGCGTGGGCAAGAAACTTCAAAAGTTAATTTGTTGGATGAGTATTTATTGAATACCGATGTACTACGAATTTGCCCACCAATAATTCAAGAAATTTTACAGGGAATTCGCCAAGACGAGCAATTTAACAAGATTCAGAAAAACCTTGATAGACTTTCATGCCTACAAATTGATGCCAAAGAAGCTGCATTTGGAGCTGCCGAACTTTACAGAAATCTTCGTAAAGAAGGAATCACTATCAGAAAACCAAACGATTGCCTAATCGCTTTCTACGCTATTCATTTTGATATTTCTTTAGTACATAACGATAGTGATTTTGATTTAATGATTGACCATTCACCGCTAAAAATATATCAACTATAAAATGAAGCATTACCTCAATCAGCTTTTAGAAAAACAGTCTCTCACAAAAGAAGAAAGCAAAGAAGCTCTTTTAAAAATCGGACAAGGAGAAGCCAATAACTCTCAAATCGCTGCTTTTTTGATGGGAATTCAACAAAAAGGAATCACCGTTGATGAACTCGAAGGTTTTCGTGAAGCTATGCTTTCGTTGGCCGTGCCAATAGACTTATCAGATTTTGATGCCATGGATATTGTCGGAACTGGCGGCGATGGGAAAGATACTTTCAATATTTCCACAACATCGGCTTTTGTGATTGCGGGTGCAGGACAAAACGTTGCCAAACATGGCAATCACGGTGTGTCTTCATCGGTTGGTTCGAGTACAGTTTTAGAATATTTGGGCGTGAAGTTTACCAACGACGAAAGTAATTTGAAACAAAAGCTTGAAACAGCAGGTATTTGTTACATGCACGCACCGTTGTTTCATCCAGCAATGAAATACGTTGCACCGATTCGCAAAGAGCTGGGCATGAAAACGTTCTTTAATATTTTGGGGCCATTGCTCAATCCTGCAAAAGTTCAAAAACAGTTTTCGGGAGTTTATAATTTATCAGTTTTTGATTTGTATGCTCAGTTATTTGGTCGAAGTTCAGCCAAATTTGCTATCATTTATGATTTGGCTGGCTATGATGAAGTTTCGCTGACCAGTGATTTTCAGATTTCAAGTCATACCAATAAAGATAAAAGCATTGTTTCTCCAAAAAGCTTAGGTTTTAATTTACAGCAACAATCAGATATTTATGGCGGAGGAACAATCGAAGAATCGGCCGAAATTTTACTAAACGTTCTAAACAATAAAGCTACTGCTGCCCAGACCAATGTAGTTTTGGCAAATGCAGGTTTTGCTCTAAGCATTGCAAAAGATATAAGTATAGAGGAAGGCATCGCCCAAGCGAAAGAATCCATAGAAAGTGGAAAAGCCTTAAACAGCATGAAAAAATTAGTTGAATAAATCTAATGAATGAATGATAGCATGAGAGAATGATAGAATTAACTTTTTCATTCAAATATTCGCTCATTCACTCATTCAAACATTCCCTCATTGAATATGACCATTTTAGATAAAATAACCGCCCAAAAGGCAATCGAAGTTGCAGCAGCAAAAGTCGAGATTTCAATTCAGGATTTAGAAAAAAGCGAGTTTTTTGCAAGAAAAACCAATTCGCTGGTGGCAAACCTTTCTGCCGAAAACTCAACGGGAATCATTGCCGAGCATAAACGTAAATCACCATCGAAAGGAATTATAAACGATAAACTTTCGGTCGAGGAAGTCACGCAAGGTTATGCCCAAGCAGGAGTGGCTGGACTTTCAGTATTGACCGACACTGATTTTTTTGGTGGCAACAAAGAAGATTTACAAAAAGCTCGAATCGCCAATCCATCAACGCCAATCTTGCGAAAGGATTTCATGATTGATGCCTATCAAGTCTATGAAGCAAAAGCTTGGGGAGCCGATGTGATTTTGTTGATTGCGGCTTGTCTTTCGCCCGAACAAATTAAGTCTTTAAGTCAAAAAGCTCATGAGTTAGGCTTAGAGGTTCTGCTCGAAATTCACGACCAAGAAGAACTCGACTGCAGCCCGTTAGAGTACGTTGATATCGTTGGCGTAAACAACCGTAATCTAAAAAACTTTGCCGAAAACAACGTAAATGCTTCTTTGGCTTTGGCCGAAAAGATTCCTGCCAATGTCATCAAAATTTCGGAAAGCTGTATCAGCGAGCCAGAAACCATCAATCTCTTGAAGTCGGTAGGATACAAAGGGTTTTTGATTGGAGAAACTTTCATGAAAGATGCGTCGCCAGGAACAAAATTGGGGGAATTTATAGCGAAAATCTAAGAAAAAACTTAATTTTGATAGTTTTTTATACCTTTTGCTAACCTCATACTACCCCGAGTATGATACAATAATAAAATATGCCTGTGGGGGCAGGTATTCCTATTATATGAAATTAAAAGTTTGCGGAATGCGTGATGTCGAGAACATCAAAGCACTCATCGAGTTGAAGCCTGATTTTATCGGTTTTATTTTCTATGACAAGTCACCTCGCTATGTAGGAACAGAGTTAGATGTAGAGTTTATTAATTCGATTCCAAGAGAAATCAAGAAAGTAGGTGTTTTTGTTAATGCAACGGTCGATTTTATTTTACAAAACGTTAAAAAGTACGGTTTGAATTATGTGCAATTACATGGCAATGAAATGCCTGATTTTTGCCGAAACCTTCGACTGAAAGGCGTAAACATCATCAAAGCATTTAGAGTCGATAATGATTTTGTGTTCGGGCAAGTAAATAATTACAAACCGCACGTCGATTTCTTCTTGTTTGATGCAAAAGGTGATGGTTACGGCGGCAATGGAATTGCATTCGATTGGAGTATCTTGAATAAGTACGATAATCAAAAGCCTTATTTCTTGGCAGGAGGCATAAGTCTTGAAAACCTTGATGTATTGGAAACAATTATTCCAAAGCCATACGCAATGGATGTAAACAGTAAGTTTGAGATTGAACCAGCATTAAAAGACATCGAAAAACTCGAAGAACTATTGGATAAAATTCGACCTATTGAAGTGTAGATTGTGAAAATTGTAGCTATATCAGATACTCACAGAAAACATCAAAAGCTTGTTTTGCCCGAAGGTGATATGCTTATTCATGCAGGGGATGTTTCGTCAATGGGGCATGAATCCGAAATCAAAGAGTTTTTAAACTGGTTTTCAAAAACAGATTTTACATATAAAATTCTGATAGCAGGAAATCACGATTTCTATTTTGAGAAAATAAGTCATAATGCCAAAGTTTTGGAAGAACTGTTTCCTACGAATGTCATTTATCTGAATGACAGCGGAATCGAAATTGAGGGTATCAACATTTGGGGTTCGCCGATTCAACCGTGGTTTTATAATTGGGCATTCAATCGGTATCGTGGCGAAGATATTAAAAGACATTGGGACAAAATTCCGCAAAACACTGATATTCTCATCACGCACGGTCCAGCTTATGGTATTCTCGATAAAACAACTCGGAATGAAAATGTAGGTTGTGAAGATTTACTCGAAAAAATAAAAGAAGTAAAGCCCAGATTTCATATTTGCGGACATATACACGAGGCTTACGGCCAAGTAAAACAATCAGATACTGAGTTTATCAACGCAAGTGTTTTGGACGAAAGCTATAATTTGAGAAATAAACCAATAGTATTTGAGATTTAGCATTAAAAAACAGAAAACCTTTGAGGTATAAAAAATGACAACTTTAGAACAAAACTATTCAGTAGATAAAAAAGGATATTACGGAAAATTTGGCGGAGCATACATTCCCGAAATGCTCTATCCAAACGTGGAAGAATTGCAGATAAACTACCTTGATATTATCTATCAGCCTGAGTTTCAAGCCGAATACCACGCATTACTCAAAGATTACGTTGGTCGTCCAACGCCATTATTCTACGCCAATCGTCTTTCTGAAAAATACCAAACCAATGTTTATTTAAAGCGTGAAGACCTGTGCCACACGGGTGCTCACAAAGTAAATAATACAATCGGACAGATTTTATTGGCAAAAAAACTTGGCAAACAAAAAATCGTTGCCGAAACAGGAGCAGGTCAGCACGGTGTAGCCACCGCCACAGTTTGTGCCTTGATGGGTCTGGAGTGTATCGTTTACATGGGCGAAATCGACATCAAGCGTCAAGCTCCCAACGTTGCACGTATGAAAATGCTCGGAGCAGAGGTTCGCCCAGCAACCAGCGGTTCAAAAACTTTGAAAGATGCCACCAACGAAGCCATGCGTCATTGGATAAATAACCCAGTTGATACACATTATATTATAGGCTCAGTAGTTGGCCCGCACCCATACCCCGATATGGTGGCTCGTTTTCAAGCAATTATCTCCGAAGAAATCCGTTGGCAGTTACTCGAAAAAACAGGCACCGAAAACCCTGATTACGTAATTGCTTGCGTAGGCGGAGGTTCAAACGCCGCAGGTGCATTCTATCATTATCTCGATGAGCCATCGGTTCAACTAATCGCTGCCGAAGCAGGCGGACACGGAATCAATTCTGGAATGTCAGCCGCAACAACTTTCTTGGGTAAAACAGGAGTACTTCACGGAAGCAAAAGTATCTTGATGCAAACCGAAGACGGTCAAGTAATTGAGCCACATTCAATTTCAGCGGGTCTCGATTACCCAGGTATTGGCCCAATGCACGCACACTTGTGGGATTCTGGCCGAGCAAAATTCTTTGCCATTACTGATGAAGAGTCACTCACCGCAGGTTTTGAACTTTCAAAACTCGAAGGAATCATTCCTGCCATCGAGTCAGCTCACGCATTGGCAGTATTACCATATCTAAAAGCTGCCGCCAACGAAACCGTAGTAATCAACCTTTCGGGACGTGGCGATAAAGACTTAGATACTTATATGAAGTATTTGTAAATAATATTCAACCAATACTAAACAAATCTAAAATGAAAACCCTCTTTCTCGCAATCGCCATTATGTCAGTATCATTCATGTCGAATGCTCAAACCAAAAAACAACCAACCAAAATGTTACGTCACGCCGTTTTATTCAAATTTAAAGATACAAGTAGCCCAGAAGATGTAAAGAAAGTAGAAGAAGCTTTCCGTGCATTACCAACAAAAATCAAAGAAATCGCTGATTTTGAGTGGGGAACCAACAACAGCCCCGAAAACCTCAACCAAGGTTTCACGCATTTATTCTTCGTTTCTTTCAAAACTGAGAAAGACCGTGAAGTATATTTACCTCACCCAGCTCACAAAGCATTCGTAGAAGTGCTCGGACCACACCTCGATAAAGTTTTAGTACTCGACTATTGGGCAGGAAAATAATGTAGGGCGAACAAAATGTTCGCCAAATATTAAATGTTATCCAATAGTAAAAAACAAAACAATGAACAGAATTACCAAGCTTTTTCAAGAAAAGCCCAACAACGTACTCAATATATATTTCACCGCAGGTTTCCCGAATCTCAACGACACCACAACAGTTTTAGAAGCTCTACAAGAATCTGGTGCCGACATAGCCGAAATCGGAATGCCTTATTCCGACCCTGTGGCCGATGGCGAAACCATTCAGCAGTCAAACCAAGTGGCACTCGATAATGGAATGAGTCTAAAAGTTCTATTCCAACAATTAGAAGGAATCCGAGCAAAAGTCTCTATACCTATTATATTAATGGGCTATATCAACCCAGTCTTACAATTCGGTATCGAAAACTTCTGTAAAAAATGTCAAGAAGTAGGAGTTGATGGCCTAATCTTACCAGATTTGCCAATGGACGAATACTACGACGAATACAAACCGATATTCGACCAGTATGGTCTGCTTAATATTTTCTTGATTACCCCACAAACTACTGAGTCTCGCATTCGTCGAATCGACGAAATTTCCGATGGCTTTATATATATGGTAAGTAGTGCAAGCGTAACGGGCGGAACATCGGGCATTACCGACACCATGGAAACATATTTCAATCGTGTCAATGCCATGAATCTCCGAAATCCACGACTCATCGGTTTTGGTATAAAAGATAACGCAACATTTACCAAAGCAAGTCAATATGCAGCGGGGGCAATCATCGGTAGCCAGTTTATCAGAGTTTTACAAAATTCATCAGATAATACATTATATAATGATATTGTTGAATACGTAAAATCCGTTAAAGGATAAAACTCCATTGAAGTCAAAACCGAAGAATTTATGAAAACACCAATAATCCTATTGTTCATTTTCATAAGTTCTTTGGTTTTTTCACAAAGTAACACCTACCGTCCACAACTTCGACTTTCACCTCATTTTGGCGTCGGCTGGGCCATACCTCCTTTTATTGATGGTTCTAATAGCAACTTAGTGTTAAAATCAAATCCACTCAAGAACTATATCATTGGTGAAATAACCACATCTTCTGGTGCCAACAAGCAAATCTATAAGATGACCAACACCATTGGGATTGATGCAAACTACTTGGTCAGTAAACAATGGTCTGTCAATTTAGGAGTAAACCGTGCTATGCACATTAACTATGTAAAAGACCCAGCACCCGTAAGAATTTCAAACAATCTCGAATATGATTCTTGGTACTACTTGTATAAATACACATCTTATTTTATTGGCTTAAAGCATTATAGAAATGCAAAATATTTTCAATGTAATATTCATTACACTACTAAAGTTAAAGATGAGAGTGGAGATGGAGTGGTAATCAATGGAAATGGACTTTCAGGTCAAAGTCTCTATAAAAGAAATAATGTACTCATCTTTTCACCCGAATATGGAATAGGAGGGGTAAGCTCCTTTGATTTTCCGATAGAACTAAGTATTGGTTTACATATTCCAACTGCTAATGTTTTAAGAAAGCAAGCCACTTTTATCAGGAATGGCTCAAATGCTGGAACAAATAACCTAAATTTTACCCAAGCAGCTGTGTGGCTTAGAGTACGAATACCATTTTTAGTATGGTCAAGAAATCCAAAAGCTACCAAACCTGTAATAGTTACGAAGCCTGCACCACAAAAAACTGTTGAATATGAAGGTAAGAAAGTTACAACAGGTGAAAAGATAATTCTGAAAAGCCTGCAATTCGAACAAGCCAAAGACATACTTAGTCCAAGTGCCATGAGTGAACTCGACAAAGTTGAACAGTTAATGCAACAATCTCCAACAATGATTATCGAAATCATAGGACACACATCCGACGAAGGCGACCGCAACAGTAATATCGAACTCTCATTAAAAAGAGCCAAGTCTTGCAAAGAATACCTACTAAAGAAAGGGATCAAGTCAAATCGTATTCAAGTAAGAGGAATGGGGCCAGATTCACCAATCTCACGCACCGATAAATCTCTTAATCGCAGAGTAGAGATGCAAATTATCCGCATGTGAGGCTAACATTACACCTTTTAAGTTGTGTGATAGCTGTAAATAATCAAGATGTAATATGGATTATAGATTAGCAAAACACATAAAGTGTTTACAATCAATAGATTATCAAGTATTTTACTCCGTAGGAGTTAAAAGTCGGTAGAAATGTAAGAAATATCCCCTCTAATAAAGCCCCATCGGGGCGTAACAATTCACTGAGTAAAAGCCACTCGAAGAGATTTAAGGTCTTAGAATTTGTTTTTCTTTCAATATTAAGCTCCCCTCCAATACATGCAAAATACTTTAATCTCGAATTCACGTAAGAGATGCAAGTATTTAATAGGATAATAAGAAGAACTTGTTGTATCTTTAGTTGTAGTTAAAAATGTAAGTTACTGATAATAAGGGAGAAGTGGAATATGTACAAAAAGTGTTTTTATGCGAGGTATTGCGAATTAAAAAAAGGTTCGTACCTTTGCACTCCCAAACGACGAGAGTCAGGCGGGAAAAGTAAACAAAACGTTGCGTAGCAAGAGCATGGCAAATTAAGTTG
>NZ_JBELAU010000035.1:0-7448 GCF_040253585.1 Emticicia sp. W12TSBA100-4
TAATACACCACAAGTTATACCAGTAACTGCACCTGCGTGTATTGTTTGTCAAACAACTGCACCTACTACAGTAAGTGCCAGTCCAGCTTCTATTTGTGTTGGTTCAAGTACTACTTTGTCTGCAACTTGTGCAACAGGAACATTGGCATGGTATGCTGATGCAGCTTTGACTTCATTAGTAAGTAGCCAAGTTACACCAACGGCGACAACTACTTATTATGGAGCATGTATAAATGGAACTTGTAAAAGTTCGGCTACAAGTGTAGTAGTAAATGTAACTCCAGCTATTGCATTGACGAATAGTAACTTTTCGAAAACAAACCCTACAAGTTGTGGAGGATCGCAAGGAACTATTAAAATATGTGGATTAGTAGCCAATACTAATTTTTCTGTAAGCTACAATAAAAATGGTGCTGCACAAAGTTCGAATACATTGTTAGCGGATGCAACAGGATGCATAACATTGACTAATTTAATGGCAGGTACTTATGATAACTTTATCGTTACGAACGCTACTACGTCTTGTTCGAGTGGTATAGTTTCGTCAGCATCATTAGTATTGTTAGATCCTCCAAGTGCATTTATAACTTTAGGAACAACGCAAAACCCAAGTGCTTGTGGTTTGAATGATGGCTTTATTCAAATTAATGGATTAACTGCTGGAACACCATATACCGTTAACTACATGCAAAATGGTTTGCCACAGACACCAGTTTCGTTTTCATCATCAAGCTCTTCTTATTATTTAAGTGGTTTGACGGCAGCAAATTATACGAATATTACTGTAACAAGTGGTGCTTGTACTTCGAACCCTTTAAGTAAATCATTGTCAGATCCAATTACGACAACAATTACTTTAGGGGCAAAAACGAATCCAACTACATGTTCAGGTAATGAAGGTTCATTCACTGTAAGTGGATTGGCACCTAATACTGCCTACGTTTTGAATTACAGTAAAGATGGGTTTGTTCAAACTCCAATAGCATTTACATCTACGAGTACATCTTATATTGTAAGTGGTTTACTAAGTGGAAGTTATACAAATATCAGAGTAATCAGTGCAGGTTGTACCTCAAACAGTATTTCTACTGTATTAAGTGATCCGGCTTCGGCAGTGATTGCTTTAGGAACACCTAATAACCCTACTACATGTAGTGGCACTGATGGTTCATTAACTATTACCGGATTAGCCCCGGGCACAGTTTATATGATTAAGTACAAGAAAGATGGAGTTTGGCAAACGCCAATTACATATTCAGCTACAACTACCTCTTACACAATAGAAGGGTTAAGTGCTGGGTCTTATACTAATATTAATGTGACGAATAACGCATGCATTTCTAATAGTTTAAGCCAAATGCTTGTTGATCCATTGCCTCCAGTAATTGGAATAGGAACAATAACTCAACCAAATAGTTGCGGAGCAAATAATGGGACAGTGGTTATTACAGGGTTGACTACAGGTTTAAATTATACACTTAATTACTTAAAAGATGGTGTGCAACAAACACCAGTTTCTTTTAAAGCAACAGGGACAACGTACACTTTAGCTTCGTTAGTTGCAGGAAATTATACAGGTATCAATGTGAAACAAAGTGCATGTATCTCAAATACACTAAATGTTTCTTTGTCTAATCCTGGAGGAGCAATAATAGAAGTATTAGGCGTAAATCCAATTAGTTGTAGTCCTGGTAATGAAGGTAAGTTTGTAATAACTGGTTTAGCTCAAGGATTGAATTATATCTTGAATTATTCTAAAAGTGGAGTTGCACAAACACCAATTTCAATTGCAGCATTATCAACTTCTTATGTAGTGAATGGCTTAACAGCAGCAGCTTACACAAACATAACTGTAACGCAAGCGAATTGCGTATCAAATGTTGTCAGCACTACATTGGTTTCGCCAACATTATCCGCTGCAATCGTAGCAAGTATAAATCCTATTTGTTCAGGAACTACTACGACTTTAGAAGCAACTTGTGCAACTGGAACCGTTAAATGGTACACTGATGTGAATTTAACTTCTCAGTTGACCGATGCAACAGTTAGTCCTATAGTAACGACAACCTATTATGCTTCTTGTGAAGTAAACGGTTGTAAAAGCTCTGCAACACCAGTTGAAATAAAAGTAAACAACTGTATTTCTTCACTTAAGATAGTTAAGAGTCAAACAGCAATCAGTGGGCAAACAGTTGGTTCTAAGATTACTTACAGCTTGGTAGTGACTAACACTGGTAATACTACCTTGACAAATGTAGAGGTAAAAGATGCCAATGCAACTCTGATCGGAATAAACTCGATAGCGAGTTTAGTACCGAATGCAACAGTGACATTATCTGCAGAACATGTATTAACACAAGCAGATTTGGATGCAGGTAAAGTTATCAATGTAGCGAATGTAAGTGGAAAAAGTCCAAATGGTAGCACTGTTAGTGCAGTTTCAGATGCAGGAACAGATACAAGTGGTAAACCAATCACGAATCCAGAGTTGGTGGATGGTCCTGACGCTGATACTGATCCAACAAATGATCCAACGGAGACGACTTTGACACCTTTATCAAGTATTAAGATAGTTAAGAGTCAAACGGTAATCAGTGGACAAACGGTAGGTTCTAAGATTACTTACAGCTTGGTAGTGACTAACACTGGGAGTACGACCTTAACAAATGTAGTGGTAACAGATGCCAATGCAACTTTGAGCGGGATAAATCCAATAGCGAGTTTAGCACCGAATGCTACAGCGACATTGTCGGCAGAACATACCTTGACACAAGCTGATTTGAATGCAGGTAAAGTAATCAATGTAGCGAATGTGAGTGGGAAAAATCCAAATGGTAGCACAGTTAGTGCAGTTTCAGATGCAGGAACTGATACAAATGGGAAACCAATTACCAATCCAGAGTTGGTAGATGGCCCTGATGCTGACACAGATCCAACAAATGACCCAACGGAGACGACTCTATGTTCTGCTCCAGTGGCATCTGTTAATGGTGGAATGACCTCAGTTATCATTTGTTCAGGTGGGACTGCTACTTTAAGTGCTACAGGTTGTAGTGGAACAATTGCATGGACATCCAATTCTGGAGATATTGTACCAGCAAACGGTATAGTAAGTCCAAAAGTTACAACAACTTATATGGCTACTTGTACAAATGGATCATGTGTAAGCCTTGCTTCTAATTCAGTAACGGTTACATTAGGCCCTTGTGCTAATCCAGATGGTATAATATCAATAGTTGCAGATACGAAGTCAATAATACCTATTTTGGCTAATGATAAGAATTCAGATGGAACACAAGCGGATTTAGCAAAAATAACAGTGCCTGTAGTTACTACTGACCCAAGTAAGGGGACAACAATCGTTAACCCAGATGGTACGATTAGTTATACTCCGAATCCAGGAGCAAGTGGAACAGATACATTCATTTATACTATTTGTGATAAAGCTAATCCATCCGTATGTGATACTGCTAAAGTGACTATATTAATTAATGCTGTCTTAGATGTAAAACTACAATTAAAGGTATTTTTACAAGGTGCATTCTTCTCACCAAGTGGTGCAACTGATGCCTTGATGCGTGATGACTTACGTACATTAGGTGTTATTCCTACGGTTGAACCATATACTGGAATGGCTAATAGTCGATTTACCAAAGTATCAGACAATGGAGGACAGCAAATAGGGACAGGAGTACTTACAACAACAGGCTCTAATGCCATTGTAGACTGGGTATTTGTTGAACTTCGTGATGCCGCTAATCCATCAACTATTTTGAAAACAAGAGCTGCCTTGGTTCAAAGAGATGGTGATGTGGTAGAAGCAAGTGATGGAACTACACCAGTAACCTTTATAGGTGCTGTTGGAACAAGTTACTATGTTTCAATCAAACATCGCAATCACTTAGGAGCTATGACAGCTACTCCAATTACAATGTCAGCTACAGGTACAACCGTTGATTTTACATCAATGACAGCAGCTCAACTGTGGGATAAAGGTTTAGTCTTGGCAGATGGTACGCTTGGCTCTTATGATGGTTCAGAACAGGTAACACTTGGTAATGGCAAAATGGGCCTTTGGGCTGGAAATGCGAGAAATGCAGATAACAAAGTTAAGTATTCAGGTACTTCTCCTGACCCTGCTGTTATCTTATCTCAAGTAATTACTTTCTCGGGGAATACTGCACAAAGCTATAATTATGACTTTGTAACACCAGTATATCTTACAGGTGATATTAATATGGATGGTAAAGTAAAATATCAGGGGTCAAGTACTGATACCGCTTTCATCTTGTTCAATATCATTAATAAGTATCCAAATAACTTGACCAATAAGGCGTATAACTTCGACTTTATGGTTGAGCAAATTCCTTAAATAATTAATTAGTATAAGCGGAAAATCAAACATCCGCTTATACTATTACTAATAAACTTTTAAATGAAAAGCAGATGAAAAAGGTATTTTTAATTACAATTTTAGGGTTTATGTCAATGGTATCTTTTGCTCAAAATAAGATAGACTTAACTGTTAAATGGAATGCGGCACAAAGTCGTTATGAAGTTTACGCAAAGCCCAATTTTACAAACGCATCATTTACATGGGGAACATCCCAAATCACTGTAGTTGTTCCAGCCTCAGCACCCGATAATAACTTATCTGTAACATCAGTAAACGCAGGAGGTTGGGGTGTTGACGCATCTAATCGAATTTTTGCACCAGCAGCGGATGCCACGCATGATTTTCACGCCGTACAATCAAGTGGTCAAGCTGTAGCCCTCACAACCAATACAGAAACATTGTTATATTATTTTACTTTTTCAGATGGACAATGTAGAGATGGTGTCCGTTTGTTTGTGAATGGCTCAGACCCATCATCTTCCGCATCGGGTATGAAAGGAGGCGATTATAGTAATGCCATTGACAATGGATTGGTTACAGACGTCTATAATAGTAATTATAGCAATAGTGGCACAAGTTGTTCTACGTGCAATATTACAGCACCAGAACTTATAAAATAAGTGTATTGGCACTGCTAAATGATAATATTCTATGAAAAATACATATAAAATATTTCCAAAAGTAATGATAGTTTGCATGATAATTGCACTTTCCTTTGTAGCAAAAGCACAGACGAGTTGTGATTATAATTCTTCTGATATTACTTTTAATATAGGAACTCCAGGGATACTTCCAAGTAATAGTTTAACCACGTATTTATTGGTTGACCATGCTACAGGAATCATTACTAAAATATCTTCAACACAAAGTTTTACTGGAATTTCGCAGTCTAAACAATATGATATTTATGCATATAGTTATGTCAATGATAATACTGTAACAGGTTTAACAGTAGGAGGAACTTTAACAAATGTGAGTGCTGCTTGTGGAGATTTTTCAAAACCACTTTTAGTGAATATCTGTGTTCCTCCAAGTAACGCTGGAGTTTGTGATTATACTACTACTTCATTTACATTAAAAACTGTTACCTCTCCTCCTGCAGGAGCGACAACAGAATATATATTAACTGATTTGAATGGCGTGATTTTACAAAAATCAGTAACACCCAGTTTTACAGGGCTAACGGGTACTCAGTCTTATAATGTTTATGCTGTTAGTTATACAGGTAGTATTTCAAATTTAAGTATAGGTAGTAATTACAGTACCATAACAGGTGCATGCTATGATTTGTCAAATGCGTTTCCTGTAAAAGTTTGTGTTTGCCAGCCAACTTGTTTAGGAGTAACGCTGACAAAGGTCAAATAAGGAATTATTGGTAGAATATACAATTTCAAATTTTAATTCTAAAAAATAATGAAAAAGATAATAGTGGCATTTTTAGCTGTTACACTGCTAATATGTGTGGAGGATTCATACGGACAAAAAGGATTAGAACTCACCTTGAAGTATAATTCACAAGCAGAGAAGTATGAAGTATATGCTAAACCAAATTTTAGTCAAAGAAATTTTCTATTGGGTCCATCACAGATAACAATGGTTGTTCCATCAGCGGTTTCTGATGAGAAATTAAGGATTCAGAATTCAGATGGAGGAACATGGGAGGATAATAGTATTGTATTTTCACCAACCGTTAACCCTGCCTCAGATTATCATGGAATTACGACTTTAGGAGCAAAAACAGATTTTATTGAAGGCGTTGAAACGATGTTGTTTAGTTTTTTATTATCTGCGAATATTAATCCAACGGAAGTAAAGTTGTTTGAAAATGAAAAAGACCCCAAATCTTCAGCTCCAGGAATGAAAGGGGGAGATTTTTCAAATACGATTAATAGTGCCCTTGCCGAAGAGTATTATATAGGAAATTATAAAGATACAAAGGTAGTTTTAGGTGTCTCGGAAGAAAATAAAACAAAACTAATGGAGTTTGAAAATGAGAATTTATTACTATACCCAAATACAACAAATGAGGATTTTAAAATCGTCCTAAATGGCGTTGAAGATTTTGAAGAGGTAACGATGATTGTAGCAACAGAAATGGGTAGGGAAATAATGAAAGTCAAAGGGAAAAAGGCTGATTTAATGGAAAAAACTTTTAAGATTCCTGTAAAGATTTCAAGCCAAAGCTTGGTTGTAAGAGTGAAAACCCAAAAGACAACTTTTGGAAAAAAACTTATTCTTGATCGAGAGTAGTATCTTATAATAAAATAGGTCTTCATAAAGCTTTGAATAACTAAGTCAAAATACGAAAAATTTTGACCCAAGAAACTGTTTTTGCTAACTAAATCCACACACACAAATACTGATAATTATTAGCTGCCTTTATACTTATCGGATTCAAAATTTATTTGTTTGAATCGACTAAGAAATAAACAAAAATATACAATCCATTCCTGCAAATTTTAGACAGCATTTTGGGGTAGTCGGAAATATAAATATAATCTTGAGATGAAAAGTTTTTTCACAAAAAAAATATTATTTGTTATACTATCTATACTTTTTCTTGTAAAAAGTATAGAAACAAATGCAAAATATGATTCAGGTATTAGTTCAATAGCTAAACCATATAATATAAAAAAAGCTACCCAAAAGGCTTTACCCTTAATTCTTGCAGGGTTCCCCGACCTTTCATTAACTCAAACTGTAGCCAAAAGTGGTGATAATGTAACCTTTACACTTATAATAAATAACGACGGGCAGACCAATGTTTCAGGAGTTGTAGTAACGGATGTATTACCAATTGGGGCAACATTAGTGAGTGCAACAACAAGTACAGGGACAACAAACTTGGTAGGGAATACTCTTACATGGCAAGTAGGAAATATCAGTGCTTCAAATTCACTACTAACTCTGACAATTGTAGTCAACTTGAATAATTCAGGCGTTTCCTATAATTCTGCTGAAATAACAGCAATGAATGAAACAGATATTGATAGCACACCCAATAATAAGGTATTATTAGAGGATGATTACTACAGTTCTTGTACAAATATCC
>NZ_JBELAU010000036.1:0-6156 GCF_040253585.1 Emticicia sp. W12TSBA100-4
AAAAATTTGTTCAAGCTTAAAATAACAAATAAAAAAAGGATTTAGTACTTACATTTCGCAAAAAACATATTTGGATTTGATATATTATGCTTCAACAAGTCAATTTTACGGGAATGTTTTTAAACTTTGTCAAATAAAAATTGAGCGAGTTGTAAGTTTTGGTTCTTTCAACCAAAACTTACAACTCAAAATCTTCATCAGCGATTTTGTCAGCGAAAATAATACTAATTTCCGAAAGAATCTCCCTACAACGAAAAACTGTTTTATTCCAAAGTTTATCCATATTTAGGATTGCTAAATATTCCAATTTTAAAAGGCATTGTCAGAAGTGAATGCACCTTTAATTTTAGTAATTTTTCGTATCTGACGTAGATATTCCGATTAATCTGCAAGGCGAAACAGTAGCAACAATTACCAATGAAGACGATTGTTGGATTGATGCAAATGCGGTGATTACGTCAGATGTAAACATCGGAAAACACAGTGTGGTTGCTGGTGGAGCGGTCTTTACCAAGAGTATTCAGCCTGATTGAGTGGCAGTAGGAAACACTGCGAGATTTATTAAAATAATAATTTTGAAACTAAAATTTGAAATTCAGTCTGAAATGCTTTTACTTGTGTAAATTATTAGTAAAGGAAAATTTTCTCTGTACAATTTTGCCTACCAAAATGAAACGAACATACGCTCCTATACCATCAAATGAAAAAGAGAGACTCGAAGCATTGCTTGACTACAACGTGTTAGATACTTTATCTGAAGAAGATTTTGATAATATTACACAGTTAGCTTCTTACATCTGTCAAACTCCAATTGCTCTAATTACGCTACTCGATGACAAACGTCAGTGGTTCAAATCCCGTATTGGCTTTACAGAATCCGAAACGCCGAGAGAAATTTCATTTTGTCAATATGCCATTATGGATGATAATATTTTTGAAGTACAAAATGCTCTCGAAGATGAAAAATTCAAAAATAACCCGTTTGTAACTGGAAGCCCTGATATTCGTTTTTATGCGGGAGCTCCACTAACCACACCCGATGGGTTTAATATTGGTACTTTGTGCGTCATTGATAATGTGCCAAAAATATTAGATAATGAACAAAAAAAAGCACTTTCTACGCTCGCCAAGAGTGTAATTGTTCAGTTAGAATTGAAGAAAAAGAACCTTGAATTAAAAAATGAAGTAGATAAACTGGCAAAAAAAGCCTTAGAAACAATTACCCTTGAACTAAATAGTTATAAATCAGCTTTAGACCTAACTTCGAGTGTTGTTATTACTGATAACAATGGTATTATCACTTTTGTGAATGATGCCACTTGTATTGTATCAAAATATTCGAGAGAGGAATTGATTGGACAAAATATTAGAATTTTAAATTCGGGCTTTCATCCCAAAGATTTTTTCACTGATTTATGGCAGACTATTACGGCTGGCCTCGTCTGGAAAAAAGAAGTAAAAAATAGAGCAAAAGATGGCAAGTCTTATTGGGCAGATACTACTATTGTACCATTTTTGGACGAAAAAGGCAAAACTATCAGGTATGTATCCATCAGTCAAAATATATCAAAACAAAAAATATCAGAAAACAAACTACAACAGTTTTTCAACATCTCACAAGATTATTTGTGTGTTGTTAATACCGCAGGCTTTTTTGAGACTTTAAGTCCTACTTTTTCCCGAGAGTTGGGTTTTTCAGATGAAGAACTGACCTCAAAGCCTTTCTTGCACTTTGTTCACGATGATGACATTCATTCATCTCAAAAAGAAATTGACAAATTGGCTCAAGGCATCTATACTATCCATTTTGAAGCAAGATTTAAGTGCAAAGGGGGTGATGATTATAAATTACTAAGTTGGAACGCTTCCCACGATAAAGAAATGGGTTTATTATATGCCATTGCCAGAGATATTACGCTCAGTAAAAAAATAAATGAAGAAAATAAACGACTTTCTCTTGTAGCCAAAGGTACTGACAACATTATTCTAATGACTGATAAGTACCGACGAATTGAATGGGTCAATGAGCCTTTTGTAACATTGACGGGTTATTCTTTGGAGGAGGTAATTGGCAAAAAACCAGGAAAAATCCTTCAATATGAAGAAACCGATAAAAATACAATTTTGCAAATCAAAGAAGCCTTAAATAAAAGAACCTCATTTAAGGGAGAAATAAAAAATAGAAGTAAATCGGGTAGAAAGTATTGGCTTGAAATTAGTATCAGTCCTATCTTTAATGATAACAATGAACTCATAAACTTCATAGCTATTGAGTCAGATATAACCGAAAAAAAACGAAAAGACTTAAATATTGCTAATTTAATGGCCTCCCAGAATGCCATTTTCAACGGAGTTAGCTATTCAGTTATTTTTACAGATATAAACGGTATTATCAAGCGAATAAATAAAGTAGGTTTAGATTTGTTAGGATATACAGCTGAAGAACTCATCAATAAAATGACTCCTGCCGATTTTCATGACCCTGATGAAATCGCAAAACGTGCGGCAGAGTTAACCATAGAATTAGGGCGAGAAGTGACGCCAGGTCTTGATGTTTTTGTGGCAAAAATCAAAGAAAATGATTCTGCTGATTCTCACGAATGGACATATATTTCCAAATCAGGTAGAAGAATTCCTGTTTGGTTGAGCTTTACTTGTATTAGAAATACGGATGGGAATATTTTGGGTTATTTGGGAGTTGCCGAGGATTACACAATCAAAAAACAAGCTGAATTAGACCTAATCAATGCTAAAAACCTTGCTGAACAAGCCGTTTATGCGAAAGATAGCTTTTTGGCAAACATGAGCCACGAAATACGCACACCATTAAATGCAATTATTGGTTTTACGGAACTGATCACTCAAAGTAATCTTGATCCAACTCAACGGGAATTTGTTAGTAATATCCAAATTGCTGGAGATAATTTACTACTTATCATTAATGATATTTTAGATTTATCAAAAATCGAATCGGGGCAATTGGTGATTGAATCTTACCCGTTCAATATAAAAGCCACCTTGAAACATATTTATGATTTATTAAAAGTAAAGGCCGCTAAAAATAACCTCGACTTTAGTTTATTATTAGATGCCGATTTGCCTGAACTTGTGGTAGGAGACAGAGGTCGTCTCAATCAAATAATGATGAATCTGGCAGGAAACGCAATAAAGTTTACGGAAGACGGCGAAGTAACGATGTCGGTAAAGAAAATTGATGAAACCGATAGCCATGTTATGCTGAAATTTTCGGTGAAAGATACAGGTATTGGTATTCCAGCCGAAAAACTGTTGGTAATTTTTGATAGATTCACCCAAGCTGAAGCCAGCACAACACGCAAATTTGGTGGTACTGGCTTAGGCTTAAACATCGTAAAGCAATTGGTCGAACTACAAAATGGTCAAATTCAGGTCAAAAGTAGATTAGGACAAGGCTCTGATTTTTATTTTTCTTTAACATTCCAAAAAGTTGAATCATCATTCAAAGACACAATCATAGAAAATAGTTCTAATAAAAAATCAATCAGAAAGCTATCAATATTACTTTGTGAAGACAACGAACTAAATCAACGTTTGGCAAAAAGCGTCATTCAAAAATTTGGTTTCGATTTAGATATTGCCTTCAATGGTGAAGAAGGCATAAAATTATTGTCGAAAAACCAATACGACCTTATTCTAATGGACCTTCAAATGCCAGTAAAAGATGGCTATCAGGCAACTATTCACATTCGGAATGTATTAAAATTAGATATTCCAATCATTGCTATGACTGCTCATTCATTGGTTGGTGAGCAACAAAAATGTTTCGATATTGGCATGAATGCCTACGTAGCAAAACCATTCAAACAGCAAGATTTATTGAATAAAATACATTCTGTAGTTGAAGCAGGAAATAAGAAGCAAATTGAGACTACAATTGAAAATCATTCATTACCAACTGAAATAAGAAACAAAAAAAGTATTGATTTTTCATACTTAGAATCATCTGGTGAAGCAGAAAACAATAGTTTCAAGAAAGAAATGGTAGAAATATTCATTAACAAAGTACCAACTGATTTAAGTTTACTCGAAAAAGCGATAAAGGAAAAAGCCTATACCGACATCAAACGAATCGCACACGATATGAAATCTTCACTCTCAATGTTTCGATTAACGATTGAAGTTGAATACTTGGAGAAAGTTGAAAAAGGTGCAAAAAACGGAAACCTTACATATGAACTAACCAACGAGTTCTTGACTTTTAAGCAAGAAGTCAATGATATAATTGATTTGCTGAAAAGAATCTGAAATAAATATATCAACGCTCATCGGCAATTTGCTTCAACGCTTTCGAATGATGTACTTTTCTGATTGCTCCAAATATTAGTTATTGACTGCCTTTGAAGCATAAACTTGTTATATTTTTTAAAAAATCTTGTTTTTAATAATAAATGCCACTCATGGTAATAACCGTATGAATGATATTTTTGGACGAATGTAATTTAGCGACCCGACCGTTTAGGCCGTAACCTTAAAGATTTAATCAAGTGGGTTAATTATTTCGATAATCACGTTGTAGTTTTTAAGAGTATTCAAAAAGGCTTCGATACTGGCACCAATGGTGGTAGATTAGTATTTCATCTCTTGGGAGCTTTAGCAGAATTTGAGCTGAATCTTATCAAGGAGGGAACTGTAGCAGGATGGACAGTTGCTCGTAGTGAAGAAACTCAATTAAGCCAAACAAAAATGGCACGCAGATGTACGACTCAAAAAAATCTCATTAAAAAAGTTTGTGATACTTTAAAGATATCAAAACCAACGCTTTACAAATATTTAACGGGTTGATTAATTTTTATTTTACTATTATTAAAAGAAGGTGTAGTCAGTTTCTATGGTCATCTTACCATTTTATTCCCTAAACATGCGTGATTCTGTAAGTAATTATAGTGATTTTGATGGAAACATCCTGGAAAAAATATGAAAGATATTAACATTACAAACGTTTTCGTAGATAAATAGTGGGTCAGCATCAATACTTTTTTCGGCGGATACCAGCCGGACATATCAGAAAAAATAAACAAAATATGAATAGTGTTTGTAGGTGTTTTTCTTTATAATTGATCAGTTTGACAATTAATTGTCAAAATATTCCATTTGGTAGGTGTAAAAACATGGTAAAAACACCTGTTTTACTCGTATCTTACGCTATTTAAGTCAAATGCATATTTGATCAAATTACTTCAAATAATTTTGATTGCTTTTGAGTGTTTTGTTGTGTATATCCATCAAAATTTGTGTTAACTTTTGTATTTGGATGGATGTTGACCAAAATCTAGGTTTATATTTGCTTGGAGTTTTAAATAGATTTATGGCTCATTTGCAGAAAACCCTGTAAAAAAGTAAAATAAAGCAATTAAAGATCATACTATGACCTTTATGTAATTTTATCTACAACCCTCTCCTCTGATTCTTATGTTTCAGTAAGTCATGCAAAAGATGGTAGAGTTGGCTATTATGAAAGGAATATTTACGAACGTTAAATGGTAAAAATTCATAGAATTTAAGTTCGATATTAGTAATTCTGCACTTGATATTAGGTGGAATTTCATGACAAATTTCAAAACAACTTTAATTCAAACTATACAATTTTTAAAAATTTTATAATTGGGGATGTGATATTTCCTATAATTTTGTACCTTAGTTTTTAAAATCGTAATTGATTTATTTTCCAACTTACAAAACTATAAGTCCATTGTATTTTTGAATAAAATTTAAATACAAAGCGAGAAAATCTGCCGCCTTTTATAATGTACAAAGTTGAAGAATATAGTTCTTTCAGCTGTTCTAAGCTATTACTACAGACTTGTATAAGATACTGATTATTAATAATTATTATAAAGTTGATAAAAAATTTAATTAATAATCATAGTGCTGACAGAAGATTGTAGATTAAAGTTTATAGACCTAAAAAATATTAGTTAAAATTTAAAATATAGTCAGCCTAACCGCCGAACACAAAGCCGCACGATACTGTTAAAACGTAAACAAATACAAATTAAACGTATCGAAATAAACAAAAATGGAAGTATTAAGGCCAGAGATATTACATTTTCAAATGGTGTACTCATACAAAGAAAAAATGAGACAATTCATCAAAAACGTACTTTTATTCTTTTATTT
>NZ_JBELAU010000037.1:0-5713 GCF_040253585.1 Emticicia sp. W12TSBA100-4
AAAAAAGTCTCACCATTTCTGGTGAGACTTATGTAATAAAATTCTGGCGTCTACCTACTCTCCCGAGTTTGAACTCAGTACCATCGGCGGTGCGGGGCTTAACTTCTCTGTTCGAGATGGGAAGAGGTGAACACCCGCCCTATAAACACCATGAAGGTCTTTAGTGATGGAAAGAAGTGAAGACAACGTGTCCCGCACCCTCCCTATATACACCATGAAGGTCTTCTGACTTTGACCTCAACAATCTCTTGTCGCTTGTCTTTCGTCTAATTTCTTTTTAATTCATGACTTATGTTACAGAAAGATAAAAGCATAATAAAAATATAAGAGTCCTCGATTCATTAGTATTGCTCGGCTTAGTGTTACCACTTCTACACCTGCAACCTATCAACGTCATCGTCTATGACGAATCTCAATGGAAGACTCATCTTGAGGTGGGTTTCACACTTAGATGCTTTCAGCGTTTATCCCGTCCGTACTTGGCTACTCTGCCGTGCCCTTGGCAGGACAACAGATGCACCAGCGGTACGTCCAACTCGGTCCTCTCGTACTAAAGTCAGAACCTCTCAATCTTCCTACGCCCACCACAGATAGGGACCGAACTGTCTCACGACGTTCTGAACCCAGCTCGCGTGCCACTTTAATCGGCGAACAGCCGAACCCTTGGGACCTTCTCCAGCCCCAGGATGTGACGAGCCGACATCGAGGTGCCAAACCTCCCCGTCGATGTGAGCTCTTGGGGGAGATCAGCCTGTTATCCCCGGAGTACCTTTTATCCTTTGAGCGACGGCCCTTCCATACAGAACCGCCGGATCACTATACCCATGTTTCCATCCAGCTCGACTTGTATGTCTCACTGTCAAGCGACCTTATGCTATTGCACTCAACGCACGGTTACCAAGCGTGCTGAGGTCACCTTTGGAAGCCTCCGTTACTCTTTTGGAGGCGACCACCCCAGTCAAACTACCCACCAAACGGTGTCCTCGTCTCTGACAAGTTAGAATCCAAATAACCAAAGGGTGGTATTTCAACGTTGGCTCCCCGATGCCTAGCGACACCGGCTCACAGCCTCCCACCTATCCTACACATCAGTTACCCGAATTCAACGTTAAGCTATAGTAAAGGTTCACGGGGTCTTTCCGTCCCGTGGCGGGTAAGCGGCATCTTCACCGCTACTACAATTTCGCCGAGCTCACAGCTGAGACAGTGCCCAGATCGTTACACCATTCGTGCAGGTCGGAACTTACCCGACAAGGAATTTCGCTACCTTAGGACCGTTATAGTTACGGCCGCCGTTTACTGGGGCTTCGATTCAATGCTTCTCTTGCGATGACATCCCCTCTTAACCTTCCAGCACCGGGCAGGTGTCAGGCCTTATACGTCGTCATTAAACTTCGCAAAGCCATGTGTTTTTGTTAAACAGTCGCCTGGGCCATTTCTCTGCGGCCTACATTGCTGTAGGCTCCCCTTCTCCCGAAGTTACAGGGTTAATTTGCCGAGTTCCTTAGCTGTGACTCACTCGAGCACCTTAGGCTTCTCGCCTCGACTACCTGTGTCGGTTTACGGTACGGGTGGTAAATAGCTGAAGCTTAGCGGCTTTTCTTGGAATCAATTCATCTACTTCGATTCAGCCTAAGCCTCCTCTCAACGCTCTATTCCGTCAGAACGTAGCAAACTCCTCAATCCGTCCCCGCATCGCACTATCACCAGTATGGGAATATTAACCCATTTGCCATCGGCTTCGGCCTTCGCCTTATCCTTAGGTCCCGACTAACCCTCAGTTGATTGACGTAGCTGAGGAATCCTGAGTCTTTCGGTGTGTATGGTTCTCACATACATTATCGCTACTTATCCCTACATTTGCTTTTCTATACGCTCCAGCATACCTCACAGTACACATTCACCGCGAATAGAATGCTCTCCTACCCAAGAATAAATTCTTGACTAAGCTTCGGTACTACACTTGATGCCCGTTTATTATCGATGCCCGCCCCGCTCGACCAGTGAGCTGTTACGCACTCTTTAAATGATTGCTGCTTCCAAGCAAACATCCTGGCTGTCACTGCAGTCAGACTTCCTTAGTTCAACTTAGTGTAAATTTAGAGACCTTAGCTGTAGTTCTGGGTTCTTTCCCTTTTGGACTTGGACCTTAGCACCCAAGCCCTCACTGCCGAGTATATTATGCCGCATTCGGAGTTTATCAGAATTTGGTAGGATTTGACTCCCCCGCATCCTATTAGTAGCTCTACCTCGACATAACTCAACCTCGACGCTGTACCTAAATACATTTCGGAGAGTACGAGCTATTTCCCAGTTTGATTAGCCTTTCACCCCTACCCACAGTTCATCCAAAAACTTTTCAACGTTAACTGGTTCGGACCTCCATGTTGTGTTACCAACACTTCATCCTGACCATGGGTAGATCACAAGGTTTCGCGTCTACAGCCACCGACTATTCGCCCTATTCAGACTTGCTTTCGCTTCGACTACGACACTGAATGTCTTAATCTTGCCGGTGACCGTAACTCGTAGGGTCATTATGCAAAAGGCACGCCGTCACTGGACTTGCCAGCTCCGACCGCTTGTAAGCGTACGGTTTCAGGTTCTTTTTCACTCCGATACTCTCGGTGCTTTTCACCTTTCCTTCACAGTACTTGTTCACTATCGGTGTCTCAGGAGTATTTAGCCTTGGCAGATGGTACTGCCGAATTCAGAGGGGATTCCACTGGTCCCCACCTACTCAGGATACTGCTCGTCCATTAAATTGCACGCTTACGTGACTATCACACTGTATCGTCAGGCTTCCCAACCTGTTCAGCTTAATTTAATCTTCTAAATGCAGTCCTATAACCCCTACTTTGCCGTAACAAAATAGGTTTGGGCTTCTCCGCGTTCGCTCGCCACTACTTGCGGAATCACTGTTGTTTTATGTTCCTCCGGTTACTTAGATGTTTCAGTTCACCGGGTTAGCTCTATACTATGTATAGTAATGGTTCTTCAAACCATTGGGTTGCCCCATTCGGAAATCTACGGATTAACTTGTATGTGCCAATCCCCGTAGCTTATCGCAGCTTATCACGTCCTTCTTCGCCTCTGAGACCCTAGGCATCCTCCGTACGCCCTTATATAACTCTTATTATTATACTTTTATCTCTCTGCCAACATGTCAATGAACTCTTTTCAGCCTATCTACATCAATCATTAACTAATCAAGCTGTGCTTCGCTAATAATATTTAGATGTAGTAAACTAAATAGTGGTATAAATACCTTTTTCTTAAATCTTAAACTATCAGTTCTTTATCGATAGCTATTTTATACTTAAAATTAGTGGAGAATAACGGAGTCGAACCGTTGACCCCCTGCTTGCAAAGCAGGTGCTCTAGCCAGCTGAGCTAATCCCCCTTGTGTCTTTCAACTTCTTGGTGGGCCTGCGTGGACTCGAACCACGGACCTTTACATTATCAGTGTAACGCTCTAACCACCTGAGCTACAAGCCCCTATAATCAGAACTATTACCCTATTCTGTAATCGTCCGATTGTTTTCTCTCTGCTTCTTTCAAACATAACTTTAGTTGGGAAAACAAATGCAACATTCAAATATAAAGTGTCAAGTCGTTTTTAATTCTTTGTTAGAATTCTCTAAAAAGGAGGTGTTCCAGCCGCACCTTCCGGTACGGCTACCTTGTTACGACTTAGCCCTAGTTACTGATTCTACCCTAACGAAATCTTTTACCTTCCGCTTCAGGTCTACCCAACTTCCATGGCTTGACGGGCGGTGTGTACAAGGTCCGGGAACGTATTCACCGAATCATAGCTGATATTCGATTACTAGCGATTCCAGCTTCATGAGGTCGAGTTGCAGACCTCAATCCGAACTGTGAACGACTTTTTGTGATTGGCTTACTATTACTAGCTCGCAACACTCTGTATCGCCCATTGTAGCACGTGTGTTGCCCTGGACGTAAGGGCCATGATGACTTGACGTCGTCCCCTCCTTCCTCTCTACTTGCGTAGGCAGTCTTGTCTGAGTCCCCGACTTAACTCGCTGGCAACAGACAACAGGGGTTGCGTTCGTTGCGGGACTTAACCCAACACCTCACGGCACGAACTGACGACAGCCATGCAGCACCTTGTTTCGGGTCATTGCTGACTGACCTATTTCTAAATCATTCCCTCACATTCTAGTCCAGGTAAGGTTCCTCGCGTATCATCGAATTAAACCACATGCTCCACCGCTTGTGCGGACCCCCGTCAATTCCTTTGAGTTTCACCGTTGCCGGCGTACTCCCCAGGTGGATTACTTATCGGTTTCCCTTGGACACTGGCTCAAGCCAACATCTAGTAATCATCGTTTACTGTGCGGACTACCAGGGTATCTAATCCTGTTTGATCCCCGCACCTTCGAGCCTCAGCGTCAGTGTGACTGCAGCAGACTGCCTTCGCAATCGGTATTCCTCCTGATATCTAAGCATTTCACCGCTACATCAGGAATTCTATCTGCCTTCTGTCAACTCAAGCTAACCAGTATCAACGGCATGTAAAACAGTTAAGCTGCTACCTTTCACCGCTGACTTAATCAGCCGCCTACGCTCCCTTTAAACCCAATAAATCCGGATAACGCTCGCCACCTACGTATTACCGCGGCTGCTGGCACGTAGTTAGCCGTGGCTTATTCAACTGGTACCGTCAACTTTCCTCGCAAGGACTACTTTCTTCCCAGTTAAAAGCAGTTTACAACCCAGAGGGCCGTCTTCCTGCACGCGGCGTGGCTGGGTCAGGCTTCCGCCCATTGCCCAATATTCCCTACTGCTGCCTCCCGTAGGAGTCTGGCCCGTATCTCAGTGCCAGTGTGGGGGATTCTCCTCTCAGAGCCCCTAAAGATCGTAGACTTGGTGAGCCGTTACCTCGCCAACTATCTAATCTTACGCATGGCCATCCTTATCCGATAAATCTTTAATAGCTAAGAGATGCCTCTCTACTATCTTATGCGGTATTAGCTCGAGTTTCCCCGAGTTATCCCCCAGATAAGGGCAGGTTCCATACGCGTTACGCACCCGTACGCCGGTGTATTGCTACCCCTTGACTTGCATGTATTAAGCCCGCCGCTAGCGTTCATCCTGAGCCAGGATCAAACTCTCCATTGTAAATATCAAGTTTGCCTGACTACTTTAATTTCTCTAAACGTCGCATTCGTTTTCCCAATAAGTTAATGAACTTTATTCAATCAATTTCACCGAAATTAACCAAATTTGTCGATCCCTTTTCTAAAATCTAAATGACTTATAATCAATCATTTAAACTTCGAATCTTCTTACTTTATTCCCCTTTCTACTAAACGAAACGGAGTGCAAAATTACTACTTTTTTATTTTAAAAACAAATTATTTTGCAAATTTATTTTTTTTATTTTCCGATTATCAACTCTTCAATTCCTTTCTCTCTTAATCGGGGTGCAAAGTTCTGAATTATAATTTTAAAAAACAAATTATTTTTGAACTTTATTTTTATCGTGAACGTTATCAAATTAACTACTCTTTTAACTTAATCTCGTTCGGGGTGCAAAGGTCTCAAATTTAAATTTCAAAAACAAATTATTTTTAAACTTTATTTTCTTAACCCTCTCAATCAACCAACTCCTCTTTCTTTCTCTCTTAATCGGGGTGCAAAGGTCTGAACTTTATTTCTTATTTCCAAATCCTTTTTTACTTTTTTT
>NZ_JBELAU010000038.1:0-5507 GCF_040253585.1 Emticicia sp. W12TSBA100-4
AGTAATTGGACGAAAAATAGCGGTTTGAGATTAGGATTTGTTTTTTGCTAAATAATTATAAACTGTACCATAAGCCACACCTGATTGAATGCTAATCTGATTCATCGAAAGCCCTTGTTGTTTCAATTCCATTATCTGATTCAATTTATTTTTTGCCAGCTTTGGTCTTGAAATATTTTTTCCTTGAGCTTTTGCTCTTTGCATTCCTGCCTTCACACGCTCACTAATGAGCGAACTTTCAAATTGAGCCAAAGAAGCCATTACATGAAATATCAATTCACCTGTTGGGGTAGTGGTATCAATGTTTTCTTGGTAAGAAATAAAATCAATTCCTAAAATTTTGAATTCTTTCAACGCATTGGCTAATGCCTGTGTTGAACGAGCAAAACGGTCATATCGCCAAACCAAAACTACATCAAGTTTTCTTTTCTTGGCAGCTTCCATCATTTGCTTGTAATGCTTACGTTCTTCACTTGTTCCCGAAGCAAAATCAATAAACTCCCCTACAATTTCAAAATTACGTCTTTGTGCGTATTCTCTGAGCTGAATCAGTTGAGTTTCGGGGTCTTGCCCTCTGTCGAGCGTTGAAACTCTTGCATAGAGGGCGACTCTTAGATGAGAGGTATATGCCATTGTTATATTATCAAAAAGGAGTTCCTTTACAAATATAGAAATACTTTTCATAACTTGCTGATTATCAAGGTTGATTTTTGTGAAATTTTAGACACCCTTTTTGATAACCCATGCCAGTTACTTTTTTAACAAATTCTGAGCGAAATCAATTTGAGCAAATTCCACTTACTTCTGAGATTGATTTGAAGCAAGGCTTCTTTCTTTTTGATTCAGACAAACAATTCATTGGTCAATTTCATGGTTCAATAAACCAAGTGGCTATTTCTATACAACTTTGTTTGATTCGGTATTTTGGCTTTCTCAGTGATGAATGGAAACAACAAATCCCCAATAATTTATTTGACTTTGTTGTTTCTCAATTTAATTTGGGGGCAAAATTGGGTCAAATCAATGAATATGGTAATCGTACAATGACCCGTTCTTTTCATTTACAGCAAATTTTAAAATATCTCAAATTTAAGAAATGGCAACCGATTGATGAGCCAACTTATGAGCAATGGTTAATTCAGCAAGATATGGAGCATGATAACCAAAGATGGCTTTTGGAGAAATTCTGTGAAAAGTTATATCAAGATAAAATATTGCGACCAAGTATTGGTACATTAGAAAGAATTGTTGGTGGGATTGATGAACAATTACATCAAACAACCTATCAACGCCTTGCTCACTTTTGGCAATCCGATTTTCAAAAATCATTAGATGAATTACTACTATTTGATTCAGCATTGAAACAAACCAAACATCGTTGGTTAAGTAGTGTTCCTATTTCAAATACTTCCAAAAGTATTAACCAAACGCTTGAAAAAGTTGCTTTTTTGAAAGAAATGTTGGTTCATACATGGGATTTGTCTATGATTCCCAACAATCGCCAGAAACGTTTAGCCAACATGGTTCGCAATAACACTAATCAATATTTACAGAGAATGCCATCTCAAAAACGTTATTCAGCATTGGTTTGTTTTTTAAGAGAAACGCTACTGGATACCACCGACATGGTAATTATGATGTACAATGACTTTTGGATGCAAGCGATGAATGATGCAAGAAAAGCATACGAACTCTACCAAATGAGTATCATCAAAACGCAAAATCAGGCTGTTAGTACCCTTACCAAAGCCTCAGAAACTCTTATTGATGAACGCCTTGAGCAGGAAGAATTTAGGAAGCAAATGTTTGAGAACCTTACCAAAGAACAAATCAAAGAAGCCATTGAGATAGTATTAAAAATCAATAAACCTCTGAAACAATCCTACTTACATTTTTTAGTGAAATTGTATAGCCGTTTCAAACAGTTTACTCCTAAGTTTCTTAAAACGATTGATTTCAAAATAGCTTTTACAAAGGATAATTTCGACAAAGGTTTGAGTCTTGTAAAAGAAATCCAGTGTGGTAGCAAAAGAAAAATTCCTTCATCAGCACCAACAAACTTTGTGAGCCAAACATGGTAAAAAATGGTATTTGATGGTAATGAAATTCAACAGCAAGCCTACGAGCTTTGTGTCTTGTCGGTACTACGAGATAGGCTTCTTTCAGGCGATGTTTTCATGGAATTATCTCGAAAATATGCTGATTTTAATAGCTTTTTGATTCCAAAAGAACGGTGGAAACTTGAATCAGAACAAATCTGTCTATCTTTGGATGGATTAGATATTGGCAAAAAAATTGACCAAAAGATAGATGAATTTAAAACTTTGCTCAAACCACTTTCCCAAATTTTGATTGATGGTTCTGAAATTCGCTTAGAAGACGATATTCTGATTGTACCGCCCCTTGAAGCTGAGAAAGTAGCAGATTCTACCATTTTATTACAAGACCAAATCAACAAACGATTACCTCAAGTTGGACTTGTGGAAATGATTCGTGAAGTGGATATTTGGGTAAATTACTCAAAAGAATTCTATCAAAATCAGGCTTTAAAAAATACTGAAAACCAGTCACTCATTTATGCAGCACTCTTAGCCAACGCTTGTAATCTATCATTTGCTGATTTGGCTCGCTCATCTGAACTTGACTACCGTTCACTTTGGTGGGTAGCAACTAATTATTTTTCCGATGAAAACACAAAAAAAGCCAATGACTTGCTAATAAATTTCCATCATAAACAATGGATTTCTTCTTATTGGGGTGGGGGAACGCTTTCGTCTTCTGATGGACAGCGCTTCCCCACGAGTGGAAAAATTAGAAATGCTCAAGCACTTCCTAAGTATTTTGGTTATGGCAAGGGCGTTACCTTTTACACCCACACTTCCGACCAATATAGCCAATATGGTACAAAAGTTATCAGTGCCACTGAGCGTGATGCCACCTATGTTTTAGATGAAATACTCAATAATGAAACTGATTTGTCCATTTTAGAACACACAACTGATACGCATGGCTACTCTGATTTAATCTTTGCTTTATTTGACTTGGTAGGTAAATCATTTGCCCCAAGATTGAGGGAAATTAAAAATCAGAGGCTTTGTAGGATAAAAACCACCAATGAAGATACTGAAATACAGTATCCAGAACTAAAATTTACAGGTACAGTTAATGTTGAATATCTCAAAAGTAATGCCGATGAATTGAGAAGGGTGTCTGCATCTTTACAAACAGGTACAGTTACTGCTTCACTTTTGATTAGTAAATTACAGGCATATCCACGCCAAAACAACTTGATGTATGTCTTGCAATCATACGGTCAACTATGCAAAACCGTGTTCATTTTCAAATACTTATTGCAATTACCACTCAGACATCGAATCAATACACAACTCAATAAAGGCGAACAATTACATAATCTTAGAGCTTATTTATGGTTCGGTGGCGATGGAATTATCCGAAAAAAACAAGAATACGAACAACAAATTACTGCTCGAATGCTAAATTTATTAAGTAATATTGTGATGGTTTGGAATACAATTTATCTCCAAGAGATATTAAAAAAGCTACAAAATGAAGGTCTTTACATACATGACGGCGATTTTACCCATATTTCGCCCGCCCCGTTTGAGCATATCAATCGACTTGGGAAGTATCTTTTCAATGATGAAATTAAATTAGAGGAAAATGGATTGAGAGCTTTGAGAATTATTAAATAATGAAACCGCTATTTTTCGTCCAATTACTATAAGAACCTCGTGTTCCAAATTTTATCCTATTCTCTTTCTTCAGTTTGTATGTATGGCCTCTTTGGTCCTTTTGGAAATTAGGTGTCTTTCAACTTTAGTACCATTCGAAAAAACTATTTCACTACTTTACTAAGGTTACTATCATCTTAGTAGCTCTTGAAGTTTTTCAGAGACTCAATATTGGTTTATCCTATTAATTTTAAATTTAATGAAACCAAGACACTGTCATTTCTTGTACGGAAGCATTGTTTAAATTATCTAAGGCGGGAATTGTATGGATTTGAATTACGTTTACTCTAATTTCGTTACGAATTTCTTTCTCACTTTTATGAAATTTAAATCCACATCAGTTCAATAATTGTATAGCCCAAATAATTAGTGAGTAATAAGGAGCTTTTAGAAGGATTAAAAAGGTTTAAGAAGGATTAAAGAGGTTTAAAAAGGATTAAAGAGGTTTAAAAAGGATTAAAGAGGTTTAAAAAGGATTAAAGAGGTTTAAAAAGGATTAAAGAGGTTTAAGAAGGATTAAAGAGGTTTAAGAAATATTAAGGAGGTTTAGGAAGTATTAAAGTCAGTAACTCCAAATTTTGTCGGCGTAGTGAGTGGAGCAAGGGGGAGTTTTTGTACACAAAAACTATCGTGCAAGCACGATGGTGATCAAATTATTCCATTCAAAACAAATGTCTGATCGGAATCAAGTAATCTAGGTTATCGCTTTGAGTGGAGAATTGGAGTGATAAGTAGAAATTGGTAGAGAGTGACAAACTGAAGTATCCTCAATGAAATTGGCAATTTAATTGCTGACTGATAACCGGGCTCCCCAACATTTAATCGGTAACTTAACAAATTAATGTTTATCTATTGTCAAAAATTGATATTCTTAACCAAATATTGATATATTGATTGTTTTGTGTTTTTAAATTTAATACAGTTAAGTGATTGATTATTAGGCTTATGTGTGTTTTTTATGTATATAGTACTTTGTTGGTACAACTCTTGTTAATATCATAATATCACCAAATTTTGATATGAATTCAATACATTTATTATTAGTACAGATGCTGATTTTGAGAAGTTTGTTAGTGTAGAAAACCAACTTCCAGTAGAATAAGGATTAAGACATTGGCATCTTCTTGCTTGTACTCACGAAGCACTAACGTAAAAAAACAACTTCCAGTAGAATAAGGATTAAGACATTAAAACTTTTCACATGAACAAGCGAAAATCGAGCGTAGAAAACCCACTTCCAGTAGAATAAGGATTATAACAACGGTACTCGGTTTCGATATAAATAAGTTGACAATTAAAGAAAAGAGAACAAAAATATACTTATGGTATCGTTTTTAGTAACTATTTTTAGGTATCTCGTTACCTAACGTTAGGTAACAGATAATCACTGAAAAAGATATTTCTATAGGCTGTTTTTTGCTTGATTCTGAGTTTTTACTCGTTTTTTCTGCGTTATGTAACGTTACGCAGCAACTGTAATGCAACTCCACTAATTGGACGATATTTTTTTCTTACTAAATACTTGTTTTTCATGTAAAAAAAATGTATATTAGTATATGATATTCTCCACGGTGGCGAATACATTCCACACAAAACAATACACAAAAATGAAAAATCTTTCATTTCGTTCTTGCCCAACGTGCAGTTCAGAGTTTCTGCCTACCAGTTAACACCAATTATTTTGTTCGAGTAATTGCCGTCAAGCCAAATTCAGAGAAAACCGTAAGGAAAAGGAGAAAGAATTGGCTGGCCAAT
>NZ_JBELAU010000039.1:0-5481 GCF_040253585.1 Emticicia sp. W12TSBA100-4
GGATAGGCTTATGCAACACGTCCATCGGATAGAATTAAAGGGTGATTCTATGAGAAAAAAACAAAAATCTAATACGAATCTCGTTTCTTAATTTAACTTTGCAAATCTGCTTTTTTATTGCACCAATAGTGGTGCTGTTTCCCTACATTTAGTGGTGCTCCTTCGCTGTAATATATACTTCTTGACCGCCAACCTGTATGCATTCGTATTGGTTGAGTGTGGGATTGTAAATGAAGCCTTCCCGTTCTGGCTTGTATTGTCCACAATTGGGAATATAGGCATCAATACCACGGTCTTCACAATATTGCAAGGCTTTCCCTGAGCTATATCCCGCATCTGCTGCTATTTGGTTGATATACCTACACTTGCAAGATTTTCTATGGTTTGGTCAAGTTTTTCTGCCAAATTCTCGCTGTCCTTACTGCCTGCTGTACTTGCACAAGCTCCCGTGATTACGTGGTGAGAGTCATCTACTGCGATTTGTCCGCTATAATTTAGTTGCCGAGCTTTGCCCGGTTTTACTGAGATTTTCGCATCGGGGTCAGTTGGACTATAATGGGTATGGTTACTCAAAAATTTAGGGCGTATTAAATTGCCATTTTCATCCACTCTCGTTGAGTCAGTATGGGCTGGCATGTCTTTATATTCTTCCTTTTTCCACTCATGATGTTGTTCTACTAACTTTTTGCGTGTACTCGTAACTTTATACTCCGAACCTTCTTCAAGCTCATTTATATAGATTTATATAGGCACTTGCATCTTCTACTACTTCTTTTTCAACCAAGTTATCCATACTGGCGTTGGCTTTGATAAAGACACTACCTATGGCTTGTCGCTTGCCTTTCACCATCCCTTTGGCTACACATTTCTGCAAATCTGCTGAAACAACTCTAAAAAAATCAATTCTCCATAAAGCTGACGTGTGTGACTAATCGTACTATGCCATGGCAATACTTCATCAATATCATATTTCAAAAACAAGCGTATGGCAAGACTATCTGAACAGAAGGCAATAAGTTTTCGGTCTGAATTGATGTTATTTAGATAACCCACCAAAAGAATTTTAAAAAATACAACAGGGTCGATAGATTCTTGACCCTCTCATCCATAATATTGGGCAGTAGCTTTATATAAATAGTTCAAGTCCAATTCCTAATTGAGTTTTCGGTAGAAATTGTCTTGTGGTACCAAGTCATTCAGACTAACTTGATAGTAGATTTTCGGTGATATTTCTAGGCGTCCTTGCATATATAAAAATAATAATTCTCATGCTTTTTTACAAAAATATCTCCCTATATTTGAGTTGTGCAACAGGCACATCGGTTTGACAATATGGCGGCTGAAGTGCTTCTATGAAACATTTGTGCAAGGTTCAACATCAGTACTTCTATTGAACTTTTGTGCTGAAAATCCGCCACATCGCCAAGCCGTAAACCGTTAAACTTCAGTATCACAAAACGACAATTTTATATTTCACTAAAAGATATTTATTTGATAGCTCAAAAGTACGACAGGAATAATTCAATATAATCTTTGAAAGATACCAAATAGTGCAAAAACTACGACCGCTTCGGCGGACCGCAAAACTTTTGTATATTAGAGAATTACCTGCAAGCGTACAGAACGACACATACAGAAGAAAAAGCAACAATTATTTCATTTGTCAAAAAAACTTAAATAAAATAATGCTCCGAACCATTCAAATCATTTCTTTAATACAAGGTTTTTTTGTTCTTTTTGTCTTGTTTACAAATCGGAGAGATTACAAAAAAACTACTTTTTGGTTGCTCTTTGGATGTTTAATCTCAGTTTTGCTTTACATTTTGGGCGATGACAACAACAATTTGTTTGTTGAAAATATAGATTGGTTTCTTTTTGACAACACCTTATTTACAACCTTTCTTTTTTTGTTTTTTAGATATTACAAAAACGGAATGGAAAAGTTTAAAAAATCCGATTTACTGTTTTTTCTTCCCAACATTTTATATTTCACACTCGAAGGTTTTGAAATTCTCCTAGCCAAAGACAACTTATATATTGAAATTTTAGAAGTGCTTTTGGAATTAACCTTTGTGTTATATATATGTTTAATTTTACATTCCGTTTTCACTAATAAAAGAAGAATCTGGACAACTTATTTTGTTATCCCCATTGTTATTTTATTAATATTTTCTTGTGTTAACAATATTCTTAAAATAATTGGATTGAAAGAATTGCCTTTTTTCAGTAATCAAAACTTTAACACCTATCTTTTATTGATTGTCGCTTTTTTATTCTATTTTATTTCCTTTAAATTATTGACTAATAACAAATATATTTTACCAAAAAACGAAATAAGCAAATACAAAAATTCAAATTTGAACACAAAACTAATTGAACAATATAAGTCTGATTTGATTAATTTAATGGAAGTAGATAAATTATACTTAAATGGAAAATTATCTATTCAAGATGTTTCAGAAAAACTCAATATTCCCAAACAGCATATTTCGGAAGTTTTAAACGAACATATGAACACCAATTTCCAAGATTTTATCAATGGATACAGAGTGGAAGAATTTATAAAACGCATTGAAAACGACCAAAATAATCAATTTACACTTTTGGGAATTGCCACAGAGGTAGGTTTTAATTCTAAATCTTCTTTTAATGCTATATTCAAGAAATTCAAAGGTTCAACCCCAACTCAATTCAAAAGCAATCTTTCACAAAGTGACTAATTTGTACAAATAAATTATTCTGCACTTATCTTTTTTTATTTAATCGTTGTTACTCATGTTCTTTGCAGCTTAATTTAAAATTGTTCAAATATGTCAGTACAAAAAAAATCAAAAAAAGTATTACTCTCTTTGATATTACAAATTTCATTCTTCTCATTTTCAAATGCACAAACGAGTGTAACTATTTCAGGAATCATAAAAGACAAAAACAGCAAAGCTGTTTTACCTTTTGTAAACGTAATTTTGAAAACCGAAAAGGACAGCACTTTTGTGAGTGGAACAGCTACCAACGAAGAAGGAAGATTTTCATTATCAAAAGTAAAATCAGGCAATTACTTTTTAGAAGTTTCTTACATTGGCTACAAAACTACCAAACAGTCATTATTTGTCGGAAATCTGACAGAATATTTAGATATTAAAACGATTGAAATAGAAGAAAAATCAACTTCATTACAGGAAGTTGTTGTAACAGCTAAAACAGCCGAGATAAGTGAGAAAATGGATAAAAAAACATTTTCATTGAAAGATAATATCAGTCAAAGTGGTGGTTCGGTATTACAAGCAATGCAAAATTTGCCAAGTGTAACCGTACAAGACGGAAAAGTACAACTTCGTGGAAACGATAAGGTAACCGTATTAATTGATGGCAAACAAACAGCATTGACAGGTTTTGGAAACCAAACTGGATTAGATAATATTCCTGCTTCGGCCATTGAAAAAATTGAAATTATCAACAATCCATCTGCAAAATACGATGCTAATGGAAATGCAGGTATTATCAATATTATTTACAAGAAAAATAAAAAAGATGGGCTAAGTGGAAAGTTGGGCTTTACAACAGGCATAGGTTCTCTTTGGGTGCGAAAAGAAAATTTGCCAACCATAAGACCACAATATACATTTACACCAAAAATCAATCCAAGTGTTTCACTCAATTATAGAAAAAATAAAGTCAATGTTTTTTTTCAAGGCGACCACTTATATACAGAAACGCTGAACAAAAATGAATTTGTAACAAGAAATTACGACAATGGCGAAATCATAAATTCGCAATTAAAACGTAATAGAAATACACATTTTACAACCATAAAATTGGGAATTGATTATGAAATTAACGACCAAAATTCATTGACTATTTCGGGGCTTTTTGGTAGTGAAAAAATTATTGACCGAGGTGACCAACCCTTTTTTAATGGCGATATATCTCAACGAAAAAGACTTTGGCAATTTTTAGAAGATGAACTTAAAACTACTTGGATGGCAACAGCCAACTATCAACACAAATTTAAAGAAGCAGGACATTTGTTAAATATGGGTTTCAATTACACGTTTCACAGAGAAGATGAAAAATATTTTTACGATAATTATTTACAAACTTCCACAGGAACAGATGCGTTTAAATTATTGTCAGACGAACAAGTTTATGACTTTAATTTTGATTACATAAAACCATTAAAATATGGAAGAATAGAAACAGGCATAAAATTTCGTAACAGAAATATACCTACAAATATGCAATTTATTCCAGGTGTAAATTCAGTTTTAGACACCAATGCAGGTGGTTGGGCAACTTACAAAGAATTGATTCCTGCTGTTTATGGAAACTACATTTTTGAAAATAAAAAATGGGACGCCGAACTAGGTTTAAGAATTGAGTATGTAAAAATTCAGTATGATGTAAATCCAAATCATATAGTTTATAAAAGTGATGGTTATAATTACACACAACCATTTCCTAATCTACGTTTGGCATACAAAATTAACGACAATAACAAAGTTTCTATTTTCTACAACAGAAGAGTTGACCGACCCAACGAAGTGGATATTCGTATTTTTCCAAAATATGACGATGCCGAAATTATAAAAGTAGGAAATCCAGCATTGCGACCACAATTTACAAATTCGATAGAATTGGGCTATAAAAAAAGTTGGGAAAAAGGAAGTTTATACAACGCCATTTATCACCGATTTGCTGACGGAACAATTACACGAATTTCAAGTATTGTTCCGCCAAGTAATTTAATTTATGCAACATTTCAAAACGTAAATAAGAGTTATAACACAGGAGTTGAAATGGTTTTAGCACAAGAAATTTCTAAATTGTACGCCTTCAATATTAATCTAAATGCATACAGAAATCACATTGATGCGTTTACAGTTGAAAACAAATATCCTACTACACATACATTTTCAGCAGACAAACAAGAGATATTTTCAGGAAATATAAAATTGAACAATACGTTTCATTTTCCTAAAAACATTGATGCACAACTAACTGCTATTTATTTAGCACCAGACATTATTCCACAAGGAAAAATAAAATCACGTTTCTCATTAGACCTTGGACTTAAAAAAGCAATTCAAAAAGGGAAAAGCGAACTATTTTTTAACGCAACAGATTTGCTAAACACAATGATTATCAAAAAAGAAATCAAAGGACAAGGTTTTAATTATACAAGTAATGACTATTACGAAACACAAGTAATAAGGCTTGGTTATAGTTATAAATTTTAATGGAATAGAAGACCAGAAAAACGCCAGCAGGTTACAGGGGTTTTGCAAAAGTGGGGCAATTGTACTTAATTTGAGCATTAGAATTCCAATCAACATTTGTGCTAAATTGAACATTTGTACTTCTAATTCCTCACTTTCGCCCCCCCAACGAGTTGGGGGGCCTGTTATCGTTCATTAATGGGCCATGTAAGTACCCCATTTTTCAGACAGACAAAACTGAAGACATTATTTTTTATTTCCATTCATT
>NZ_JBELAU010000004.1:0-420467 GCF_040253585.1 Emticicia sp. W12TSBA100-4
AAAAAAGCGAACCATTCTCCGAGCAGTTCGCTTTCTACTAATAAAAATATCTCTTAGTGCAAGAAATGTCTTACGCCAGTCATAACCATCGAAAGACCATTTGCATTACAATAATCAATCGAATCTTTATCACGGATTGAGCCACCTGGTTGAACAACCGTTGTGATACCAGCTTGGTGGGCAATCTCTACACAGTCAGCAAATGGGAAGAACGCTTCCGAAGCCATTGCTGCTCCGTTAAGGTCGAAACCAAAGGTTTTTGCTTTGTCGATTGCTTGTTTCAAAGCATCTACACGTGAAGTTTGACCAACTCCACAAGCCAACATTTGGCCATCTTTTGCCAACACTACATTATTAGATTTCAAGTGCTTACAAATCTTCAAGGCAAATTCTAAAGCTTTAACTTCGCTTTCGCTTGGGGCTTTTTCGGTTGCTACCGTAAAATCTTTCGCAGTTTCAATCGAATTGTCTTTATCTTGTTCCAAAACTCCATTCAAAAGTGTTTTGAATTGTTTTTTGCTAACTTCAACTGGCTTTCTGATTAACAAACGACGGTCTTTTTTCTTTGTTAAAATTTCCAAAGCATCGGCATCAAAACTTGGAGCTATCAAAATCTCAAAGAAAAGTTTGTGTAGTTCTTCGGCAGTTGCCAAATCAACATTTGCATTCGTGATGATTACACCACCAAAAGCCGAAATTGGGTCGCAAGCCAAGGCATTTACGTAGGCTTCCTTAGCCGTTGGGGCTGTTGCTACACCACACGCATTATTATGTTTTACAATTACGAATGATGTTTCGGTAAATTCATCCATCAAACGCACGCACGATTCTACGTCCATGAGGTTGTTGTACGATAATTCTTTCCCATGAATCTGCTCAAACATCGCATCTAAATCACCGTAGAAAGTAGCCGCTTGGTGCGGGTTTTCGCCGTAGCGAAGGACTTTTTTTGGCAATAAATCAAAACTCTGAGTTGAAGTATAAACATCATCAGCAAAGTAATTATGAATAGCCGTATCGTAGCTCGAACTCATCTGAAAACCTTCCTTTGCGTAACGACGACGGTCAGAAAGGTCAGTTGCACAGCCTTTTTCTTTCAAAATCTCAAAAACATCATCGTATTGCTCACGAGACGAAACTATCAAAACATCATTGAAGTTTTTGGCCGCTCCACGAATCAATGAAATACCACCGATGTCGATTTTTTCAATAATATCTTCTTCGTCTGCTCCCGAAGCAACCGTTTCTGTAAAAGGATACAAATCAACAATCACCAAGTCGATTGACGGAATCTCAAATTGAGCGGCAGTTTGTACGTCGCCTTCGTTGTCACGACGGTAAAGAATTCCACCAAATACTTTCGGATGAAGCGTTTTTACACGTCCACCAAAAATGGAAGGGTAGCTTGTAAGGTCTTCAACAGCCGTTACTGGAATGCCCAAATCTTCAACGAATTTTTGTGTTCCACCAGTCGAAAAAATTTGAACATTGTGTTCGTGAAGCAACTGTACGATTTTATCTAAACCGTCTTTGTAATAAACCGAAATAAGTGCCGATTTGATTTTCTTGGTCATTTTGGAATGATTTTTGCAGTATTACTAATACAGATATTTTTGATGCCCGTGCCAAGTTTTGAGCAACGAGCTGTAAATTTTGAAAGTGCAAATTTAATGCTTTTTCTTGATAAGATAATAATTGCTCCCAAAACATTAAAAAAATAGCAAGAAATGATTAAAAAGTGTGTACTGTTGGGTATTTCTATGCTGTTTTTGGTGAATGAGATTTCTGCACAATCTCAAAATAATACAAATTTGAGAAATCAATATTTGGGAGTTAGATATAAAGATTATCGAGAGTTGCGAGAGCTTACGAAGGTAAATAGCAATATGATTAACCTTCATTATGGAATCGCTTTAATGAAGAAAGAGGATAAACATTTTCTTTTTTTATCAAGATTTGAAAACTCCGAAAACCATTCCGATGATTTTCAATTAAAGGTGATTGACATCAAAGAGATTCCGAAATTCAATGAGTTTTATCACTGTGTATCGGTGAAAGGATGCTCGCAGAATGGTAAAAACGACCCAACGCTTTTTGCATTGGCTGTCATTGAGCCAGAAAAGTATCTTACAAAAATCGTGAAGGTTTGGAAGCTCGATAAGCCTACGGGTAAGATTTTAGATTATACGAGTTTGGGTGTGAAGTGTATTAATCATAGCCAATTGGCATTAGTAAGTGAGTAATCATAGCAAAGTAGCGGAGGAGTTTTCTCCTCGCTACTGAGCGTTTCTATACGAGGTGCAGGTTGTCCGAAAGGTGGCTTGCATCTTTTTTATGTCAAGAAGAAAGAAAATTATTCATTTTCCATTATCAATTATACATTAAACACGTGGTTTCCACGCTACTTCTTCGCTGCCCAATTCTTGAGTCATTTTTCGAGAAAGTACAAAGAGGTAATCAGAAAGACGGTTTAAATATTTTATAATCAACGGATTAACTTCTTCTTCGTGTGAAAGTCGGATACTTAAACGCTCGGCTCGACGACAAACCGTGCGAGCAATGTGCGTGTAAGAAACGGACTGATGCCCGCCTGGCAGCACAAACGCTCTGAGCGGAGGAATTTCAGCATCCATCAAATCCATTTGTTTTTCGAGCAGCTCAATATCTTCATCCAAAAGGTCAGGAATTTTCTTTCTACGCACTTGTTCGGGCTCGGATGCTAAATCAGAACCAATCGTAAATAAACGGTCTTGAACTTCCTTTAAAATTTCTTTTCTCGATTCGTTGATTGCTTGGTCACGTACCAACCCAATCCACGAATTGAGTTCATCAACCGTACCGTAAGTTTCGATTTTCAAATCTGCTTTGCTGATTCGAGTACCACCAACCAATGAAGTCGTGCCAGCATCACCTGTTTTTGTGTATATTTTCATTGTTTTACTTTAGAAAAGCTGTGGCACACTTCAAAAGTGTGCCACAGTTACTTTAAAAATTTTGTTCCCTGAGCGAAGTCGAAGTGAAAGGCTATTTCCCTGCTAAATAATCTTTGTAAGTGCTACATTCTTCAATCAGTTGGTCTTCGTAGGCAGTGCTGCCGAATTTTGTTTTTAAGAGATTGAAGTAAGTAGAGTATTTATCTTTTTTCAAATTGGCCAAAACTTGCTTGTTTTCGGCTTCTTTTTTCTTCATTTCATCGTCTGGGAGCAAGTAAATGCCATCATTGAGCTTCAGAGCAATGGCATTGTATTTAATTTGCTGACAAGCCGCTGCCAAATAACAAGCCTTAGCGGCAAGTTCGGGTTTAGGAGCGGTTTGCATGGCCTTATCGAAATAAAAGAGTGTTTTTTCGTAAGAATAATAATCGTCTTGTTCGTTAATGACATCCATACTACTCCAACCTCGACGTAGCAAAATCCAGCTATTGCCATAATAACTCATGTTGTAGCTGCCACAACCCAAAAGTAGCCAACTCTCATAATCGTTCGGATTTTGCTTTACTTTTTCACTTAGTTCGGCCATTCGAGTGGCAAACGAGAGTGGCGTTACTCTCTGTTTTGCATTTACATCGCCTTGCCCGTTTAAGCTAAACGGATTTACATCTAAATATGTTTGGAAAGGTTCAGCTTGCCAAGTTTTTGGCGAGATATGTTTCCACGCCTCTGCTGCCTGTACGTATTGATGCTCAGACAAAGCCCTACGACCCAAAACCATGTAAAGATAGTCGTTGTCAAATCCAGCCAATTTCTGCAAGCGTTTATCAAAATCATTGGTAGATTTTTTTGAGAAATAATCAATCACATAAGCAATGGTTTTTGATGAAGTCGAATCTTCGATTTTGTATTGGTCTGTATTGCTCATAAACGAAGCCGTTCCACCGTATTCGGTTTGTTTCGCTTGCTGATATGAAGCTAAAACCTTCATAATAAAAGCCTTGGCTTGATTTTCTGGTGAAGCATTAGACGAAGAACCACCTTTTTCTGCGGCATCTTTTTTGCCGAAACATCCCGAAAACCAACCGAGTGATTTTGTGCTTTTGGTTGCAGAAAGTGTCGTTTTTTCTCCTAAATTTTCAGAAAATTCATCGATTACAGGTAAACCTTCATATTTAGCTGCCAGAATTTTGCACGCAGCATTAAAATTATTGGCCGTTCGGAATTTATCAGAACGAGCAAATCTTTCGAGCAATGGCATGACAGTTGCCTCCATTTTTGGCGTTACTTCGGGTGTTTCGTAGATAGCCAGCATCATTTCTTGCATCGCAATTTGGTCTTTTAAACCCTGATTTTCGGTCGGAATTGCCTTGGCTTTTTGTAATAATTCGTTGGCTTTCTTGAAGTCTTTGCCAATGAATGTTAGATACGAAGCGGCGGTGTACCAAAATGGCGAATTTTTCGAGCCTTCACTTTCTGCAGCATCGAGGTTAAAGGCCAATAATTGCTCGAAATAATTTTTTGCATTGTTTTTCCATTCGACTTTTTTTAAGGAATCTACCGCCCAAAAACCGTATTGAAGCGTTTCTTGATTATTGAAAAAATAATACTCGTTTTTATTGATTTCACGAGCCATTACAAACTCCAATAACTGATTTTTTGTATCTAAACTTTTGATTTTCTCAAGAAAAGGTAAGCCATCTTGTAGTGGCAAAACGGCCGTAGCGGCATATAAATTTGCCTTTTCGGTGTCGTTTTTGCAGAGTTTTACAGCATCTTCGCTAAACTTTGAAGCGTATCGTAAACTCAAATAAGCTGCCGATTGGCGAGTAGGAGCGTTGACCAGAAGTTGAGAAAAGAGATAATAAGCATTCGTCGAGTCGCCAGCGTGCATATACGCACCCGCCATGCGAGAAGCCGCCCAATCACTGATAAATGTTTTGGTTTTTAGGGGTTTTACCAGCTTTTCGTATAAATCAATGCTTTTTTTATAGTTTTCCTGAATACTTGCCAGTTTTACCGCTTGATATGCCAATCGTTCTTTTAAAAAAACATCATTCGTTTGATTATATTTTGCCAACGCATCCATCAACAAAGTATCATAATCGGGCTTTACCACTTGTTGATTTGTATCAATGGCAGCATCATCAAAATTTCCTAAATCGTTAGCCTCAACTTCTTTTGCCAGTTCGAGGTATTCAACTGCATCGTTTCTTCCTTTTTTTCTTAAAGCGTCACGCAAACCAGTAGAATATTCTCCACTTGGATACAGTTCTTCGCTCACTATTTTTTCCGAAACACCCGCATACTCGGCCCAAGCTTTTACGTTTGCTTCTTGGGCAGGGTCGGTTTTTACTTCGTCTGACCAATAATTATCGCCGTAGGTAAATTGAGTAGTGAAGTTGTAAGGTCGGAATTTTGCCTCATTGGCCGCACTTTCGGGCGAGAAAAAACTCTTAAACTCATCATAATCAAATGGCATGGGGCCGCAGGCAATCAGGAATAAAATAATGAATGATTTTGTTCGATTACTCAAACGAAGCATAGATTTCAGCGAGTTTTTCATTGCCATAAAAAGTAATATTCTGTTGGTCTAAATGATACAGAGCAAAGGTAAGTTTTTGGCTTGATATTTTTTCATGCAAGGTCTTGGAGCCTTTGATAATTTCTTCGGCATTTACTTCCTCGACCCGAATCATATCACCTTTTCTTAACGAAATCCCGAACGCCGAAGTATCGGCTAAAACAGTAAATTTATTATCGTTTTTTTCTAAGAATTCCTTCTCACTAAGTGCTTGATTATCAATATTATTAATAACTGTCAAAAAAACATTATTGCGGTAAATAATTGCCCATCTAAAAATTGGCATGACCACATCAAGTGTGAGCGGGTATTTATCGAGTGTAGCCAGATATTGCGAAGCTGCATCGAGGTCATAAATCGAATTCCGAATTTGTGGCTTTTTCCAGTTCGACATATTATAAAACATCAACATTCCACGCTCAACGGGCGGAATCCCCGTTTTATGAGCAAATTTTATCTGATGCAGCCTGATGGTGGCCGAAAGGCGTTTTTCGGGCAAAAGTTTTTTGAATGCTCTGAGTAAATAAAAATAGCGTTCACGGGTCGAAATCGTCCAATCGCAGTCGAACTGAATTTCTTCAAAATTCTTGTTTTTCAGTACCGTTCGGAGGTGTTTATTGATAAACGAAATCGTTGTATCTAATTGCTGGACAGTGGTTTGTTTTAGAACATTGTTTGTGATAAAGACCGTCGGAATAATAGCGAAATTTGTCGGAATTTCCTCTTCAAATCTGATTGTAGCCTTCGGAATCGCTCGTTTTTTTGTGAAGTCCCAATCCACATCAAAAGCCTTGAAATAGAGTTTTTTTATTTTGCACGAGTCAAGCGTTTGGCGTTCGACTTCGCTAAGTTTGAAAGTTGACTTCCAGTAATAAATACCTCTCGAAACATCTTTAGGAGTGCTTCCTGTTTGGCAAGAAAGGCAAAAAACAAAAGCAAAAAACAAGAAAAAACGCATGGTTTGGGTTTCGGAATGAAGCCGTAAAGATACAATAAATTAGTTTTTTCAATAAAAATCTAATTCTCTCAAATCTCTGCCCTAACTTTGTACCCGAAAACAATCATCTAAAACATTGGGTTCGTAAAGTAGAAAAAAACATTCTACATTCTTAATTCTTAATTCTACATTGATAAAATGTCAATATCAAACGTATTCTTTAATTTTTGGCGTAAAGCCTCAATGCCACTTTTGGTGGTGGCTCTTATGTTATGTTATTTCACAATGCCCGATAATGCCGCCATTCACCACGACGAAAAAGGCAATCCAGATGGTTTTATTGATAAGCAAAACTTCTTTTATACCACATTTGCAGTAGTTATTGTTTTTAATTTTCTATTGAATTTGCTGAAAGCACAAGTATTGAAAATTGATTTTGCGAAAGTGAACCCACTCAGCACTTGGGCTAAAAGTCCTCAAAAATTGAGTACCTTGATTGAAGGTTGGTTCAATGCTTTTGTGGCAATCACCAATACTTTTATTGCATTTGTACTAATCGGTTTACGCCGAATCAATAGCACCGAAGGCCAAAAACTTGATTTTGATTATAATTGGGTGTTGATTGTAGGTTTCGCATTGTTGATTATCCTGATTTTCTTCTTGCCACTCCGATTACTTTTCTCAAATCCAAGCGAAGATTAATTGTTTGTAAGTACACAGACAATGGCATAAATCGTTGAAGAAAATGATTGAGATAAACTTAGAAAAATATAACTACGAACTTCCCGATGAACGAATCGCACGTTTTCCAGTAGAACCACGTGATTCATCTAAATTGTTGTTATACAAGGATTTTCAGATTTCAGAAGATATTTTTTATAACGTAAAAAATCATCTTCCCGATAACACTTTCTTAGTTTTCAACAATACCAAAGTAATACCAGCTCGTTTGTTTTTTCAGAAAGCAAACGGCGTAGTTATCGAAGTTTTTTTGTTGAATCCTGTTGAGCCATCAAATGTAGTTTCGCAAGTAATGGAAACCACTGAAACTTGCACGTGGGCTTGTATGATTGGCAATAAGAAGCGTTTCAAGGAAAAAATAGTAGGAACATATAATATAGAGGTGGGGGAGTATCGCATACGTCCAGAAAACGTAGAATTGACGGCAGAATTAGTCGATTCTGAAAAAAATCACGTAAAATTTTCGTGGAATAATTCAGATTTGACTTTTGCCGAAATCGTTAGGTATTTCGGACAAATTCCGTTGCCGCCTTATCTCAAAAGAGAAACCGAACAAAAAGACTACGATACCTACCAAACCGTCTATTCAAAAAATGATGGAGCAGTAGCCGCTCCAACCGCAGGACTTCATTTTACCGAACAAGTTTTTGCCGATTTAGCCCAAAAAGGTATCAAGCACGATTTCGTTACGCTGCACGTGGGAGCGGGAACTTTTCAGCCAATAAAAGTCCAGAATGTAGTCGAACACAAGATGCACTGCGAGCAAATTGTTTTTGATAAATCGTTTATTATCAATTTATTAGAAAACGTTTCATTCGTAATTCCAGTCGGAACAACCTCCATGCGTTCGCTCGAAAGTCTCTATTGGTTTGGCGTAAAATTATTGTTAGGAAAACAAGATTTCTTTATCGAAAAACTTTTGCCCTATAATCAAACTGAAAGCTTCACCGCCGAACAATCGCTGAAAGCTGTCATTGATTATATGACCGAAAATAACCTTTCACAACTCGTCGGAGAAACCGAAATTTTCATTTTTCCGAGTTACGAATTCAAAATTTGTAAAGGAATTATCACTAATTTTCACCAACCAGATTCTACATTAATCTTACTCGTAGCTGCATTGGTAGGCGAAAATTGGAAGAAAATTTATGATTATGCCCTCGAAAATAATTTTCGTTTTCTAAGTTATGGTGATTCTTCGCTTTTGATTCCGTAATTTTGCGACTCAAATTTCGTTAATCTGTGGAGCGAACATCCTGTTCGCTAATTATATCAAAGATTTATTTCTCATAAATGGTGAACATATAGGTCACTAAAACCAAAAAGCGACAGGTTGAATATCTGTCCTACAAAACATTTCAATGAAAAAAGCACTAACCACTATTTTAGTTTTTGTAAGCATTCTTAGTTTTGCCCAAATCAGACCTGATACTCAATACGGATTTAAGGTGGGTATTAGCAACTCAATGACTGCCATCATCAATAATCGAACAAACATTACTCCTAAACTAAGAAATGATTTCAATGCAGGAGGTTTTTATCGTTGGAATCTAAAAAAAATTAGCCTTCAACCAGAATTATACTACCAAACAAAAGGGGGAAGTTTCAAAGCAACCACCAATTTTGCTGAAACTGGAAATACAATTTTACGTAATAACTATCAGTATCTCACAGGTTCATTTGTTGTTGGATACGAAATTGCCAAGAATATACACTTAGTGGCTGGGCCAGAATACGGTTATTCACTCAATGCGGGTTCAAAACGTGGACCATATACTAACTATGATTTCAGCCTTGCGGGTGGTGTGCGTATAGATATGCTCGATGCTGCTCACTTATTTAGTTTGAATATTCGTTATATTCATGGTCTGACAAACACAACCAACAAAACTTACACACTCGAAGATAAATCGGTGATCCCACTCAATTTCCAAAACCGTACTTTGCAAGTATCAGCAAGTTTCAATTTCAGCGATTATTATCGTTGGGCAAAAAAAGACAAAGCTAAACAGAAAAAATAAGGCAGGTATTTTTTTCAAATACAAATAATTACTTTAATTTTGCCGTATGAAAAAACAAGTGTCATATAGTGTATTGTATTATTGTTTCGGATAAAATCCGCATCAAGCAAGATAACTATGTACATTTTTGATATATAATTAATCCTCTTGGTGCAAGCTAAGAGGATTTTTTTATAGTTCTCCTCGTCCCTAAAGGGGAGAAGATTACGTAACTTTTTAAGCTCCCCTTTAGGGGCGGGGGGGTATATATTATGAATTTCATCGAAGAATTACGTTGGAGAGGAATGTTGCAAGATGCCATGCCAGGCACCGAAGAACAACTCAATAAAGAAATGACGGCTGGGTACATCGGTTTCGACCCAACTGCAAAATCATTGCATATCGGTAATTTGGCAACCATTATGTTGCTCAAACACTTCCAATTGGCAGGCCATAAACCTTATGCTCTCGTGGGTGGTGCAACGGGTATGGTGGGCGACCCTTCGGGAAAATCGGCCGAGCGTCAGTTTTTGTCAGAAGAAGTCTTGAAAGCCAACCAAGATGGTATCAGAAACCAATTGGTAAAGTTTTTGGATTTTGATTGTGGTGCAAATTCGGCCGAAATGGTCAATAACTACGATTGGTTCAAAGAAATAGGCTTCTTAGAGTTTTTGCGTGAAGTAGGTAAATACTTGACCGTAAACTACATGATGTCGAAAGATTCGGTAAAAAATCGTCTGACAACTGGTATTTCATTCACCGAGTTTTCGTACCAATTGCTACAAGGTTATGATTTCTACTGGTTATATAAAAACAAAAACGTTCGCCTACAAATGGGTGGTTCTGACCAGTGGGGAAATATCACTACAGGTACAGAATTAATTCGTAGAAAAGAAGCGGCAATAGTTGGAGATGTTGAAGATGAAAACGTAACGCACAAGGCATTTGCTCTCACTACACCATTGATGACAAAAGCTGATGGTCAGAAAATGGGTAAAACAGCAGGTGGCGAAACCATCTGGCTCGATGCAAATCTAACTTCACCTTACCAATTTTATCAATTTTGGTTAGGCCAAGACGATAGAGATGTGCCGAAATTATTGAGAGTCTTTACATTATTCTCGAAAGATGAAATCGAAACAATCGAAGCTCAACACGCTGAAGCTCCACATTTGCGAATTGCCCAAAAAGCATTGGCAAAAGACGTAACTTCTCGTGTACACGGCGGAGAACAATATGAATTGGCAGTAAAAGCCTCAGAGGTTTTATTTGGAAAAGGAACACTCGAAACCCTACAAAGTTTAGATGAAGCCACTTTTACGAGTGTATTTGATGGTGTTCCAACGACCGAAATCTCGCAAGAAGTGTGGGCTGCTTGTGCAAGCGTATTAGATTTGATTTCGGTTACGACCAATAACGAAGTTTACGCATCAAAAGGTGAAGCTCGCCGTGCCATGCAGGGCAACGCCGTAAGCATCAATAAAGTAAAAATCACTGACGAAAAACTACCAGTTTCCGAGCTACAACTATTACAAGGGAAATATTTATTGATAGGAAAAGGCAAGAAAAACCATATTGTGAAAATAGTAGAATAAATTGAGAATTAGGAATTGAGAATTAAGAATTGCAAGTTTTACTGTAAAGGCTTAATAATCAGTAATTTGTAAAGAATAATTCTCAATTCTCAATTCTTAATTCTTAATTCTCGAATATTTTTTGGCATAATTTTGGTATTTCTAATTTGCAAAGAAAAAAAATACACTTATCTTTGCAGTCCCAAACAAAAAGGGAAATATACACGGGCATGGTGCAATGGTAGCATACGGGTCTCCAAAACCTTTGATCTGAGTTCGAATCTTAGTGCCCGTGCAATTTTATTAATAAAGAAATTATGCAAGAATTTTTTAAGAACTCTTGGGAAGAAGTAACCAAAGAGGTAACATGGCCCAAATGGAGTGAACTACAATCAAGTGCAACGCTTGTATTGGTAGCATCATTAATTTTTGCTTTAGTAGTAGGTGTTATCGATTTTTTAATCGAAAACGGTCTGCGTTTATTCTACCAGTCAATCTAAGTTTCCTATAAATTTCCTATACAATGAGCGAAATCAATTGGTACGTTGTGCGGGCAGTTTCGGGACAGGAGAAGAAAATTAAAACCTACATCGAAAACGAAGCAATTCGACGCAAGTTGGATGAGTTAATACCAACAATATTAATTCCAACCGAGAAAATCACAGAAGTTCGTAATGGCAAAAAACGTGTTCGTGAAAAAAGTTTTTTCCCTGGATACATCCTTGTCAATGCTGACTTAAATAATGGTGAAGTGCTTCACTTAATTAAAAGTATGCCAGGTGTAATTGGTTTTTTGGGTCGTAACAACGGCACATCAATGACACCAGAACCTTTACGTCAGTCTGAAATCAATCGTATTTTAGGCGTACAAGAAGAGGTAATAATTGGCGAAAATATTTCTCCAACGCTTACATTCGTAAAAGGCGAAAACGTAAAGGTAATCGACGGACCATTCAGTGGTTTCGATGGTGCAGTTGAAGAGGTGAATGAAGATAAGAAGAAATTGAGTGTAAGCGTTAAAATCTTCGGTCGTAGTACACCAGTTGAGTTGGGATATATGCAAGTTGAAAAAATGCAATAATCATTCAAAGAATATTGAAGAAAGCCTTTCTGAAAAGAAGGGCTTTTTTTATGCCCAGAAATGATAAATATTTTGAACTGACTTTTCGGTAAAACCACACTTTTCGTAAAATCTACAAGCTTGGGTATTCTCAAGTTGGGTTGGTACATCAAGTGAGATAATGCCTTCAATCTTGCAACATTGTACACAAGCATCAATCAACGACATCCCTATGCCTTTTCCTTGCAAAGTTTTATCTACGGCTATTAGGCCAATATTGGCAGTTTTTTCCTTTATACCTAAAGTGACCATTGCCTTAATTTGTTTATTTTCTTCATAAACAAACACTTTTTCAGCAATTTGATGACTTACCGATTTGTCAATCCATTCTCGGTATAAACGCTTAAAGTTTTCGATACTTAAATCTTCATCTAATCTAAACCTTGAGTGTGTACCACTTAAATAGGCTAATTCATATAATTTATTGCCGTTTTGTTCTTTAAACTCTTTGATTTCGATAGTAGTTTTGGTTCGTAAATCTTCGATTTTAGCAGAATATGTTATCTTATTATCGACTATTTTCCCATTAAATTCTTCAAGAATTTCGCTCGGAATATTAGTGTTTTTATTTCCAAAAACATAAATTAAATTATACCCTTGTTGAAATGCTTTTTCAAGGTTTTCGACTAAAAAGGTATAATCGTCTGTAATATCAATTCTTCCGATTTTCTTATTAAAAAAATCACTATCCCACGTTAGCTCTATCATCAGAAATTAAGTTTTTGGTCGATAATGTGAGTTGGGCGGCCTTTTACTTGTTCAAAAGTCTTACCTAAGTAGATACCAATAATGCCAAGAATAAAAATAATTAAACCCGAAAAAAAGGTGATTGAGATAATAATGCTTGCAAAGCCCAGTTGGGTAATTTTATTTGTAAAATATTGATATAAATATACAATACCCAATAAAATCGCAAAAAGTGACATCATTAGCCCCAAGCGAATGGTTAGTCGAAGTGGTTTGTCAGAAAAAGAAATAATATTATTGAAAGCCAGTTCGATAAGTTTCGACCAAGAGTAGGAAGACTTTCCAGACGCTCGTTCATCATGTTTCACAGGTAAATATGCTTTTCTGAAGCCCACCCATTGGGTCATGGTAGGAAAGAATCGAATGCGGTCGCCTAAGCTAACCACTGCATCAACTACTTTTCGATGATAAATACCAAAGTTAGCCACACTACTATCTTGCACAGTATCAGTCAAATAACTGAAAGTTTTATAAAATAGTTTAGAGGAGAGTTTCTTAAAAAAGCCATCTTGGCGAACTTGACGTTGAGCAAAAACTAATTCATAGCCTTCTTGTGCTTTGGCGAGCAGGTAAGGTATTTCATCGGGTCGGTCTTGAAGGTCGCAGTCCATCACTACAACCCACTCTCCTTTTGAAGTTGATAAACCAGCCGTTATAGCAGCGTGTTGGCCGAAATTGCGGCTAAGTTTTACACCTTTTACTATTTTATCTCGCTCGCATACACGCAAAATTGCCTCCCAAGATTTGTCAGGGCTACCATCTTCTACTAATAAAATTTCATAAGAATCAGTTATCGGTCTGACTGCTTGATGGATTTCTGAAACTAATTGTTCAACAATTTCTTCGGCTCTATAAACGGGCGAAATAATAGATAAGTACATTTGGAAAGAGTTTTTATTGCAATATTCGGTACTTACAGTTAGAGTGCCAAATGATTTGTCTATGATTTTAAAATATATCAATAAAACCGTAACTTTACACACAAATAAAAAATAGCTATGAATCTTGATTTAACAGGAAAAATGGCCTTCGTATGCGGTAGCACACAAGGTATTGGAAAAGCCACAGCCATTGAGTTGGCTCTTTTGGGGGCAAGTATTACACTTGTCGCTCGAAACGAAGAAAAATTAAAAGCCGTCTTAGACGAATTGCCACGCAAAAAAGGTCAAAAGCACCGCTATCTTTTGATAGACTTCTCAAAAACCAATCAAATTAAATCTCGTATCGAGCGTCATTTATCAAAATACCCCGAAGCACATATTTTAGTCAATAATACGGGTGGACCAGTGGGGGGGCCTATACTTGAAGCAAGTGCAGAATTATTTACACAAACCTTTAACGAACACGTAGTTTCGGCTCAAATCTTAACACAAGCGATAGCCCCGTGCATGATAAAAGCAGGTTTTGGACGAATCATTAATGTGACTTCGATAGGAATGAAACAACCAATTGTTGGTTTAGGAGTATCAAATACAGTTCGTGGGGCGATGGGAAATTGGGCAAAATCAATGGCCAATGAGTTGGGAAAATATGGTATCACGACTAATAATGTTTTACCAGGTTACACCACAACTGCTCGTTTGCAGAAAGTAAATGAAATGAAAGCAACTTCAACTGGCAAAGCAATTGCCGAAGTAGAGCAAGAATTAATCAAAGATATTCCAATTGGGCGATTTACAACTTCACAAGAAACGGCTTCTGTAATTGCATTTTTATGTTCACCAGCAGCTGCTTCGGTCAATGGCGTAAGTATTCCTGTTGATGGCGGAAAAACAAGTAGTTTGTAAGTAAGTCCACGGTCGATAGTCCAAAGTGTTGGTAATAAAAAGGCTCTTTGATTCATTTCAAAGAGCCTTTTGCGTTTATCACCTTAAAAAAATTACGCTTGTTTAGCTACCTGAATGTTGAAAGCTAATCTTACTTCATCGCTCACTACTACGCCACCAGCCTCGGTAACTGCTCCCCAAGTCAGACCAAAATCTTGACGGTTGATTTTTCCAGAAATATCAAAACCGGCTTTTGTATTTCCGTAGAAATCACCCATAATACCACCGAATTCGGCTTTTAAAGTTACTTGTTTAGTTGTTCCTCTGATTGTCAAATCACCAGTTAGTGTATAATTTTCATCGTCAACTTTGTCCATTGAAGTTGAAACGAATGTCAATTTTGGGAAGTTTGCAGCATCAAAGAAATCCGCTGATTTCAAGTGACCATCTCTCTGTTCTTGTCCAGTCGAGATACTGTCGATGTCAGCCGAGAAACTTACTTTTGCACCTGCAAAATCTTCATCATTGGCTGTTTCTACGCTTCCTTCGTAAGTTCCGAAGTTACCCGTTACTGTCGAAATCATTAAGTGTTTTACTTTGAAGTTTACTTCTGAGTGCGTTGGGTCAATAATCCAAGTTGCCATTGTTTTGTAAAGTTTAAATTTTATGAATATTTTTAATAATGTTTTTACATTGTATGTATATACATATAATACAATTAAAAATAATAAAAGGTTTCACAGAAATAAAAAAAAGTGTTATTCTTTTTTCAGAATAACACTTTTTGATAGCTAAATACTTGATTATCAGTTGATTATTTTTTTTGCATTTCTTTCAAAATTCCTTCGCAAATTTCTTTAGCAATGCTTGGTCCTTCGTAAACAAAGCCCGAATAGACCTGTACGAGCGATGCACCCGCATTCAGTTTATCAATAGCATCTTGGGCGGTGTAAATTCCGCCAACTCCGATTATTGGAAATGCTTTATTCGATTTTTCTGACAAATATCTGATTACTTCAGTTGAGCGGTCTGTCAATGGTTTTCCACTTAATCCACCCGCTCCAATTTCGCTAACTGTCTCTTTATCAGATACTAATCCTTCTCTGCTGATGGTTGTGTTGGTTGCAATTACGCCCGCTGTGCGAGTTTCTTTGACGATTTCTATCACATCATCAAGTTGTTCGTTGGTCAAATCCGGGGCAATTTTCAAGAGAATTGGCTTTGGTTTTGATTTTCGGCCGTTATCTCTTTCTAAAACTTTCAAAATATATTTCAGTGGCTCTTTTTCCTGTAAATCTCTCAGCCCTGGGGTATTTGGTGAGCTTACGTTTACCACAAAATAATCAACATAAGGATATAAATCGTTAAAGGCCTTGAGATAGTCATAAACGGCATCATCGTTTTCGGTGACTTTATTTTTGCCAATGTTTCCGCCGATAATCACCTTTGATTTGCGTTTTCGTAGATTGTTAGCTGCTTCGATTGAACCTTCGTTATTGAAACCCATTCGGTTGATGAGTGCTTCGTCTGGTTTTAGTCTGAAAAGACGAGGTTTGTCATTGCCAGCCTGAGGCTTTGGTGTAACTGTTCCGATTTCAATAAAACCAAAACCGAGATTTGAAAGTTGGTCAGTCCAAACGCCATTTTTATCGAAACCCGCTGCCAAACCTACTGGATTTTTGAAGCGTAAACCGAAAACTTTTCTTTCGAGGCGAGTGTCTTTTTTTTCAAAAAATAATCTCAAAATACTGGACATGAGCGGAATCGCACAGGCGGTCTTGAGGGCGTTCATCGCTACATAATGAATTTTCTCGGCATCGTAGCGAGTGAGGTATGGAAATACAAACTTTTTGTAGAAACTCATTTAGACTTAAAAAATTTAGGTTTTTGTAAGTGTTTTTTGTAAATTTTTTAGTACTCATTTTTAAATTTCGGATAGTACTAAAACTATATCTCTAATTTTAAATAAGACTTTTTGAGTATTAAAAATGTACAGCAAAGCAGAACGAATAGATAGGTTTACAAAAGTACAATTTATCGACAAAATTTCCGCAAAATCAAGGATAACATTTTATTGACAAAATGCTGAATTTGAAAAGTACAATTTTTTATCAACTTATTTCAATTAATAGTGGTACTATTTTAGGTTTATAAATATGTTCATCCCTATATTTTAATGGTTTATACCCATATTTTAATGCTTCATCATCTTTGTTTTCTGAATATTAGTTTGATTTTTAAAATTTGTATCAGTAAAGAAGTCTTCTAAAAAAAATTATAAAAACTTTGAACCTTTTGAAAGTTTCCTAAGTTTTTTAGAGTATAAAAACATTTATACCAATGAAGCTAAGTAATTTTTAAGGAGAAAGAATGGAAGTTAAAGAACGTATATTAAAAGCTGCCGAAGAACTTTTCTTGAAGTTTGGGATTCGCAGTGTGACGATGGACGAGATTGCTTCTGAACTTGGGATTTCGAAGAAGACAATCTATATGCACTTTGAAGATAAAGATGCAATCGTGCATGAAGTTGCTACCAATAGAATGAATCATGAACAAGGAGTTTGTGAGCGGATTTATGAAGAATCTGAAAATCCGATTCATGAAGTAGTGAAAGAGATTGAAGTCTTAAAAAAGGATGCTGCTACCTTTAATCCAGTAATTATTTATGACTTAAAAAAGTATCATCCGAAAACATGGGCGGTTTTTCAGCAACACAAGCAAACAATTTTTTTGGATATAACCCGACGTAATCTGCAAGAAGGGGTAAAACAAGGGCTTTACCGATCAGAAATTAATATTGAGATTTTGTCGAAGCTTCGCATGGAAGAGATTGATTTTGCTTTCGACCAAAGTGTTTTTCCGAATAATAAGTTTAATCAGTTTGACATCCATAAAACTTTTATCGACCATTTTTTACGAGGAGTTTTGACCGAAAAAGGCCTAAAAATTTACGAACAATATATAAATACTGACAATAACTAAACATCCATTTTAAACACAGAATACCTACCAAACCAAAGTCTTACATTAAAAACAATACACAAATATGAAAATAAAATACCTACGGGCGGCATTCCGCTGGACGGGAGCAACGACACTCCTCCGAAGGGCATTTGGATTACTTTTTCTGATTGTGGGGACGAATGCGTATAGTCAGCAATCGTTCACACTAAAAGAGGCCGTTCAATATGCTTTAAAGAATCACCTTACTGTAAAGAATGCCGAATTAGAAATCTACTCAGCTGAAAACACCATCAAGCAGGTAAAAGCTGCTGGTATGCCACAAGTTAGCGGTCAGTTTCAGTACACTGCCAATGTGATTGTTCCGACACAATTAGTTGATGCAAAAAACTTTAATCCACAAGCTGCCGAAGGTGAGGTTGTAAAATTTAAGTTTGGTGTGCCATGGGGCGGACAAGCAGGCGTTGGTGTCAATCAATTGATTTTTGATGCAACTTGGTTGGTTGGCTTAAAAGCAGCACCAGTTTATCGTGAGTTGGCTCAACGCACCGTTACAAGCTCGAAAGTAGCAGTTGCCGAAAATGTAATGAAGGCCTATTATTCGGTTTTAGTGGCCGAAGAAAGAAGCAAAATTCTGGGCTTGAATATTAGCCGCTTAGATACACTTCTTCGTGAAATCAAGATTATGAACGAAAAAGGTTTCGTAGAAAAATTAGACGTTGACCGCCTACAAGTGCAACGCAATAATTTGGTGACAGAAACAATTAAAGTTCAGAATTTGATTCAGTTATCTTATGGCTTGTTGAAATTCCAGATGGGAATTAAGCAACAAGAGTCGATTTCGTTGAAAGATAAGCTTTCAGAAACCGATGTAAATCTTTTGCAATTGCCAGAATATCAAGGAGTTGACTACGGAAATCGTATCGAATATTCAACATTGATGACGCAACGTAAACTCACAACCCTTGATATTGAACGTATTCAGAAAGGTGCTTTGCCAAAAGTATTTTTTAGTGGATCGTTGGGTGCTGGGCATAGTAACCCACGTTTCAATCCTTTCGAGCGTTGGTTTGGTTCGTCGGCGTTGAGTTTAGGTGTGCAGATTCCGATTTACGATAGTGGTCTTCGTAAGATTCAGATTCAACAACAAAACATCAATTTGACGAAAATCGACCAAAGTGCTTTGTTATTACGTGAATCGTTTGAATTACAGGCTTCTCAAGGCATTATCAGTTTGAAAAATGGTTTAGAAACGCTTAAATCTCAAAAAGCAAACATGGATTTAGCTACCGAAGTAGTGCGAGTTTCAAAAATCAAATATCAAGCTGGAGCAGGAACAAATATTGAGGTTGTTAATGCAGAATCATCTTTGAAAGAAGCACAAACCAACTATTTTGCGGCACTATATGATTTATTGATTGCAAAAGTAGATTTAGACAAAGCGATGGGTAAACTATTGGCGGAGTAAACCAGTGAGAAAATTGTAGAATTGATTTTATACATTCTCTCATTCTAACATTCATTCACTCATTCATTAATTTTAATATGAAAAATACATTATATATCTTATCGACAGTTATTATTTTGGCTTCTTGCTCGAAAGGAGGCGGAGATAAAGTATCAGAAAAAAGAGCAGAACTCGCTAAACTTCAAGCAGACGAAAAATCAATTGCTGCAAGTATCAAAAAACTTCAAGCCGAACTTGATATTCTTGACCCAAAGAAAGAAGTTGAGAAGGTGATTTCTGTAACTGTTTCACCGATTGCAACGCAGACTTTCAAACACTTTGTAGAGATTCAGGGTCGTGTTGATGCAAAAAACAATCTTTTTGTTTCTCCACAAATGGGTGGAGCTATCACAAATCTTTATGTAAAAGAAGGAGATTTTGTAAAACAAGGTCAAGTAATTGCTACAATTGATAATTCAGTTTTGAAACAATCAATTCAAGAAATTGATGTGCAATTGGGTACAGCAAAGGTTTTCTACGAAAAACAAAAATCGCTTTGGGACCAAAAAATTGGTACAGAGATTCAATACATTCAAGCAAAAGCTAATGTTGAGGCTCTCGAAAAACGTTTGGCTACGCTCCAAACACAAACAGCCATGACCAAAGTAATTGCTCCGTTGAGTGGTTTTGTTGACGAGGTTCGTATGAGAGCGGGCGAAATGGCTGCTCCAGGTCTCGGAATCGTGAGAATTGTAAACTCTGAAAACCTCAAAGTTGTAGCTCAAGTGGCTGATACGTATGCCAGTACAATCAAACAAGGTGATGTTGTAACTATCAAATTTCCAGATTTAGGTAAAGAAACTACCGCCAGATTGACATTTGTTGGTCAAACTGTAAATCCTGCTTCAAGAACATTTGCAGTAGAGGCTTCGATTTCAAAAATCGACCCTAAATTAAAACCAAACATGACGGCCGTAATGAATATCAATGACCAAGCGAAAGGTAATGCGATTATCATTAACCAAAACTATATTCAGCACACTGAGCTGGGCGATATTGTTTACGTAGCCGTAACCGAAGGTGCAAAGAAAGTAGCACGTAGCCGTAAAGTAACAACGGGCGTAACTTATAACGGTGACATCGAAATTACATCGGGCTTGCAGTCGGGCGATATGCTCATTACGCAAGGTTACCAAGATTTAGTTGACGGACAGGCTGTTAATTATTAAAAAAAGCCATCTTACCTCCTTTATTTAAGTAAAGACCGTATTAGTCATAGAAATTGAAGATTAATAATTGAAGATTTTAGATTGTATTTTAAAATTAAAAATCGCCAATCTGCAATTGTTAACCTTCAATTAAATTGAAAAGGAGCGACCGAGAGTCGGCCGCCGTCGCACGGCGGAAAATATTGGAATCTAAAAACATTACACTAAATGGAAAAAGATAATTTACATGAACAAGATTTACCTCACGGAAGTGGGTCAATCTACAACCTCGTTCGCTGGTTAGGCAATAACCAAACGACGGTCTATATTTTTACGGTCATGATTTTTATGGCAGGTTTAGGAATTTATTTCAACCTTCCAAAAGAGCAGTTTCCTGATATTAAAGTACCACAAATTTACGTTCAAACGATTTATTTCGGAACTACACCTTCCGACATCGAGAATGTAATCAATAAACCAATCGAGAAACAATTAAAGACAATTTCAGGCGTAAAACGCATTAAATCGAATGCTTTGCAAGACGTTTCGGTGATTTTGGTAGAGTTTAACCCAGATGTAAAAGTTGAGGCGGCTCTTCAAAAAGTGCGTGATGCGGTTGATAAAGCCAAGCGTGATTTACCACAAAAACTCGATAGCGGCCCAACTGCCCAAGATGTAAACTTCTCGGAGTTTCCGATTATGAATATCAACTTAGTTGGAAATTTCCCACTCGAAAAACTTAAAGGATACGCCGAACAACTACAAGATGAGATTGAATCCTATCCAGAAATTACGAAGGTTGATATTGTGGGTACTTTGAAACGTGAGATTCAGATAAACCTTGATTTGTATAAAATGCAAGCGGCAGGTTTGAGTTTTTATGATGTGCAGAGTGCGGTTCAAGGTGAAAATATCAATATTTCGGGTGGAGAATTGAACGTTGATAACGTACGTCGTACAATTCGTGTGAAGGGAGAATTTAGTGGTGTTCAACAAATTCAAGACTTACAAATTCGTAGCTCGACAGGTGCAACGGTTCGCTTAGGAGATGTGGCTGATGTGCGAGATAGCAACGAAGAACAACAAGATTTTGCTCGTTTAGATGGAAAATCGGCCGTTACGCTTAACGTTGTGAAGCGTGCAGGTGCAAACGTAATTGCGGTTTCGGAACGTATCGAACTATTACTCGAAAAATATCGTGAAGACCGTTTTCCACAAGGTTTAGAAGTAAGAGTAACCGCCGATACTTCAGAGCGTGTAAAGAGCGAAATTGCGGACTTAGTAAATACAGTTGTCTTAGGTTTTATCTTTGTGGTAATCGTTTTGATGTTTTTTATGGGTGTACGTGATGCCATTTTTGTGGGTCTTTCGGTGCCACTTTCGGCTCTAATCGCTTTTATCCCGCTTTGGTTCTCTGGCTTTACGCTCAACACAATCGTACTTTTTGCTTTCTTGCTTGGCCTCGGTATCGTGGTTGATGATGCCATTGTGGTTATCGAAAATGCCCACCGTTTGTTTAATAGATTCAAAAATCTTAGCATTAAAGAAGCGGTTGCTTTGGCAGCATCGGAGGTTTTCTTGCCTGTGTTATCAGGAACACTCACTACCATTGCTCCGTTTTTCCCGCTATTATTTTGGCCAGGAATTGTTGGTGAGTTTATGAAATACTTGCCAATCACCTTGATTTATACGCTTTTGGCTTCGTTGATTGTCGCTTATGTAATCAACCCAGTTTTTGCGATTTCATTCATGAAACGCCACGAAGAAGGTGACCATGAGGATACAAGTTTCAAGGCCATTCGTCGCCCAATGATTATCATGGGAGTTATCGCTCTTCCTGCATATCTAATAAATGTAGGTCTTGGAAACTTGGTTCTATTGGCAGCTATATTGTATGCTTTCAACCACTTTATTCTTACGCCGAAGATTATCTTGCCTTTCCAAGATGGAGCTTTACCTCGTTTCAAGCAAGCGTATCGCAACCTGATTTCTTGGGTAATTACGGGCTATCGTCCAGTTTTTGCGGTGCTGAGTATGTTCGTTTTATTAATTCTTACATTCGTATTATTGGGAATCGTAAAACCAAAAGTTATTTTCTTCCCAAGTGGCGAGCCTGACTATATTTATGTGTATAACGTAATGCCAGTTGGAACAGACGCCCGTGTGACTGACTCAGTGACAAAGGTTATCGAAAGCAAGGTTTTTGCAGTAATCAAAAGAAATAAAGCTGAAGGTGCCATAAACTCAGTTATTTCAAACGTGGGTAAAAACGCAGGTGATCCATTCAATCCTGACCGCTCTGCAACGCCTCAGAAATCGAAAGTTACGGTTGCGTTTGTGAAAAAAGAATTCCGTGGTGAAACTTCATCAGCCAAACTTTTGGAAGAAATGAGAAATGAAATTCAAGGAATTCCAGGAAGTGAAATTTCGGTACAAAGAGAAAACAACGGTCCTCCAACTGGAAAACCAATTTCAGTAGAAATTTCGGGTGATGATTTTGATAAATTGATTTCAATAGAAAAAGATGTGCGTAAGCGTATCTCGGCCGCTGGAATTCAAGGAATTGAAGAGTTAAAATCGGATTTGATTACGAATAAACCCGAAATCATTATTGATGTAGATAAAGTAAAAGCTCAACGTGAGGGAATTAGTACCTCACAAATTGCTTTGGCGATTCGTACGGCCTTGTTTGGAGCAGAAATCTCGAAATACAGAGATGATAAAGACGAATATCCGATTCAACTAAGATTAAAAGCCGATGACCGCAATCAGATTGAAAAATTATTGAGCTTGAATATTACCTATCGAGATATGAATTTGGGCGGAATTTTGCGTCAAGTACCATTAAATTCGGTAGCAAAAGTGAGTTATTCGACCACTTTTAGTCAAATCAACCGCAAAAACCAACAGCGTATCATTACACTTGGTTCGGAGGTTTTGAATGGCTATAATGCGAACGAAATCGTTGCTGAGATTCAAGACAAAGTAATTGATAGAATGGAGATTCCGAGTGGCTACATCGTGAAAATGGGTGGAGAGCAAGAAGAACAAGCCGAAACAGGAATGTTCTTGGCAGGTGCTTTAGGTGCAGCCGTTTTATTGATTTACTTGATTTTGGCTACTCAATTCAACTCGGTTATTAAGCCAGTTATCATTTTTGTTACAATTCTCCTTTCATTTATTGGGGTATTCTTGGGCTTTATGGCCTTCGGAATGACCTTCTCAGTAATTATGTCGGGTGTTGGTATTATTGCATTGGCAGGTATTGTGGTGAAAAACGGTATTTTGCTCATTGAGTTCACCGACGAATTACGTAGTAGGGGATACGCCCTCAAAGAAGCGATTGTAGAAGCAGGTGGTGTACGTCTGACTCCTGTATTATTGACCGCATCGGCGGCTATCTTGGGTCTTGTGCCTTTAGCATTTGGCGTGAGTCTCGATTTCGTGACGATGTTTACCGAACTAAATCCACACTTGTTTTTTGGCGGAGATAGTGCCGTTTTCTGGGGAATTTTGGCATGGACAATCATTTTTGGGTTGAGTTTCTCAACCGTACTTACATTGGTTATCGTGCCGTGTTTGTACTACATCAATGAGCGTGTACGTGACAAATGGTTCCGCAAGAAAAAAACAGTAGAATTGGTTGAAGAACCAGCCTAATTATTGTCAAGTCGTGTTGCTTGAGCGAAGTCGAAGGCAGCAAAAGAAAATCCCCATTCTCGTAAGAGTTTGGGGGTTTTTTGTTATTTTGCTCTCCTAAATATTCAAAAAGATGAAATTTCGACCCTCATATCTTTGGCTTCTGCTTTGCTTTTTCTGCTTTACTTGTTCTGATAATAAGCTGAAAGTCAAGAATAATTCTTCAAAGGAAATTGTTGTGTATTATTCTAAGACTGATGAGTTAAATAAATATAGTTACGGAGTAAATATTTTACCCAATTCATCTAAAAATTTATTGGCTCGGAATCAAACATGGGAATATATTTTTGAAGCAAGCCCAGACAAGAAAGTACGTTTCTACATATATGATGCTAATTTATTGTTTGATAAAACCCCAAAAGAGCAATTTGATTTAATTATGGACACAAAAAATTGTTTAAGTAAACAAAGATTTAGCGTTACAGAGCTTGAAAATTTTAATTGGGAAATACCTTACAGTGATTAATGATAAAAATACTATATGCAAATCCCAATTAAGTTAAAACGAATTTGTGATGCTTGAGCGAAGTCGAAGGCAGCAATAAAAAATCCACAAACTCTTACGAGAGAGTGGATTTTTTATTTATTTCTTTACAATTGTTGGCTTAAAAGGAGCATCCAAATAAAACTTTTCTTCAAAAGTAACTTTGGGTTCATCTTTACTTTTCAGTATGGCATAGACCATCCAAATGACCATAATATGTAGCACAAGAAAAATTGCCATTATAAACGGATAAGGCATTTCAAAAACAATAAATAAGCAATAAACCAGCAAGAAAAGCGTAGTGAGATAAATAGCAAACGAGTCCTTTTTCATAGATTTAAAGATTTAGTTTGAGATATGATTTTCAACTATCAAAGCTCTCGAATTGTTTAATTCTGCTTTTTGCTTTATCTTTAAAACCAAAATTCAACCATATACTAATGATTTCTATTAAACGTACATTCCGCTATTCAATTTTAATCTTACTATCAAATTATTGCTTGGCACAGACTCTCAAAGATGCCTATAAAGATGCTTTCAAGATGGGAGTTGCAGTAAATGAGGGTATTGTCTCGGGGCGAGAAAAAGCCTTGCAGGATATTGTTGTAAAACAATTCAATACCATTACGATTGAAAACTCTATGAAGGCCGAACGTATCAATCCAAAACCAGGTGTTTTTAATTATGAAGCTGCTGATGCGTTTGTAGAGTTTGGCAAGAAAAACAATATGTTTATCGTTGGTCATACGCTCGTCTGGCACAACCAAACGCCTGCATGGTTTTTTCAGAACGAAGATGGAAAACCTAAAACAAAAGAAGAAGTAAAAGAGCGTTTGCGTGAACATATTAAAACGATTGCAGGTAGGTATGCAGGTAAAGTGAATGCGTGGGATGTGGTGAATGAAGTAATTGATGATGATGGAAATTATCGCCAAACCACGTGGGTAAAAGGCGTAGGAAGTGGAGATGAACTGGTAAAATTGGCCTTTAAATATGCAGCTGAATATGCACCAAATACCGAACTATACTACAATGATTTTAATGCGTGGCGACCAACCAAACGTGACGGAATTGTGAGAATGGTAAAAATGCTTCAAAAAGAAGGTATTAAAGTTGATGGAATCGGTATTCAAGGCCATTGGGGACTAAATTATCCAAAAACCGAATACATCGAGGCTGCCATTGAAGCTTATGCCGCTTTGGGTGTAAAAGTAATGATTACTGAGTTGGATGTTGACGTATTACCGCTAACAAAAGAAGGACAGGTAATTGGGCAAGGAATGAGTGAAAAACAATTTCAGAACGAAGAATTTAAGGAATTTCTTGATCCATACAGTAAAGGTTTACCCGCAGACGTTCAAACCCAATTGGCCAATCGTTATGCTCAATTATTCGAAATTTTCTACAAAAAACGTGATAAAATAGATAGAGTAACGATGTGGGGAATCCACGATAGTATGTCATGGAAAAATGATTATCCGATACCAAGACGCACCAACTACCCATTACTTTGGGATAGAAATAAACAACCTAAACCAGCATTTGATGCAGTTTTGAGTTTGCCAAAAAAAATGAAATAATTTCTAAAAACCGAGCTTGTCAATGCAATAAAATGGTTGTATCTATTATACAACTAAATACAAGAAGTTTAACCTTGAAGTTTGCTAATCATTGTCAGGAAAATAATCCATAATAACTACCAATCCTCAGTTTTAAAAATCTAAGGATTGGTAATTATTTTTAACAGAACAAGTTAATTATTTAATATTCGATAATTTACTTGGGTCTCTGTACCCGGTTTTATCTAAGTACCAATCAGGATAACTAACTCCTTCACTTTCAACCCAATTTTTAAAGAAAAGATAGCCATCAAGTATAGGTTGTCCTTCTAAAGGATGATTAAAGTTCTCAGGAATATTTATAGCCCACGGTAAACGAGCTTCGCTTTTATAAAAAATACTTGAAGATGAATTTGAGCGGTCATCGCCCGTGCCTAAAAGACTTTTACTGGCTTTTTGTGTAGGAGCTTGATTCATTAGATGCACTTCATTGCCACGTGAGTTTCTCTGAAAAATAAATGGATTATAAGGAGCAGTACCTAAAAGTGATTTATTAACAGGTGTGTTAAGTACAATTTTCAAATTAAGTGTATCAGTTTTGATCGCATTGTATTGATCGGGTCCATTATCAAAAGCAATGATTGTTGCAAAATCTTGGCCATTTTCCGTGCCATTACTTCCATTAGAAATAACATTATAACGAAGCGATTGTCCCGTAACACTTTTAACCGAAGAAGTAGGAATAGGTAGCTGAAAACCCCAACCGCTCAAAATATTTGCCAATATTACTTTTACATATACTTTAGCATTTATCTCTACAACTTGATTCGCTGTGTTTAGGACCTCTTGAAATTGATAATTTACAACCATATCATTCATGTCGTAATCTCCTTTGAATGGCCACAAGTCTTCATAAGCAAGTGAGCTATACGTACTTTTTGATGGAGTATAGTTATTTACTGCTTTATTGATATCGGTTGGATATTCATCATTGTTATCACTTAGCCCGTCACCATCACTATCTTTGTTATTAATAACCACTGGAATATCTTCTCTGTTAATTGCTCTTACTGGATTTGATGTAGCAAAGAAAATCGCATCGTTGAAATCTTGGTCACAACTTGGACTTGCACGGTCAACATCTTCAAAAGCTAAAAGTAGGCGGTTTGTAGTAGGGTCGTTTAGGACAATTAAATGACGTTTAAGGTCGGCTTTCGATTCGATATTTAAAATATCATGACTAAAATGAGCATAACTGCCATCACTAACATTACCTGTTGAGTTATTAAAACCATTAGCAAACAATACAAATCCAATACCTGTATTTGCTGGAAATCGACCTATTTTTACTTTGTCTCCTGACGTTAGACTGCCACCACTACCACTGTACGAAACATTTGGAAAAACAATCGTTATGGCCGAAATATCAGAGGTTTTCGTTGGTGGTTTATTTAAATCAAAAGTATAAAAACCAAGAGTGTTAGTCCAACCAGCACCTTCATGCACGAAGGTAATCCAAACATCAGCCAGTTCAGTTATGGTCAAAGTATTTTTATTGGTCGATTTCAAAAAGCCAGGGTTTTCTATCGTAACGGGCGACCTTTCTGGTACACTGGCATCAATATTTGCCAAGAATTCACCAGAAATGTCGTCTCGATTAGCCTCAAGATAATTAGGTAAACCCATCTTCGACCACGTACCTAAGGTTTTTATATTATAGGATAATGTATTTGTCTCTCTAAGTTTTTTTGTATCTACAGCTTCATCGTCATTAACTACTCTAAGCATGTTTGGAGTAGTTTGATTTTTGCCTCCAAAAATAGCTTTTACTGTATTATTACTTACATTAACTATAAATTCATTTGGTAAGCCAATACGGTTTGGTCTTACAGCCACTTGTTTGACATAACTCGGAATAGCTTGATTGATTTGTAATAAACCCGATGCCGAAGAAATGCCTTTCAATAATAATTTATCTTCAGGATAGCTATATATCGAAATGAGCACACCTTTCATGGGTTTATCTAAATTATCAAAAGTCCCAATATCAAATTTAACCTCTTTAGTTGTTTTAAAATCGAACGTGGCGGAAATATTTAGTTCCTCCATTTTTGATTTTGTAACAGTTATTGGATTCGTTGTTTCAACTTTGGGGAAACAACTTGAAAGACCTGATGCTATTAAGAGCATAGAGACACCGATGTAGTATTTTTTAGTTCTCATAAATGAATTATTAGGAAAATTGTCCTATAAAACACAAGCAAAATCCGTTCCGTTTTTTTTATATAATTCTCTAAAAATTATAAAAATAGTATGACTATTTAACTATTGGGTAGTTTATTGAGCATTTTTGATATAAAATTGTCTAAAAACACAATAATTGCACAGTAAATATTTTAGGCACACGACAGAAAAATAAATAAATAGCACAAGGAAGAATATTTTGGCACAAAAAAATAATTATGCTTTTAAAATTTTCAAAGAACTATAAAATTTTAGCAAAAATTAATTTTGTTGTAAATTGTTGATTATAAGTTATTTATGGTATTAATTGCTAATTGATGATTGATAATTAACAATTTCATTTTGTACTTTTCTCATTTCAAACTACTTTTACGTAAAATTCAAAATACACGAAAATAATGAGCGTTCTTGTAAATAAAAACTCCAAAGTAATCGTACAAGGTTTTACTGGCTCGGAAGGTACTTTCCATGCGGGTCAAATGATTGAATACGGCACAAATGTCGTTGGTGGTGTAACGCCAGGAAAAGGTGGACAATTGCACCTTGACCGCCCTGTTTTCAATACTGTAGAACAAGCAGTAGTTAGCACAGGTGCTGATGTCTCAATTATTTTCGTACCACCAGCGTTTGCAGCCGATGCAATCATGGAAGCAGCCGATGCGGGTATTAAAGTAATCGTTTGTATTACAGAAGGTATTCCGACAAAAGACATGGTAACGGCTAAGTCTTATATTCAAGGTAAAAACGTTACTTTAATCGGGCCAAACTGTCCAGGTATCATTACAGCTGAAGAGTGTAAAGTAGGTATCATGCCAGGCTTTATTTTCAAAAAAGGCACAATCGGTGTAGTTTCTAAATCAGGTACTTTAACTTACGAAGCCGTTGACCAATTATCAAAAGTAGGTCTTGGTCAAACAACCGCTATCGGTATTGGTGGTGACCCAATCATCGGAACAACAACCAAAGAGGCAGTTGAGTTATTGATGAATGATCCAGAAACAGAAGGTATCGTAATGATTGGTGAAATTGGTGGTGGCATGGAAGCTGAAGCCGCTCGTTGGATCAAAGAAAATGGCACAAAACCAGTTGTTGGTTTCATTGCTGGTCAAACAGCTCCGAAAGGTCGCCGTATGGGTCACGCAGGTGCAATCATCGGTGGTGCTGATGATACTGCTGCAGCTAAGATGAAAATCATGCAAGAATGCGGAATCTTTGTGGTAGCATCTCCAGCCGACATTGGTGCAACGATGTTGAAAGCTCTCGGAAAAGCTTAATTTTAAATTGATGATTCGATAAGATTTAGTAAACATTGAGCTTAAATTTGAGTAATCATACTCAATAATCATACAAATCTTTTCAGTCAAAATATAAAAACAAAAGGTCAGACTCAACAAGTCTGACCTTTTTTGCTTAATTTTGCAAAAAAATTAAAGCAGGCCGTTGAAGAAGATTCTTTACATACTTTTGCTAATCCTATCGTCAAAGTCGTTTGCCACTACCGTTGGCCCAAACGATCAATACTTCTTGGTACACGATTACCACGATGATTGGCAAGTGTATAGCGACCGAATGAAAGCTTACATTCCGTATATTTCGGAGCAGCATTTGGGATATCCTTCGCACACAGTTTTTTGCGATATTCAGAGCAATAGAGGCTATAATATTTTGGTTTACGCCCAAAAAGCTGATAATTTCTTGTTTATCAATGGCTCACTTCGCCAGAAGATTCCAGTCGGTAAATGGATTGTATTGAGTGTCGATAGTCTTTACAGAGCTTACGAGCAACCAACAATCTACATTACGCTTTATGGCTCAAACAATATCGAAGATAAAAAACTGATGTTGGGCTATAAACGCTCGTTGAACCAAAAGCCAATCGTATTGGCTGAGTCAGGTATAACGGCAAAACCACGCACGCCTACGCCTTACCGAAACTACATAGTGCTGGTATCGATGTTTATTTTGGTGTTCTTTTCATATTTATCGAACTCATATATTAGAGCATTTCAGCGGTACTTCAATTTCAAAGATTTGTTCAACACTTTCGTTCGAGAGCAATCGTTTCTGATAAACAAACCCCTCAATCGAATGAATGTGATGTTTATCATTCTTTTGAGCTTAATAATCAGCTTATTTTATATGCTTTTGCAAAGCAAAGGAATCCACGTTTTTGGAGGAAGAGCCATTTTGCAAGAAGGTGATACGCTCGGAGTTTTACTTTCAAACTATTTCCGAATTAGTTTGGCGGTGTTTGTAATCATGGTTATGAAATACTTTTTTATTGGGTTGGTTGGGCAATTATTCAACCTCGAAAAAGTAGTCGATTTGCATTATTTCAAGATAATTCAAGCATCAAGTCTTTTCTATTCAGCTTTAGTTTTAGTGCTATTAGTACTCTTTATGGGTTACTTCCCGCATGATTTTAATTGGCAAGTGTATCTATTTACACCAATCGTAGCATTTTATTTGATTAGATTTTTCATTCTATATTTTACCATAATTCGTAGTATTCCTATACAAAGTCTCTATTTAATTTCGTACCTTTGTATCGTGGAAATATTGCCTGTTATTCTCGGCATAAGGTTTGCCATGTAATGATGTCTTTTTGTTTGTCATCATTTTAAGAAACCAAATAAAATTTTGTACTTGAAAACCCGCAATTTGGATGAGTGAAGTAACAGAAAAAATAACTCAGGACCGCCTCCGTAAAGTGGAGAGTATTTTGGTAACACAAGCGAGACCGACCGACGAGAAGTCTCCATATTTTGAGTTGGCCAAAAAGTTTAATTTAAAGGTGGACTTTCGTTCTTTTATTGAGGTAAAAGGCTTAGACCACCGTGATTTTCGTCGCCAAAAAGTTGATATTTTAGCACACACGGCCATTATTCTAACCAGCCGAAATGCAGTAGATAATTTCTTCCGTATTGCTAAAGAACTTAGAATCGAGATTCCGATAGATATGAAATACTTCTGTATTTCAGAGCAAACGGCTAATTATTTACAGAAATATATCGTTATCAGAAAACGTAAGATTTTTGTAGGTCAGAAAACTGCTGCCGACTTAGAAGCATTGATCTTGAAGCACAAAGGAGAGAAATTCTTATTCCCATGCTCAAATATTCGTAGTAATGATATTCCAAATTTGATGAACCGTAATGATCTGCATCTCACAGAAGCGATCATGTATGAAACTGTTCCATCAGATTTATCAGATCTTACGGAAGTCTTCTACGATATTATATGTTTTTATAGCCCATCTGGAATTACTTCATTGAATTCTAACTTTCCAGATTGGAAACAAAATAATACTCGCTTGGCAGCTTTTGGTCCAACAACCGCCAAGGCTATCCGAGATGCAGGGTTTATTCTTGATATTGAAGCACCGCTACCCAATGCACCTTCAATGACAGGAGCTTTAGAACTCTACATAAAAAAGGCAAACAATATATAATAAAAATAAGTTAATAGGCTAAACCACAAGTTTAGCCTATTTTTTTTCGTTATGGTGTTAGGAATACAAATAATTAATTAAATTGCCTTTAGAAAGAGAACGATATAAAAAATGTGTTGCTTTTGCAGCCAAAATATGATCAATTCTCGTCTATTGACCATCGACTATTTTAGCCCACTATGAGAAAGATTTATTATATAGTTTTATTGATAGCATCTTTTACAGCTCATGCTCAGCAAGATGCACAGTTTACGCACTACATATACAATCAGTTATTTCTGAATCCTGCTACGGCTGGTTCTGAAAACGTCACTCGTTTTCAGGCAATTTATCGCACACAATATCAAGGTTATCAAAGTACTTTTGATGACGGAGGAGCTCCAGTTACACAAGTAATTTCGGCGAATATTCCACTCAAAATGATTAAGGGTGGCGTAGGTATAACATTTGTCAATGACAAAATAGGTGCAAGTACACAACAAGATTTTAAATTATCGTATGCTTATCAAATGCCACTTGGCAATAGCCAACTGGGCATAGGTGTAAGTGGAGGGTATTTTGCAAGAGGAATCGACTACGGCCGTTTGCGTCCGAAAGATGATGGCGACCCGCTTTTGGCAACTGGGCGTTTTAGCCAGTCTGCCATTGATGTTGGAGCAGGGGTTTACCTAAACAATCCATCTTACAACATTGGTTTGTCAATGAATCACATCAATCAACCAACTTTTGGACTCGGAACTGATAATGCCACAAACACCCTTAAACGCAGTGCATATCTTACTGGTAGCGTGTTAATTGGGGTTTCATATACAGTTGATGTGAGTCCGATGTTAATAATAAAATCAGATTTGAGTACAATTTCGGCCGAAGCGGGTGCCATAGCAACTTACGATAGTCGTTATTGGGTAGGAGCAAGTTACCGTACAGGCGATGCCGTTTCGGGACTTGTAGGAGCAAATATTTTAGGAGGAAGTATAAGAATCGGTTATGCAGTTGATGTAATAATTGGAGGTAAAAATGCTAAAAGTCCGCTATCTCATGAAGTACTCTTAAGTTATTCGTTAGCGGCTTTAAGAGCAGGAAAAAAGTCAATCGTTCGTACACCGAGATATAGATATTAAAAGTCCTTTTTGACAAATATTTACCAAAGAAAATTTGAAATAACTGCTCGTTTTTATTTCAAAAAATACCTTAAAATCTGATTTTGGCATAATTTGTGCCGCTTAATAATAAAATTGCTATTTTCTCCGCTCATCTTATTAACATTATCAAAAAGTTATGGTTTTACTCTAACTGATTGGAAATTGCTTGAATAGTGCTATCCAAGACCTTTAAATAGATAATTTGGCTTAATAATTGCTTTATCATTTGATAGCTATCGGAAAAACTTATTTTTTTTCATAACTTTGCGGGCTAATGCAATATTAATTTCGGAAGTCACGTTTCTATATTATCGAAAGTATCAATACCAAAAAAAATAGATAACCAACTTGTTTTCAGCTATGAACAAGAGAATATTAAGTACCTTTTTGAAAAGTCTGTTAGTGATTGCCCCAATCGTAATGATGCAGAGTTGCGGTTCTAAAAGCCCCTTGAGTAAAATGGGGATTGGAGGAAAGAAGAGCAGTAAAAGTGGAGGCAAAGACATTGGCATGGATGGAATCCGTGATGGTGAAATCATGGCAACCTCTCGTAAGGGCTACAAGCAAACCGCTCCTCATGGAATGGTGCTAATACCCTCTGGGTCGTTAATGATGGGACAAGCCGATGAAGACGTAATGTCGGCTCGTATCTCAATGAATAAGCGTGTAACCATCGTTCCGTTTTACATGGATGACACAGAAGTTACTAACCACGAGTACCGTCAGTTTATGAATTCAATGATGACTGACTCGGTTTCTGTTTTGGGTGAAGAATTTATCATGTCAACACTTTATCCTGATACTTCGGTTTGGAGTAAAGATTTTACTTATCATAATGGCGACCAAATGACTGAATATTATTATTCGTCACCTGCTTTTGATATGTATCCGGTAGTGGGTATTAGCTGGGATGCCGCAGTATATTTCTGTAAATGGCGTACAAAATTATTGAACGACAACAGAGCCCAGAAGAATTTATTCAAATCTCCACGCTATCGTTTGCCTTCAGAAGCTGAATGGGAATGGGCAGCACGTGGTGGCAAAGAAGGAGCAAAATATCCTTGGGGTAACCCTTATGTAGCCAATGGTAAAGGCTGTTTCTTAGCAAACTTTAAGCCATACAGAGGAAATTATCGTGCCGATGGATACCCTTACACAGCTCCATCAAATGCTTTCAACCCAAACGATTATGGCTTGTATAACATGGCTGGAAACGTGGCCGAATGGTGTCAAGATGCTTATGCTGAGTCATATATGCCAGTTACATGGGATTTGAACCCTGTGTATAACGATGAAAACGAGCCTCGTAAAATTATCAAAGGTGGTTCTTGGAAAGACGTAGCCTACTTCCTCGAAACGGGTACTCGAACTTATGAGTTCCGTAACGAACGCCGCTCTTATATCGGTTTCCGATGTGTGATGGACCGTTTGGGAAGTGTTCCAGGAAGAGAATAATATCAAAAATAATTGCGAAGTATATGCTGAAGTATTCTACATGAATATTTCGATTTATACTTCGCATTTATTATGTTTAAATGAAAGTAGATTCAAAATTAAAAAATAAATTCCCTTTTAAATTAAAGCTTAATTCTTAACTTTTTTAAACACATGGCAGCAAATAACAACGGTAAAAGTTTATTTTGGGACAAAATTATTCCGTTTTTCTATGGAGCAGGAGCATCAGTTGTAATTTTGGGTGCATTAGGTAAAATTATGCACTACGACTGGGCAAATTTTATGTTACCTATTGGTTTAGGCACAGAAGCTGCCATTTTCTTAATTTATGCTTTCCAATCATTCCTTCGTCCAGATAATGAATATCAGTGGGAAAAGGTTTACCCAGAATTAGCTGAGGATTTTCAAGGAGAACTCCCAAAAAGAAGTACCACTCCATCGCAAGGTGCTGGTTTAACTGCCAAAATGGATGATATGCTTGCTAATGCTAAGATTTCTCCAGATATTTTTGATGGTTTGAAAACAGGTATCCAAAGTCTTACTGGCCAAGTTGCTAAAATGTCAGATTTGACAGATGCAACCGTAGCAACAAGCGATTATGCTAAAAACGTAAAAACCGCTTCGGGTCAAGTAACAGCTATGAATGCTGCTTATGGCACTGCTGTAAATGCAATGAATAGCATGGCTGATGCAACTAAAGATGCTCAAGAATACCGTTCACAATTTACAAAGATTACTCAAAACATGGGTGCTTTGAATGCTGTTTACGAACTTGAATTACAAGATACTAATAAGCATTTGAAAGCAATGAACGCTTTCTACGGTAATTTGACAACTGCAATGCAAGATATGTCAGATGCCTCGAAAGAAGCTCAACAATTCAAAACTGAAATGTCGAAATTGACAAACAACCTTACTTCGTTGAACAACGTTTACGGAAGTATGTTGTCGGCAATGAAAGGAAACTAAAATAGTTTAGAGTGTTGAGTTCTGAATGATGAGTTATATTATACATTCATTCTTAATTCTACATTTTACATTCTTAATTAAAAAAATATTTACTAACTGTATAATATATAGAATATATGGCAGGTGGAAAAGAGTCGCCACGTCAGAAGATGATAAACATGATGTATCTCGTTCTGACGGCAATGTTAGCACTCCAAGTAAGTAACGCTCTCTTACAAAAATTTCAGCTTTTGAATAATAGTTTGGAAAGAGCCAACTCTGCTGCTAATGGCAATAACGAGAAATCAGTAAAGGCAATTGAGAAAGAAATCAGGGAGAAACCAGGTGGAGCTCAATATGCCGATGTACTTCAAAAAGCTGTTGAAGTAAGAAAAGTTACAACCGAAATGGATAATTATATCAGTGGGTTGAAGCAGGAAATCGTCAATGCTGGCGGTGGACTTGATGCTGAAACTGGTGGTGTGAAAAACCCTTCGGAAGAAGAAAAAGTAGCCATCTTGATGGTTGGTGATGCAAAAAATGGTAAAGGATATGAATTGAAAAAGAAATTGAATGATTTTGCTGTTCAATTACAAAAATTTGCGGCACCCAATACCAAATTTCCTGAGTTAGCAGTTGATGCAGCTCAGGACCCAGCTTTAGCTAAAACTGATAATATCACTAAAAGTAAAGACTTTACAGAATTGTATTTTGCCCAAACTCCTGTGCCAGCAGCATTGGCGGTTTTAAGTCAGAAACAATCGGAAGTTCGTCGTTTAGAAGGTGAAGTTTTAGAATATTTGGCCAGCCAAGTGGGTATCAAAGAAATCAAGTTTGATGAAATCTTTGCGGTGGTTATTCCAGATTCTCGTTCGGTAGTTGCTGGTCAGAAATACAAAGCTGAGGTAGCAATCGGAGCGTATTCTAAATCAATTACACCAAGAATCAGTATCAACGGTTCGGCTTTACCAGTGAAAGACGGTAAAGGTCTATACGAAATCACTGCATCAGGTGGCGATTTTGATAAAAATGGACAGTTGAAGCGTTCATACAAAGCTACTGTTTCTTATCCTTCACCAGACGGAACAATGAAGTCAGTTGAAAAAGAAGAAACATATACAGTATTGAAGCCATCGGTTCAAATCGAAACAGCCTCAATGCCAGCGTTATACTTTAAGTGTGCTAACCGTTTAGCTACCTATTCACCAGGTTTAGGTGCATTGTATAGCCCATCATTTAGTGGTTCTGGTGCAGAATTTATTCCAGGTGAAGGTGGTAAAGTAACGATTGTACCAAATTCAGCTAAGACTTCGATGAATGTTGTGAATGGAGGAATTACACTTCAAACATTTAACTTCCCAGTTCGTCGTGTGCCTAAACCAACGATTAAATTACTTGGAATTGATGAGCGTAGAGGAGCTTCGGCAACTGGTTTAAGAACAATAAATATCGGTGCAATAGCTGACGAATCATTCAAATCAACTAACCCAGAAGATGCTGCATTTAGAGTAGCAGAATTTGAAGTTAACTTGGCTCGTGGTTCAAGAAGAGTAGGAGGAGGCCCATTTAGTGGCAATACTGCAAATGTTTCGAACCTTGCACAACAAGCACAAGCAGGTGACCGTTATGTAATAGTAGTAAAACGTGTAGAACGTAGAAATTTTAAAGGAGAAGTGGAAACAGTAGATGTTGGAGAAATTATTTTCACTGTGCCATTGAATTAATAACAAAATAATTGTCAGAATTATGAAGAAATTACAAGGCTTGGCTTTTGGTATCTCATTGATTATCAGCCAGTTTGCAGTAGCTCAAGAAAAGTCAAATAATTATTTGAATCCGCTATCGCTTCGCCCTATACATGAGGAAAATGTTATGTATAAAACAACTTTGTGGCGAAGAATTGACTTGAAAGAAAAGCAAAATCAACCGCTTTTCTCGAAAGGAAGTGAAATTACAAGACACTTGATTGATGCCGTAAAAGCTGGTTTGATTGAAGCCTATGACAATGATTCTTTGACAACAAAGCTTACACTCGACCAATTTATGGAGCGTTTGATGCTGAAAGGCGAAGGCGGTGGTTTATCTGAAGAAGAAAAAGCTGCTGGTTTCTCATCAGGCGGAGACGATGGTTGGGGTGGAGATAGCGGCGGTGCTGCAAAACCTGCGGCTGGCGGTGCTGCTCCTGCGGCAGCAGTTGACCCAGGTGCTGGTGTAGAGATTTTTCCGACACAATTGACAACCTTAGAGTTGAAAGAAGATTGGATTTTTGACAAACAACGTTCTCGTCAATATTTTGATATTCTTACGTTGAAATTAATCATTCCAGCTGACCAAACAACTTTAGGTTTTGACCGTCCGATTTGTGTATTCAAATACAAAGAATTGGAGCGTTATTTCCGTAGCAATCCTAAGTGTATTTGGTATAATGCTGCTAACGTAGCATCACACAAAAACTTAGCAGATGCGTTTGAATTGCGTTTGTTTCACGGAAAGATTATCAAAAAATCAAATGCTTTGGATAATTTCTTAGACGATATTTACAAGTCTCCACGTGAAGGTTTGTTGAAATCTGAGCAATTAGAACACGAATTGATGGAGTTTGAACACAATTTGTGGGAATATTAAGATTCAGTTAGTAATCTAACAAAAAAGGGAAAATCGAAAGATTTTCCCTTTTTTGTTGCCTATTTATTTCGATTAGAATTTCAAAGTAGCAGGCAAATATTTAGCAACTAAATCTTCGTAGTAAGGGCGAAGCTCTTTTGCATTTGGTGGAACAGGCACTTTAGAATACAAATCGTAAGGATTGAATTTATCTACCCATTTAAACATCTTGTAATCGTGAGCTGACATCAAATGACTATAAGCATCATCACGGTGCTGAGGATAGAATGAATGATAACGAATTGGGTAAAGAGCTTCTTCTGGCAAATAATTTTTCATCATTTGGTAAAGATACTCATCATGTCCCCAAGACATTTTTACATTTTCAAGTCCACAATTTGGTGAATATATACCATATTTTGTGTTATAACGCTCGTCTTTTGAATCTGGATTCGCCTCGAAAAACTCAGGATACACAATTTTATCGGAATGTTTACAACCAACAGGGAAAGTATCACCAACAACTGCCCATTGTGGTTCGCCGAATAAGCAAAGAACTTTACCTAAATCGTGCATGAAGCCCATCAGAACGAACCAATCTGGATGGCCGTCGGCTCTGATAGCTTCCGAAGTTTGGAGAAGGTGCTGAAACTGGTCGAGGTTTGTGTCTGGGTCAGAATCATCAACCAAAGTATTCAAGAAATCGATTGCATCCCAAACTGACATTTCACGTTTGTCGAATTTCAAGAACTCTTTTTCTTTCTGAACAACAAAATCATAAGTTTGATAAGTGTGGTTCAAACGGTAGAATTCTCTAACGGTATTTACACGCTCAGAATCGGTATAATTACGGTATTCTTCTTTTGTTTTTTTTGTTTCGGCGTTTTTAGGCTCTGGGTATCTTTCGAGCAAATCATCTTCCCATTCTTCGATGCTTGCGAGAGGCGAAATTTCTTTTTCCGTGAAGTTCATTTCTTTTATTTTTTGAATTGTCTAATGCATTTTTCTTTTTTTTACTTCAATGTCAGACCTGCGGTACAGACCTTTACATAAATCCTATGCAATAAAGTAATAAAATCTATAACATTTCAAATAAATTTTACGCAAACGTTTGAAATCGTTGCAAAGATAAAATTTAACAAAAAGCGATGATAAAGTTTTATTTATCATCGCTTAAATGCCTTTTAATGAACGCTTTATAATTAATAATTAACCATTATTAATTATGTCAATATCCTTGATTTTGTTTCAAATAACCAGGAAGGTTTGATGCTCCATCAATGGCTGTTTGTGGAATTGGGAAGATACGTTTCAGTTTATCTGTATTGGTTTTTTCTGTCCAAGTTCCTTCATATTTTCCGAAACGAATCATATCCGAACGGCGAAGCATTTCCCAATAAAACTCAAAGCCACGCTCTTTGAAAAGGATATCGAGCGACATAGACGTAAGTGGAGGCGGAGGTGTAGTACGAGCTGCACGAACAATGTTGACATCTGCTAAAGCACCTGCGGCATCATTACTTTTGCGTAATTTTGCTTCAGCACGCATCATATAAACATCGGCCAAACGAACAATCACAATATCAGCATCACCAAAATTACGTCCACTTACTGATTTCTTGCTAAATTCATATTTCAGAACTCTATATCCCGAACTATAATCGCTTCCCGCAGTTGTAAAATCTACTTTTTCGGTAAAGTTTACGGGTACTGTTGGGCGGTTACGGGTATCGTTGAAAAGTTTACCAACTTTAAATTTACCGTCTGGACATTTCAAGAAAACACCATTTTTTCTAATCAAACCATATTGCTGCCCACGCAAAATACCACGATTCATATTGAAGTTAACATCTGTTACGCAAGTATCAGCAGGGTTAGAATATGCTGAAATATTCTGCTTATAAAATCTTGGGTCAACATCCGATGGGTCTTTTGGAGCATATTCGTTTACCCAAGTACGATAAAAATCGGGTGTAATGGCGGGGCCATCAGTCCCATTGGCATTTGGGTAAGCAGGGAGCGGAAATTGGTCACCCGATAGCGAGAAATATGCCATACGATTATGCCCGTTTAATTCAGCTCTTTGGTCAACTGCAAAAACTAATTCAGGGTTTGAATGATTATCAGAGTTGAAAATTGAGAAATAATCTGGAGATAATTTGTATGTACCAGCATTGATGATTTTATCGCAATATTCGGTCACTTTATCCATTTCATCAGCTTTGAAACTGGGCGTTCCGTAAACATCACGATAAACAGCTGCATTGAGATACAAACGAGCCAATAAACCCCAAACCGCACCTTTTGATAAACGTCCTGGGCCAACAGTAGCATCTAAATTAGGCTCAACTGCCAGAAATTCATTTTTAATGTATTGGAAAGCCTCTTCGCCACGCAAGATTTTTGAAGTTTCGCCGAGGTCTTCTTTCACGAAAACCAGACCAAATAAATCAAGTGTAAGCATCGAATAATAGGCACGCATACCACGAGCTTCGGCCAAATACACTTTAGCATTGGCATCGTTAAGCGTTGGAAGGGTATTTATAGCCGTGATGGCACGTGACATTCCTTGCAAAATCAAATTCCAAGTATTTCTCAGATTCGGGTCAGTGCTTTGGTAAGTGTGTTGGTGCATTGCCAAATAGATACCATTATCGCCCCAGTCAGTACCACCACGATAGGGCAAAATTGCTTCATCAGTCGAGATTTCTTGAATAGCAAAATAGTTGGTATGCAAGAAAATATCTGGGAGACGTGCATATACAGGAGCAATGATACCATCGGCGGCTTGCTTGTCAGTAAGTTTGGCTGCCGAAAGGGTTTCGTCAAGTACTTCTTCTTTGAGGTCGGTGCAGCCTTCTAAAACAGCAAAGCTACACAGGAATAATAATGAATATATTTTCTTTTTCATTTGAGTATTTTTTGAGCTTTTAGAATGAAACATTTAGACCAAAGATGATTGATTTAGCTTTTGGATAGCTTAAATAGTCGATACCATACGATGAAATACCATTGATGGTTCGGTCAGTGTTTACTTCTGGGTCATAGCCATTGTATTTGGTAATTACGAAAAGGTTTTGGCCTGTAACCGATAAACGCAATGCTGGAATATACTTATCAATGCCCAATGCTTTGGTATTGAAACTATAACCTAAAGCCATGTTATTGAGGCGTAGGAATGCTCCATCTTTCAAGAAACGAGTTGATACTGGGGCTGCGTTATTCACCGACTCATTGGCATATTGTACGGCCTCTGGCGTTGTATTGATTCCTTTCGACAAGCGTAATTTATAGAAATTTGAGTTGGCCGTGTTATCATAGATTTTATTGCCACGAACACCATTGAAGTTTAGAATTAAGTCGAAACCTTTGTATCCGATATTTCCAAAGAAGTTATATTGCATCGTTGGTAAAGCACTTCCTGCGGCAATACGGTCTTTATCGGTCACGATTCCGTCTCCATCTACATCACGGTAAGTGCTAAGACCTTTATCATCAAAACCTGTGAAATCTTTCAAGAAGAAAGTACCGATTGGTTCGCCGCTAAGATAACCATTGATTGTGGCCGAAGTAAGTCCCGAACCAGAAGCACTTCCCGAAGGAATAACCGAGTACGGAGAGTTGGTTACTTTATTTCTCATAAAAGTAGTGTTTCCACCGATGCCGTAGTTGATACCGCTGGTAGTTTTTTGGCGATAAGCAAGCTCAATTTCTAAACCTTTGTTGGTGATATTCATATCTTTTACGTTCGTCCAGAATGTACCTGCTGGTTGAACAGGGTCAGAAGGAATTACTTCTAAGAGTATATCGCTCGAAACTTTATTGAAGTAATCAACCGCACCCGTTAAAGCACCATTGAATAAACCAAAATCAAGACCAATATTGGTTTGTGTCGAAACTTCCCATTGAATGTCAGGGTTGGCTAAACGGCTGTAAGTTGTTCCTGCTGGGAAAGGCCCTGTGTTTAAGAGTGGATAACTCGTAGAAGCTGAAACCGTGGAAGTAAACAAGGCTTGGGTGATTTTTGATGGAATCTCTTGATTACCAGTTTGTCCCCAACCTGCACGAAGTTTCAAATTGCTGATTCGAGAACCTTTCATAAATTCTTCTTCTGAAATTCTCCAACCTGCCGCAAACGAAGGGAAAATACCGTATTTATTATTTGCACCAAATTTTGATGAACCATCGGCACGAACTGTTGCCGTGAGCAAATATTTATCTTTGAAACTATAATTTAGTCTTGAGAAAAACGATTGTAATTCATTCTTGGTAGCATAGCCCGAAGGTTTATTATTGGCCAAAGTGAGTTCTTGACCTAAGCCTGGGTTATAGATTGGGTCAATATCCGAAATCGGGAATTTATTGATACTCGAAGAACGACCTTGTAAGAAAATCTTTTGGTATGAATGTCCAACCAATGCCGAAAAACTATTGTTATTAAAATCCTTCGTGTAAGTCAAATAGTTTTCGATGAGACTATTGTTATTAGTTATATAGATAGATTCGAGGCGGCCATCTTGTAAAGGCACGGCATTTGGCAAAGAAACCAAATCACGCACTGAATTAGAGTTGTCGATACCATAATTCAATTTATAAACCAAATCGTTAGTGATTTTGAGCGATGGCGAGATATTTCCAATCAAACGATTCGTTTTGGTAATATCTTTTTCTAATTTCAAACTCACTAATGGATTCACCAAGTTTGGATAAACCGCAGGATTTCCTTGTGCATCATACGCAGGGTAAGTTGGGTTTACCGAAATAGCATTTCCAATCATACTTCCAATTGGAGGGCGACTGTTATTGGTGAAAGTTGCATTGAGGTTTACATCAACGTTTAGGCGGTCTTCCCAGAATTTTTGATTTACATTGATACGACCCGTGTAGCGATTCAAATCGTTATTTTTTAAGATACCTTCTTGTTTTTGAGCTCCAAACGACGCATAATAAGTCAATTTTCCTGCACCCCCACCCAAAGTGAGGTTATGGTTTTGCGTATAGGCTGTGCGAGTGATTTCTTTTTGCCAATCGGTGTTTCCTTTTAAATCTTCTAAAACTCCACCTACGCTCGGTACAGCTTTGCGGTATTCGTCAGCCGTGTAAACAGGTAATGCACGAGCGATTTCAGAAATACCTAAACTTGCCGAATAATTCATCGAAGAACTTCCAGCTTTTCCCTTTTTAGTAGTAATCAAAACTACGCCATTCGCTCCACGAGCACCATAAATGGCAGTTGCCGAAGCATCTTTCAATACATCTATTGTTTCAATATCTTGTGGGTTCAAGAATGTGAGAGGGTTCATTGCTCCACCAGTTCCTGAATTATCGAGAGCCAAACCATCTACAACAAATAGGGGAGTACTACCCGTGCGAACACCACCTGGCCCTCTGATTGAGATATTTTGTGCCGAACCTGGCTCGCCACTGGCTGAAGTAACGTTTACACCCGCTACTTTACCTTGTAAAAGTTGCTCAGGCGAGTTGATGATACCTTTATTGAACTCTTCGCTTCTAACCGATTTTACCGCACCCGTGATGTCGGTTTTCTTGGCAGTACCGTAACCTACAACTACTACTTCGCTGAGAGTTTTACTATCAGATTTGAGTTGAACATTGATTTGAGTTTGTCCGCCTACGTTTACTTCTTGCGGGGTGTAGCCTACATAGCTAAATACTAAGACTGCTTTGGTATCAGGCACAGCGATTGTATATTCACCATTGCCGTCGGTGATTGCACCTTTTGTGCTACCTTTGGCCGTTACGCTTACTCCTGGAAGTCCATCGCCTGTTTCGGCATCGGTAACTTTACCTTTTACGGTGACTTCGATAGTGTTAGGCTGATTTGTGGCATAGCCAACATTGACCCCTAAGAGTGAAAATAATAGGATAAAGACAGATAGCTTCGGAAATGACAAAGCAAGCAATCTGTTTTGCAGTAGTTTTTGATTCATTGTCGTTGACTGATTTTGTGATTAAGAATACTTGTTGAGCTTGTGAAAGGCAGATACGAAAAAAGGTATCCGATGAACAGTACGTGACATTGGTGTTAAATTAGGTAAACATAAATGATTGGTTAGCGAAGTTTTTGTTAAAAAAAAGGAAAAGTTTAGAGTTTAGGTACTGTTGCCTTGCTAAACAACTGCAAAACTACGCCCCGTTGATTAAGAGAATATTACCGTAGTATTACGATTATATTGTCAGAGGCGTGAGAGATGAAAAATTGGTTAGGAAGATTTGATACTGCATTTTACTAATAAAAAATAAGATATTTCTCATAAATTATTACGCAAACGTTTGAAATAGTTATGCAAACGTTTGAAATTGGGAGGGTATGATGAAAAACTTTTGATAACAAAGAGTTTGCAAACCCATTGCTATCGAAAGTTTAGAAAAGTATAGGCAGTTTTACTGTTTTATGAATAGAGGAAAGAATCAGGTTCTTGGTAATAGTCAAGTTATTTCTTTAGCTGCTGTAAACGTTTTTTTGCATCCTCAGTAAAGGTTTTGGATTTAGATGCTATGTATTTCTGATAGAGTTCGATGGCTTTGGGTTTATTATTATTCCAATCATACGAACGTGCCATCATAAACAGTAAGTCAGGTCTTGGGTCAAAAGTATATGCTTTTTGATATAAATCTATGGCTTCTTTGTAGTTTTTACCAGTTTCTTCTAAATAACCCAACATATAGAAATAATCGGTCACGTTTTCTGATACACCAACTTTTATAGCTTTTTCTAAATTTTCTTTGGCTTTTTGGGTATCCGAAGTTTTGAGGTAGCAGAGTCCCAAATAATAATGCACAAGTTCGTTGGATTCACCTTTTAGTGCATATCTTTCGAGAGTTTCGATGGCTTTTTGAGTGCTGTCGAGTCGAGAATAGGAGAAACCCAAAAGGCGTTGGTAGAAAAGTGTGGAATCTCCAGCACTCATCATTTGCTGAATTTGAGTAATGGTTTCTTTAAAATTATTATCTCGATAAGATAATTTGGCATTGAGTTGAAGTAACGGTATATACGTAGAGTCTGATTTTAATCCTTTGTTTATCAAGCGTTTACATTCCTGAAAAGCATTAGTCTTAAAATATAATTTGCCTAATTCGGTGGTACTCTCTAAGTCGGCTGGATTGAGATAAATGGTTCGTTTGTAAGATTTTATGGCTAAAGAATCCATTCCCAATTTGACCAATAAATTCCCATAAAGTTTATAATAAAGCACATTGGTAGAATCGAGAGAAACAAGCTTTTCGTAGTAATTCTTGGCTTTGGTATAATTTCCCAGTCGTTCGAAATTCTGGCTAAGCTGAAAAATAGTAGTTTGGTTATTAGGATAAATTTCGAGTGCTTTTAGATAAAAATTGTTCGATTTTTTGAAGTCTCCCAATTTCTGATAGCAGAATCCGAGCTCAATTAGGCACGGAACTTCTATACAATCGCCAATAACTTGTATCGCTTCGGCATAGCGGTTATCATTGATTAAGGGCCTTGCCGAATAGACATTAGATACACCCTGACCAAAACATTCGCAAACAAAGAAGAGAAGAATTATTTGTGTGGCTATTTTCATGGTTGTGAATTTTTGATAAAAATAGCAATTTTTCTCGTTTGTAATTCTTTAAGGTGTAAAAATCATTTCATCTCCAACAACTCAGGATTATTAACAAATCGTTTTAGTAGTTTAAATAATTTGCCACCGTGCGAGGCATCGATAACCCGATGGTCGAGAGCCGCACCGAGCATCAGAATACTACGAGGTACGATTTCGTCATTCACAACCCAAGGTTTTTTACTAACTCCGCCCAAAATTAAGACAAAGGCAATATTTGCCGAAGGCATCAAGGCAGGATATCCAATGTCCAGACCAATACTACCGATATTTGATAAAATAAACGAACCAAAATTATTTGCCGAAAGCCCCAGCGGAGGAATAGAAATACCAAGTGTGGTAGTAATATATTTGATTGACTGGTAAACCCACCCACGCAACGGCCACGGAATAGCTGCCAGCTTTTCTTTCATTTGCATGGTGGCGTTTTCATCACCTTTGTAAGTTTTTTGGATTTCTTCTTTCAGTTTTATGGCTGATTCTGTAAGTGTCAGTTTATCAGCATTCAGCATTTTTACCGAACCCATTTCTCCGCTTTGCAAAAGAACACTCACAGTGGCATTGATTGCTTCGTGCGAATAAATATTTCCTCTTTTTACGTAAGTATTGAGTTCTGGAATTTCTTTAATAGCCCGAGCCGTAGCTACCAAAAAAAAGTGTGTAAGTGTGATTTTTACGCCAGATTTGCGTTTGTCGGCAATGTATTTTTCTAAATCAGTAATATCAATTTCGACCGAACCAAAGATTTTTGAGTCAACAGGTTTTTTGTATATCGTTGAGGCAGTTTTTCGCCAAGAATTATTCAATGGGTTGTTTTCTTTCATTCAATAGGTAAGTAGTGATACTTAGCAAAGATACAGCATAACTTTTACATTGCCATAGAAGTAAATGAGGCACGTCTATTATTGCCGAACCTCATTTTTATAGATTTATTTCTTCTCCAAAAGTGCCATTACTTCCGCATCGCCCATTACGGCATTAGCTGGTCGTGGGTGTTGTTCGTCAAAAACTTGTAGTTCGGTTTGGCTTAAAACCTTATTGGCACTTTCGTCAACTTTGCCGTCAACTGTTACTTTTTGTAAATCTAACTTCAGATATTTTGCTAAAAATGGATAAGCTGCTTGGCGTTTCGAAGGGCCATAATCGTGCTTTTCGTTGGCGAGATGTACATTTTCTACTTTATCGGCTGCTCCGAAAAACGAATAAACATTTTTGATGTATGGATACTCCATGTTAGGTGTATTCACTGTCCAATCGCCACCATCTGACACCAAAAGCATAGGTTTTGGAGCAAAAGTTGCGGCAATTTCCACATTGGTTGTTTGGTGCGTTGGGCGTTTATGAATCGGCATACCGCTTTCACAAACACAGCCGCCGAAGAAATACCCCGAAACCATTACCACAGGTACGGAAACTTTAATGCGGTCGTCGATAGCTGAAAGGATAAACGTTTGCGTTCCTCCGCCCGACTCGCCTGTCATTCCGATTCGATTTTTATCAATATTGGGTAAGCCAAGCAAGAATTCAAGAGCTGCTTTGCCATTAATTATTTGAAGTTTGAGAGCTTTTTCTATCTTGTGAATAGATTGTTTTGAATCGCCCATGCCAATCATATCATAAGCAAAAACAACTGCTCCCATGCGGGCGAGCGTGGCACAACGTTGCTGCGTATAGGCCGCAAAACGTGGGTCAGTACCATGCCCATGCGGACATAAAATTCCTGCAGTTTTACCTTTGAGTTCTGCTGGACGATACAAATTTCCTGTTACATAAATTCCCTCAATGCTCTGAAACGATACATTTTCTACCGAATATCCATTCAAATCTTTTTTGCTATGAATAACAATATTCGTAGGTTTCTTGAATTCATAATTACTCAATTCAGCCCCATCTAAGATTCCTTGTTTGATTTCTTGAGCGTGCTTTTGCCAAGAAACTTTATCAGAATATCGCTTCGCAAAATCATCGTGGAGGGTCTTTGCATCTTCTTCCGTAAAGAATTTCCCTTGACAAAGGTCGGGCTTTTCGGGATTGTATTGAGAAAAAGTAAGTTGAGTTATTAATAAGAATGAAAGGGTTTGAATAGATGTTTTCATAGTTTTTGGTTATTTTAACTCCCCTTCAGGGGCTGGGGGTGTTATGGTTTTACAAAATCCTCACGCATCGGGTTGAAAACATCAATCAAAATACCATCTTCCAAACAAACTGCTCCATGAAGTACATTTGAAGGAATAAAATACACATCGCCTTCTTTCAGAATTTTACTTTCACCATCGACCGTAATTTCAAATGCACCACTGGCTACATAGCTAATTTGTAAATGAGGATGCTTGTGTGTCGTACCGATTCCACCTTTCTCGAAAGCTACTTTTACAAGCATGATGTCTTCGTTGTAAGACATAATTTTACGTTTGATTTTGGGGTCAACCACTTCCCACGGAAGTTCGTCGTCAGTTACTAAGGTTTTGTTGAATTGTATCATGTTTCGTAACACAATTTTCTAAATTGTGCCTATATTTTTATTTGAGAAATTAACAATTCGGAGAATTGTACTACTTTAAAACTTTCTTTAAAAAATTATCAATATACTCAACCGTAGGGTCAAACCATGGCGAAAGTAAGCAAAACGAATGCGGAGAATTTTCAAAAGTATGCACCTCTGAGTAAATACCAAACGCATCTAATTTCTTACGATAATCTTCACGGCCAGCGTGCATTCTGTCAACTGAGCTATTCAAGAAAAGTGTTGGGGGCGTATTTTTACCTGCGTGCGTAAGTGCCGAGGCTTCGTGCCAAAGTTCGGTGTTTTCGTCTTTGCTAAATCCAAACCAATAAGTAGCAGCCGAAGTGCTTTTTCGGTCATCTCCCTCGCCCGATTCGGGGTGAATATATGCCAAGATTCCATCAATATCAACGATAGCATTTATTTTGCTCGAATGTTTCAAATCGCCAATGTTTCCTTCAAATTTTGGTAAATTATTGGTATTTCCAATGAGTGCCGAAAGTTGACCACCCGCCGAAAAACCTACGCTGGCAATTTTATTGGTATCAATGCCGTATTTCTTGGCATTAGTTCGCATCCATCTTACGGCTGCTTTCAAATCATGAACGCCAGCAGGGTAGAGAGCTTCGGTTGAAAGGCGATATTCGGCCGTAAAAGTTGCATAACCCAAAGCTGCCAAACGTTGAGCTAATGGAATGTGCTGCGAACGATTGCCTGTACGCCAACCACCGCCGTGAATAATCAGAATGGCTGGACGCAGTTTTTTAGACTTCGTTTTTGGATAAAAAGCATCGAGTTGTAAATCTCTCGTGCCAGTATTAGCAAAAACGATATTTCGTTCTTCAATTATGTTTTCGGGTGTTTTTTCGGGTACTAAAGTGGCATTTGGGTGCGTTTTTAGGCTGCTTTTCAAGGCACTGTAATTGCTGTATGAAGTATCTCGAACATTCGTAATGCCTTTCATGGATGGCGTTTTACTCCAAAAATCTTGAAATTGAGTAGGTAATTTTCCTGAGAAAATCTCTTCTTTAGTGTATTGCTGAGCTTCTTTTTCACTCAGTTGATGAGACCATTTTACTCTATTTACCATTTTTGAACCTTCTCCTTTTGAACCATACTCTGCATAGAAAGTTGTTTTTTCGGTTTCTGGTCTGCCCCAGTTATTCCAGCCTTCGGGTAGAATGTGGCTGTCCATTTCGCAATTAATGAAAACCGTTTTAGCAAAATCTCGCCACGGTCTGCCCAAATAGACTTTAGTAGCCAATTTGTCGGCGGTAAGTTTACAATCTTTGAAAACGTAGCCATAAACTACCCATTTTGGCGTAGAAGCGGCCGTAACATAGCCGTCGGTTTTGGAATGAATATGACAGTTTTCAAACAAAGCCGTTGACGAACCGAAAATAAAATCGACTGTGCCTTCGATGTAGCATTTCGAGAAATATTGTCTTGAATTTTCGCCCGAAGCAAAAATTGTATCTTGATTTCCCAGAAACTTACAGTTTTCAAACGTACAACGGTCGCCTTCTACGTGCAAAGCAACAGCCTGCCCAACTCTTCCTGCGGTATTTTCGATGGTTAGGTTCTTAAATTTAATATCATTTCCCAAGACTTTTAAGGTGTACGAATCGAAAGTTTCCATTTTACCTTTTCCCGAAAAATCATCGTAGCTGATAATGGTGCTATCGAGGCTTTCGCCCATAAAAGTGATGTTTGTAAGAGTGCTATAAACTTCGATTTTTTCTTTATAAATGCCTTTTTTGATTTTAATCGTAATTGGTTTTGGCAAATATACCCGCACGGCATTGATAGCATCTTGAATGTAGCGAAAATCGCCGCTACCATCTTTTGCTACGACTAAATCGTGCTGAACTTTGAGAGCTTGGGGGTAGGTTTTTATACTGAAAAGCAATAAACAAACTAAGAAAATACTCGAAAATCGTTTCATTTGATGAGGTAGGCTGATAAAAAGGCTTAAATTACAAATATCGTAAACGCCTCGAAATATGCCTTCATGTAGTGTGATTTTTATTATTCTATTCGTTATAAATAGTTTATTAACAACCTTTTTTGTCTTCTTTTTTAGTACTCTATCTTACTTTTTTTTGAAAAAAAGTAACAAAAAAACACGAATCTTACAATCACCTCTTGAAAAATTTGGGGAAAATGGATAGGACTTTTGAAATCACTGACTCAAATTTTTCAAACGGCGTGTAAGATTCATTTTAGGTCTAATTTAGTATAATTATTTGATGATAAATCTGAAATTAATGTGTTACTGTTTATGGAAATTCTACAATTAAAAATTTTCTACTTTTCCGTAAAAATCTTTTTCCTTAACTTTCAATTTCAATCAACAAATCAATATTTTACATGAAAAAAGCTCTTTTACTTTTGGGTGCGTGGGCATTGGGGGCGTATCATGCCTTTGCTCAAACCAACGACCTCTATTTTGCTTCTTATCCGAGTATCAGTCCCGATGCTAAAACTGTGGTTTTCTGCTACGAAGGCGATATTTGGAAGGCCGATTTACTCTCAAAAATAGCTACTCGATTAACCGCTATGGTGGGCAACGAAACTCGCCCACGTATCTCACCCAATGGAAAATGGGTGGCGTTTTCGGGTGGACAATATGGCAATGCCGATGTGTATGTGATGCCATTAGAAGGTGGAACGATTCGACAACTTACGTTTCATGATGCTGCCGATTTGGTTGAATCATGGACGTGGGATTCGCAGCATATTTATCTTACTTCAAGTGCTTATAATGGTGGTACAACGTATAAAATTGCACTCAATGGCGGTACACCCGTGCGAGTTTTCAAGCATTTTTTCAATCGAACGCATAATGTGATTGAGCATCCGAGTTCGGGAGAATTGTTTTTTAATGATACTTGGGAAAGCGATAATCAGGCTTACCGAAAAGGCTACAAAGGTGAATTTAACCCTGATATTCAATCTTATAATCTCAAAACTAAAGCCTACAAACGTTACACTGAATATAACGGTAAAGACTTCTGGACAACCATTGACCGTTCGGGAAAAGTCTATTTCGTATCGGATGAAGGCAATGGAGAGTATAATCTCTACACATTTGATGGAACGAAAAAGACTTCGTTGACCAATTTTAAGGAGGCCATCAAACGACCGCAAGTAAGTGCCAATGGCGAAAAGGTAATTTTTGAAAAAGATTATCAGCTATTTTTATATGATGTTTCGAGCAAAAAAACGCAGCCTTTGCAGCTAACCCTCAACCGAAATCTTACGCTACCAAAAGACCAAGATTTCAATGTAAAAGGAAGTATCGTGGAGTTTGATGTCGCTCCCGATGGCAAGAAAATGGCTTTCAGTTCTCGTGGACAGTTATTTGTTTCTGACCTCGAAGGTAAGTTTGTGAAACAGCTTCAGACGAGAGCAGATGGTAGAGTTTTGGAAGTGAAATGGTTGGCCGATAGCAAAACGTTGGTTTTCAATCAGACCGTCAATGGTTATCAGAATTGGTTTTCGATTGCGGCCGATGGTAAAGGGGCAGAAAAACAATTGACCAATGATTTAAGAAATAACCGAGATTTAACGCTCAACAAAGACCGAACTTTGGGGGTGTTTTTGAGTGGCAGAGATGAAATAAAAACGATTGATTTGAAGGCTTTTACCACTAAAACTATTGCCAAAGAAGAGATTTGGGGCTTTCAGAACTCAAAACCGTATATTTCGCCCAATGACGAATATGTGGTATTTATGGCAAAAAAGAACTTCGAGGGCGAACTTTTCCTGCATAATTTACTCAAAAACCAAACCATTAATTTGACAAATACAGGTATCACCGAAGAAAGTCCGTATTGGTCGCCTGATGGAAAATATCTCTATTTTGCTTCTAATCGCACTAAAGCCAGTTATCCATTTGGACTTGACAAAGAGCGAATTTACCGCTTGCCATTGACCAAAATCGAAGCACCTTTTAAGTCGGATAAATTCAATGATTTATTCAAGCCTGCCGAGAAAAAAGCAGATGATAAAGCAAAAACAGATACTACAAAAACAAAGAAAATCGAGCCTATGGTCATTGATTTTGAAGGTTTAATGGAACGAATGGAAGCCATTAGTCCAAGCAACGGCTCGGCAGATTCGCCGATTGTTATTCAAAAAGACACCAAAACTTTTGTGATTTATCCATCCGACCACGTTGACGGCAAAAATAATCTTTACAAGACAACTATTGAGCCTTTCACACCAAATAAAACCGAAAAAATAGAAGGTGCAGATGCCTCAAGTACGAATATCGTTCAAGCTGACGGTAAATATTATGCCTTGATAAATGGAACAATCTGTAAGCTCAATTTAGATGGAAACAAGGTTGATAAAGTTGATGTGAGTTTTACGTTTCGCAAGGATTTTGATGCCGAATTTAAGCAAATGTTTTACGAAACTTGGGCCAATGTTGGTGAGAATTTCTACAATGAAGCCCTCAATAATCTGAATTGGGAAAGTGTGAAGAAAAAGTATGAAGCATTTTTGCCGTTTATCAATACTCGAACCGATTTCCGTACGATGCTCAATGATATGTTGGGCGAATTGAATGCTTCGCATACTGGTTTTTCGAGTTTTGGTTCGGAAGAAAATACTTTCTTCAAGACCGCTACGTTGGCAACGGGAATTATGTTTGAAGAAGAAAATCCGTACAAAGTAAAATATATCGTGAAGAAATCGGCGACCGATAAAGCAGGGAAGGGCGTTTTAGCGGGTGATGTTCTGACAAAAGTGAATGGTGAAAGTGTTGAGGCGAAGCAAAATCGTGATTTTTATTTTCAAAAGCCATCAATGGATGATGAAGTTGAACTCACTTTTGCTCGAAAAGATAGTTCGTTTTCGGTGAAAATTCATCCACAAAGTTCGGGCTCGTTGGTGAGTAATTTATATGATGAATGGATTCAGTGGAACCAAAATTATGTAGATGCCAAAAGTAAAAAACGAATCGCTTACGCCCACATGCGAAATATGGGAAATGAAGAATTGGAGAAATTTCTGATTGATATGACTTCGGAAGCCTATAATCGTGAAGGTTTGATTTTCGATTTACGCTATAATACGGGTGGAAACGTACACGATTTGGTCTTGAATTTCTTGGCCCAAAAACCGTATCTGAAATGGAAATACCGTGAAGGACAATTCACAATTCAACCAAATTTTGCTCCTGCTGCCAAACCTTTGGTGTTGTTAATCAACGAACAATCTTTGAGTGATGCTGAAATGACAGCCCAAGGTTTCAAACAATTGCAACTCGGGAAGATTATCGGTACAGAAACGTATCGTTGGATAATTTTTACTTCGGGAAAAGGCTTGGTTGATGGCTCGTTTTATCGTTTGCCATCGTGGGGCTGCTATACGCTCGATGGTAAGAATATCGAAACAGAAGGTGTGAAGCCCGATATTTATGTAAAACAGACGTTCAAAGACCGTCTCGAAGATAGAGACCCTCAGTTGGATAAGGCGATTGAAGAGATTTTGAAAGGTTTGTAACATAAATGAAATTACCACGGAGGCACGAATTACACGAATTAGCACAGATTTTCTGTGTAAATCTATGTAATCTGTGCCTCCGTGGTAAAAAACTATTTCACAACTTTCATGATGCCATTCATGATACTCCAGTGGCCTGGGAACGTACACACAAATGGATAATCACCAACTTGAGTTGGGGCAGTAAATTTCAAACGATAAGTTTCACCTGCATTCACTAATGGCGTTGAAAACAACACTTGCGGAATAGCAGGAACGTAGTTTTTCTCAACTGCATCTTTCTGCGTAATCATTTTATTAGCCGCATTTCCGATGATTTCAAGACTTTTTGGTTTACCAATGACCAAATTGTGTTGCATGGCGTCGGGGTTTTCGAGCACCAATATGATGGTTTTTCCTGCTGGAACTGAAAACTCTTTTTTATCAAACTTCATGGCTTCTACCACAGTCTTGATGTTGATGACGATGGCGTCTTTTTCTGCTTCGCTGGCTGAGTTTTTCAAGTTCCAAGCCTGCATCAGCTTATTGATTCTTGTCAAATTATCATCGCTCAATTTACTGCTTAGGCTTGCCATAAACTCTTGATTTGCAGCGTTTACTGTTCCTTTTTTACGAGGATTCCAGCCACTTGATAAACCTTTCAATAATGCGGCGTTTTCGGTGCTTGGCAGTTTATCCCACAATTTCAAAAGAGCAACAATCGAATCAGGTGCAGAAACCGAAGCATAACTACGAGCCGCTCTTTCGAGGGCAAAAGTGCTGAGTTTTTGTGCTTGTTGGTAGGTTACTTTTTTCACGAAAGTATTATTTCTTTCGTTGCCTTCTGCAATTTTATTTTCTTCATCAACCATCACCGTGAAAGTATATTCACCTGCCAAATCGGTTGAGTAACCAAAATCTCCTGACCAAGGGCCGTTGGTGTTTTTGCTAATCGTAACGGTTTCGTTTGGTGCAATGCCCGAAGTATGTACTTTACTCCAAACCGTTGATTTTTGTCCTACGCCCGTAATGTCAATTTTGAGAGAAGCAACTTGTCCCTTTTTCAACGAATCCGTTCCGTTGTTTTTTACTTCTACAAAATATCTCATGCCTTCACGCACAAACGGAGACGCGGGTTCGGTACGCACATTTGTAATCACTAAATCTACACCTTGCGAAGTTGTTTCTGTCGCAGTTGTGGTCTTAGTTTCAGTCATTGCTGCACCGTGATTCATCATCGAATGGTCGTGCGACATTGTTGCTGGTTTAGGAGTTGAAGCAAGATTACGTAGATGTTTCTTCAAAAGTACCGATTTGTGGCTTGTTAAAGCAGTTGCAAACGCATCTGGAAGCCAGCGGTCGGTGGCCTCCGTTGCTTGGTCGATGCGAGTTAAAATTGCTTTTTCGGCTGCTGGTGTGAGTGGCATTTGGTTGAGTGCCAAAACACTATTCAGAATAACTAAAGGCTCTTTATCGTTCAATAAATTGTTTTTCAAGATAACATCAACCGACTTTGCATTGGTTGGTAAAACCTGTACGGCATTCTTACGAACCGCCCAAGATTGGTGTTTCAATGCTCCAACGGCCGCTTGTAGTGCCGCAGGGTTTTTATCAATCGCACCTAAGCCTTTCAATGCCCAAAGAGCATGAATAGCCGCTGGATTTAGGCCAAGTTCATCAACCGATGGGTCGTTTACGAGAGCAATCAAAGCAGGCACAACGTCGGTGTTTCCACGCTCTACCAATAGGCGTTGAGCATGATTTCTCCAAAACATATTGTCGTTTTTGAGAGCTTTTAGCAAACCATCTTTGTCGTTTTTGTTGAGTGCAATTGGCTGATAAGCAGGAGCATTTTTGTAACCAACTCGGTAAATGCGTCCGTGTGTGAAATCTCTCAAATCTGTATCGTAAGCATTTCCTTTGCCATTGCCAAAACCTTGTGGTGTTGGATTGTGCTGAATGATATAGCTGTACCAATCGGCTACCCAAACTGCTCCATCGGGACCAACTTCGGCAAAAACTGGCGAAAACCACTCATCAGCACCTGCCATGAGGTTGAACGATTCTTTGTCTTCGTAGTTTGTACCATTTTTTACCATTTTGTTTTGGTGCAAAATATGTCCTGTTGGCTCGGCAACAAACGCAATCTGATTCCAGTAGTTTTTCGGGAAAGCACGAGCCGTGTAGAAATTATGTCCAGCTGCCGCCGTAAACCCACCAAAAACGTCAACTTGACGAACCTTTTCGGTGATGGGTTTCATGTCTTTGTGGGTATCCGTTCCACGGCTTCCGTTATCGCCATTAAACCCTGGATTCAAGAAGTTTTGGTGCGGAATAGCCATGTACCAACCGTGCGAGTTATTGGCAGTTGAGCCGAATACATCTCCCGCTTCGTTGAAGCCCATTCCCCAAGTATTATTTGAAGTGCTGGTCGTCCATTCCATTTTCGAGCCATCTGGTTTGAAGCGGAAAAATGCTTGTCCAAATTTCAACGAATCACCTTCGGCCAATTTTCCGTTGAAACCCGAATAACCTACACAACCCCAAATCCAGTTATCGAAACCATAATGCAAATTCGATGGCCCAGCGTGTGTATCGCCCGTGCCGAAACCCGTGAATAAAATTTTCTTTTCGTCGGCTTTGTCATCGCCATCGGTATCTCTTAAAAGTAACATGTGTGGTGCTTGCGAAACAATCAAGCCGCCATTGGCAAAAACCATTCCCGTCGGAATGCTCAGACCTTCGGCAAAACGAGTGAATTTATCAGCTTTGCCATCTTTATTGGTGTCTTCACAAATCAAAATATAATCGCTACCGCCCGATTCCTTGCGTTCGTTCGGATAATCTTTTGTGATTAGTACATACAAACGTCCTTTTTCGTCCCAACTCATTGCAATCGGGTGCATGACGTTTGGCTCGGCAGCAAACAAACTCAAATCAAAGTCAGCAGGTACTTGAATATGCTTCATTGATTCTTCAGGCGTAAGAGCCAATTGCTGTAGTTGTTCACCTGGACGTTTTTCGTAGTTAGGCAATTTTGCCCCACGATATTCGAATGGCTTCGGATTCAGTGCCGCATGAGCTGCACGTGCTTCATCGTTTACTGCCCAAAGAATACCGTTTTCGAGCAATTTTTGGAAGTTTACATTGCTCCAAGTTCTATCATCGTGGCCGTAAGCAGTGTAAAAAACTCGACCTTTACCATAGCTGCGAGTCCAAGTATAAGGCTCAGTTTTAGCATCAGGGCGGTCTTTTGTTTGGTCGGCTTTTATTTCACGAGTTTGTAAAACGTTATTGTCGGGCTGTAATTGGCTGTGCAAATAGGTTTCATCAAATACTCGAATCGTACCCAAATCTTTCATGATGATATGATTTGGCTGAACATTTACTACCTGAATTGTATCCATGCGGTGTCTCCAAAACTGTCCACCAACCATTTTTACATACTCAGGTGAATTGCGGAAACAATAAGAAGCACAGTGAATCGGTAAAATACCTTTTCCCGAAGCTACGTAATCGAGCAAAGCCTTTTCGGCGGCGGGCGTGATGTCGTCCCAATTGGCAAAAATCATCAAGGCATCATATTTCGATAAGTTTTGGGCATTAATATCCTCCAATTTATCGGTATAAGTAAAGTTGATACCCTTATTGCCCAATGCCGCCATGATTGTTGGAACTCTTTCAATGGGTTTGTGATGCCCATTATCGCCGAGGAAAAGGATTTCGAGCCTTCGGCCAGTTTGGGCGAATATGCTCGAAAAAGAGAGCATGAGAGTTAGAAATAAAACGATTTTTTTCATTTGATTTTTAATTGGATAGGGTGGTTTTTGAAACCCATTAATGTTGAAAAACATTGGTAAACCGTTTGTAGAGACAGGGCCTGCCCTGTCTCTACTTTGCGACGAAAAAATTGCGACGAATATTTTATCCCCTTTTAGGGGTTAGGGGTGATTCTCAAAACTCAGGCAAATAAATAATCTCGCCACCTTTCATGGCCGATTCGTGTGCCAAGATTCCAACCGATGTCCAGTTGGCCGATTGTACGGCATTCGGGAATGGGTCACGGTCTTCGATGAGTGCCGAAATAAACTCATGAGCCAAATGCGGGTGCGAGCCACCGTGTCCGCCACCTTGTGCAAAACTTAGGTGTGTGTTATCGTCGTGGTCATAGACACCTTTTCCTGTAAAAGATTGAATCTCCTGCGGAAGCAAGTGTGCATAATCAGGCGTTTCAACTTTTTCTGGAATTTCTGGCTCTGGCTTTTTGGCAGTGTGAATAACGTTTGGTTCGTTTTCAATCAAAGCCCACTCGAAAGATTTTTTCGAGCCGTAAACCTCGAAACTCTCACGGTATTGACGTGCTACATCGAACAACGAACGATAAACGTAAGCACTCAAATCGCTATTTTTGAATTTTATGTGTGCGGATTCAACAGCAAATGGTGAATTATGTATTTTTATCAAATCTTCCGAAATTGTTCCTGAACCAAAACACGAAACGTATTCGGCTTCTAATCTCAATAAACCCGCCACAGGCCCAACGCAGTGCGTAGCGTAGTGCATTGGCGGTAAACCTGGCCAATAGTCAGGCCAGCCTTCCATGTCTTGTTGGTGAGATGCTTTCAAGAATTGTACTTTTCCGAGTTCACCTTTTTCGTATAATTCTTTCACAAACAAAAATTCACGGGCATAAACCACGGTTTCCATCATCATGTATTTTTTACCAGTTTCTCTGCAAGCGTTTACGATGGCTTGGCAATCTTCTACCGAAGTAGCCATCGGAACTGTACATGCTACGTGTTTTCCTGCGTAAAGAGCCTTCAAGGTTTGCTCGGCGTGGTTCGGAATTGGCGAATTGATATGAACCGCATCAATGTTTGGGTCTTTCAATAACTCGTCGTAATCTGAATAGCGAACTTCAACCCCAAAAGTATTGCCGATTGCATTGAGTTTTTCAACGTTTCTTTGGCAAATAGCATACATATTTGCGTTTGGGTGACGCTGATAAATGGGAATAAATTCTGCTCCGAAGCCAAGTCCAACGATGGCTATGTTTATTTGTTTTGACATATTATTTATAGGTGAGATTTTAAAAACGATAGACTATCTTTCATTAATTGTTCTTCTGAATCAAACATTTTTCGCCAAATATTGGCCGCTGGAAGCTTCATGCTGAATGCTTCGATGCTTAGCATTCCATCATAATTGATTGATTTTAGGGCGGCTAAAATTTCGGTAAAATCAATTCTGCCTTTGCCAAGCGTACTGCGGTCGTTTTCTGAAAGCTGTACATGAACGATGTGTTTGGCCAATTTTTTGATGGCTTCGGTCATTGATTTTTCTTCGATATTGGCATGGAAAGTATCAAACATTATCTTGCAAGCAGGGTGATTGATGTCTTCGACCAAAGCCAAAAGTTCATCCGACGACGAAACTAAATAACTTTCAAAGCGATTCAAATATTCAAGTCCGAGCGTGATGCCCATGCTGTCGGCGTATTCGGCCAAATCCCAAAGATTTTCTTTTGCCCAAAGCAATTCTTCTTTAGTTGGTGGAACACCCGTAAAAACGCCCAAAGCTGAGTGAAAAGGCCCCGTGAGTAAATCCGAACCCAAAATCATGGCACAGTCAATGGCTCGTTTGTTGCGTTCGAGCGTTGCTTTACGCATCTCGGCATCAGCACTGATTTGATTGAAATCTGGGCCGTTTATCGTTACAGCGATGCGTTTGAGTCCTAATTCATCTAATTTTGCTCGCCAAGAATACCATTTTTCTGGATTTGTATCAAAAATAGGGATTTCTACCCCATCAAATCCAATTTCCTTGATTTGTTCTAAAACTGGAAAAAGGTCTTCGTTAATTTCTGTTCCCCATAAAAGGAGATTCATTCCGTAGGTCATGCCCCTAACCCCTAAAGGGGAATTCTAATTTAAATAAAAATAATAATACAAATTTATCGCAATAAAATTATATAAAATGTGCGTTGATTAACTAATTTTGACTGTATTTTGATATTTTTAAATATATTTACAGAAAAATAAGCAAATATACGTATATATATATTATTCAATAAAACCACGGTGGACTGTCGACTACAGACTGTGGACTTCTTCAATGAAACTACTAAAAAAAACACTCGGAAGTCAGGTTTATTCGTTTGAAGTGCAAGAATTGCGTCAATCTCATTTTGATTCGAGTTGGCACTTTCATCCTCATTATCAACTGTTTACTGTTTTTGAAGGAAGTGGTACTCGCTTCATCGGTGATGATATTCAGCATTTTGAAGCGGGCGATACTGTTTTTCTGGGGCCAAACGTACCGCATCTTTGGCGGAATGATAAAGCCTATTTTGAGCAAAATTCGGGCTTAGAAACGCACGGAATTGTGGTCTATTTTACGGAAGATTTTTTGGGAAATAATTTCTTTGAAAAATCAGAAATGCACCGCCTCAAACAACTTTTGCAAAATGGTCAACGTGGAATGGACATCGTGGGGAAAATGCGTGATAAAATCAGAGAAGGGTTGGTTGAACTGAATAAACTCGAAGGCTTTGAACGAGTTTTGAAACTACTTTCGATGCTACATGAGCTTTCTCAATCCGTTGATTATGAGTTTATTACGAGTTTAGGTTATGTAAATATGCACAAGATTTCGGAAACCGAGCGAATGCAAAAAGTGCATGATTATGTAATGAAGCATTTCAAAGAAGAGGTTCGTCTTAGTGAGTTAGCTTCGCTTGTGAGCATGAGCGATGCAGCTTTTTGTAGGTATTTTAAGAGCCGAACCAATAAATCTTTCTTTGATTTTATTGCCGAAATTCGCATCGGTCACGCTTGTAAACTGCTGCATGAAGGCACGCTCAATGTTACTCAAATTGCTTATGAAAGTGGTTATAATACCATCTCAAATTTTAATCGACAATTTAAGACAATTGTCGGGAAATCGCCATTAGTTTATCAAAAAGAATATCGTAGAGATTAAAAGCTTCGAATTAACCTGTATTGAGTTTAATTCAAAACGAAAATCAAGTATTCTAAAATATTTTTTTAATATTAATTTATTGAAAAATAATTTTTTAAAAAGACTTGAAAAGAAGGCCTTACTACCTTAATATTGTGGTATAATTCAACCCCAACCATTTTCAATTCAACAAAACTCTTCTTTCGTTCTATGAAAAAAGTTCTTTTTTCGGTGCTTAGTTTTGCCTTTCTCAATCTAAATGCCCAAAATACGCCCTTAAACCTTATTCCGCAGCCCGTTGAGGTATCGCAGAGTGCAGGAAGCTTTACTCTAACCGCCAAAACCACCATCAGTTACAACAAAGCTGACGCAAGCGGTGTGGCTGAAATGTTGGTGCAGAAATTGAGCGTGCCTACGGGCTTAGCTTTAAAAGCCCAAGAAGGAAAAACTGGTACGATTCAACTCAATTTGAATGATACTCCAAATGCTCAGCTTGGAAAAGAAGGTTATACTTTTGAGTCAACTCCGAAAGGCGTTGTTATTTCGGCCAACCAAACTGCGGGTTTGTTTTATGGCATGCAAACTTTGCTACAACTTTTACCGAAAGAGATTGAAAGTAAGTCGGTTACGAAAGCTACGTGGGCGATTCCTGTTGCAAAAATTACTGATTATCCACGCTTCGGTTGGAGAGGAATTATGCTTGATGTAAGCCGTAATTTCTTCACAAAAGCTGAAGTAAAAAAATACATTGATGATATTGCCCGCTTGAAATATAATACTTTTCACTGGCACTTGACCGATGATGAAGGTTGGAGAATCGAGATAAAATCTTTACCAAAACTAACCGAAATAGGAGCGTGGCGTGTGCCTCGTTCGGGACATTTCGGTGACCGTGAACCTGCAAAAGTAGGCGAAAAAGCTACGGTTGGAGGTTTTTATACCCAAGAAGACATTAAGGAAGTTGTAAAATATGCCCAAGAACGCAACGTTACGATTGTACCCGAAATTGATGTGCCAGGCCATAGCATGGCGGCAATAGCAGCGTACCCAGAATTAAGTACAACTAAGAACCCAAATACATTCGTAAATCCAGGGGCAAATATCGCTGATTGGTACGGAAACGGTACTTTCAAGATGCGTTATGAAAATGCGTTGAACCCTTCAGATGAAAAAGTATATGAATTTTTGGATAAAGTAATGACCGAAGTGGCGGCACTTTTCCCGAACCAATATATTCATGTGGGTGGTGACGAATGTTACAAAGGTTTTTGGGCAGCAGATGCGGGTTGTCAGGCTTTGATGAAAAAACTGGGGATTCGCCATGTAGAAGATCTTCAAGGATATTTTATGAATCGTTTGGAGAAAATTTTGGCGGCAAAAGGTAAAAAACTCATCGGTTGGGATGAGATTTTGGAAGGTGGAATTTCGCCAAATGCAACCGTAATGAGTTGGAGAGGAGTGAAGGGCGGAATTGAAGCGGCACATCTCGGCCACGAAGTTGTAATGACCCCAACAACCTTTGCTTATTTAGATTATAACCAAGGAGAAAATACCATCGACCCACCAATTTATGCAGGTCTTCGTGTGAGTAAATCGTATAGTTTTGAACCTGTGCCAGATGGCGTTGATGCCAAGTATATCTTGGGTGGACAAGGAAATCTTTGGAGTGAACAATTGCCAACGTTGCGTTATGCCGAATACATGACTTATCCACGTGCATGGGCTTTATCAGAAGTATATTGGTCGCAGAAATCGGCTAAAAACTGGGATAATTTTAGCAAACGAATGGAAGCTCATTTCGACCGTGCTGAGGTTGCCGAATTGGGTTTCTCGAAAGCAGTTTACGATGCGATTATCACACCAAGCTATAAAAATGGTAAATTAATGCTCGAATTGGGTAGTGAAATATCGGATTTAGATATTTTCTATTCGATTGACGACTCGATGCCCGATAAGTTTTCACCGAAATATTCACAGCCAATCGAATTACCCGATGGCCCAATTACACTTCGTGTGATTACCTATCGTGCAGGAAAACCAATCGGTCATTTGATTACGCTAAAACGTGCTGAGTTGGAGCGTAGAGCTGGAAAATAAGATTTTTCAAAACCAGTGCTGTATTTATTTACAGCACTGGTAAATTAATATTACTTAAAAATTCGACCGCCAATTTTATGTCAGCATGCAATACTCGGTCATTGTCATTGAAAGTAACTTTTTGCCTAAATTTTTCATAGATTTCTTCTACTATTTTTGAGCTTTTGAGCGGTCTTCTGAATGCCAATGCCTGTGTAGCAGTCAGTAATTCTATTGCCAAAATTCGTTCTACATTATTTAGCACTCGTAAACTCTTGGTAGCGGCATTTGCTCCCATACTTACATGGTCTTCTTGTCCGTTTGATGAAACTATCGAATCGACACAAGCTGGTGTGCAAAGTTGTTTGTTTTCGCTCACGATTCCTGCGGCGGTGTATTGTGGTATCATCAAACCCGAATTTAGACCTGAATTTTTTACCAAAAATAAAGGTAAACTACGTTGCCCCGACAATAATTGATAGGTACGTCGCTCTGAGATGCTTCCGATTTCGGCCATTGCTATGCTCATTAAATCAAAGGCGATTGCTAATGGTTGACCATGAAAATTTCCACCCGAAAGAATCAGGTCTTCATCTGGAAAAATATTAGGGTTATCGGTCACGGCATTGATTTCTTGCAAGAAAGTTTTACTCACAAAACCAATCGAATCTTTGCTTGCACCGTGTACTTGCGGAATACAACGAAACGAATACGGATCTTGAACTTGTGTTTTTGTTTGATTGATTATTTGACTGTTAATCAGGTATTTACAAATAGTTTCGGCGGTTTCTACTTGCCCCTTGTGCGGACGAATCGAATGAATTTTTGGGTGAAAAGGTTGCAAAGACGCATCAAACGCATCAATCGAAATCGCCGAAATTAAATCTGCTATTTTGAGGAGTTTTTGAGCCTTTAATAAATTATAAACTCCATAAGCGGCCATAAATTGAGTGCCGTTGATGAGGGCAATTCCTTCTTTGCTTTGTAGCTCGATAGGTTGCCAACCAAATTGGTCTAAAACTTCTTTCGCTGCTCTTTTTTTACCTTTAAAATTTATTTCTCCTAAACCAATCAGCGGTAAAGCCAAGTGCGAAAGCGGAGATAGGTCACCCGAAGCTCCGAGCGACCCTTGTGCATAAATAACAGGTGTAATATCGTAATTATAAAAATCAATTAATCGCTGAACAGTTTGTTCTTGCACACCCGAATGCCCGTAGGCAAGCGACTGGATTTTCAAGAAAAGCATCCATTTTACAATTTCTTTCGGCACTTCATCGCCCATACCACAAGCGTGCGATTGCAGTAAATTATATTGTAGTTGAGCAATTTGTGTTTTGTCAATTGCCACGTTTTGCAAAAAACCAAAACCAGTATTGATGCCATAGAAAAGGCAATCGCTATTGTTGAGTTTTTGGTCAAGAAAATCTCGACAATGGTTGATTCGATAGCGTGCTGCTTCCGAAAGTTCGAGGTCGTGCGTATGTGTCGAGATTTGCTGTAAAGTATCAATATCGAGCCAATCTTGGTCAATGATGTGTGTGCTTTTGTCGATGATTGTCGTTAGCATAGTTAAGCCTGATTTTTTGACAAAATTCGAGCTTCTATTTAATAATATAAAATAGTATTTTTGTAGTTGATTAATCAATAAAAGTGATTAATATAAGATATACATGACCACATAGTGGTCAAACATGAATAGCCCTGAATGCAATTCAGGAAAAGGGAAGAAAATGTTATTAAGTCACGACTCTGAAGGAGTCGAACTTCTTTTTTGATTGTGTTATAACCGAACAAAGCATTTTAATCTCACCCGCTGGCATAGAATTTTAATGAAAGTATTTAGTTTTACACAACCGATAACAGCAAACGTAATTAATGACAAGAATAGCAAAAACTATCAATAAAAAGCCCGATGTGGTGCTTATTGGGGCAGGAATAATGAGTGCTACACTCGGAATCATGCTCAAAGAGTTTCAGCCCGACCTCACGATTGAGGTTTTTGAGCGACTGGATTTTGTAGCGGGTGAAAGTTCAGATGCTTGGAATAATGCAGGAACTGGCCATTCGGCACTTTGTGAATTAAATTATACACCCGAACTCGAAGACGGTTCGATTGATTGTAAAAAAGCCATTGCGATTGATGAAGCCTTTGAGACTTCTCGTCAGTTTTGGGCTTTTTTAGTCGAGAGAAATATTGTTCAATCGCCTGAAAGTTTTATTCGTAGTATTCCGCACATGAGTTTTGTTTGGGGAGAAGAAAACGTTACGTACCTCCGAAAACGTCATTCGGCACTTATAAAATATCATCCTTTTAAGGGCATGCAATATTCAGAAAGCCATGCACAACTAAAAGAATGGATGTCGATTGTGATGGAAGAGCGTGACCCCAATCAGCACGTAGCAGCTACCAAAATGGATATCGGCACTGATGTGAATTTCGGAGCTTTAACTCGTGCTTTGCTCGACTATTTAGATGGTTTAAATGGCGTGAATATTCATTTACACCACGAGGTAGAAGATATTGAGCGAGAAGATGATGAGAAAAAATGGACGATTGAGGTAAAGAACTTAGATAATGGTGAAGAAACCGAGGTAAAAGCCAAATTTGTGTTTATCGGGGCGGGTGGAGGCTCATTGCATTTACTCGAAAAGGCTGATATTCCCGAAGGTAAAGGCTTTGGTGGTTTCCCAGTGAGCGGGCAATGGCTGAAATGTATTAACCCCGATGTGATAAATGCTCATCATGCCAAAGTGTATGGTAAAGCTTCGGTAGGAGCTCCACCGATGTCTGTTCCGCACCTTGATTCTCGCATGATTGATGGTGAAAAAGCACTTCTTTTTGGCCCGTATGCAGGTTTTTCTACGAAATTTTTGAAAAATGGCTCTTATTTCGATTTGCCAACTTCTATCAAATGGTCGAATCTGATTCCGATGATTTCGGCTGGTTTGGATAATATTCCGCTTACAAAATACCTAATACATGAGGTTATGCAATCGGAAGAGGCTAAATTGGAGGCTCTCCGAAATTTTATGCCAACCGCCAAAATGGAAGATTGGGAATTGGAAATTGCTGGGCAACGTGTGCAGGTAATCAAAAAAGATGATGAACACGGTGGTGTTTTGGAGTTTGGAACAGAAGTGGTGAGTGCCGCCGATGGCTCTTTGGCTGCTTTGTTGGGGGCTTCGCCTGGGGCTTCTACCTCGGTTTCGATTATGTTAAATGTAATCAAAAAATGTTTCCCAATACAAATGCAGTCGGACGAATGGCAACAGAAGGTTAGACAAATGATTCCGTCGTATGGCCGCCCATTGATTGAAAATCCAGCTTTGTGTGATGAAGTAAGAGCATGGACAAGTAAGGTTCTAAAATTGAACGGATAAGAAATGGAACTCCGACAGCTTCGTTATTTTCTGATGCTTGCCCAAGAGCTGCACTTCAAGCGTGCCGCCGATAAGCTATTTATTGTTCAGCCAGCACTAACCAAGCAAATCCAAGATTTGGAGGCTGAATTGGGCGTGATACTTTTTGATAGAAATAAACGAAATGTAAAACTTTCGGTGGCAGGCGAGTATTTCAAGACAGAAATAGCGAAGCTTTTTGAGCATTTAGAAAAGTCAAAAAACGAAATAAAGCAAATAGAATTGGGGCAAAAAGGTGAGCTGAAAATCGGTTATGTTGGCTCATGTATTCATACTTTTTTGCCCAGTTTGCTTGGGAATTTACACGATAAATTCCCTGAGATTCATACTTATTTATCAGAAATGACTTCGGCTTCGCAACTTTTGGCAGTTCAGAAAGGCGAGTTGGATATTGCTTTTCTACGCAATCCGCCACCCAACAAGCGTTTCCAACAACGAATCGTTTTTCAAGAAAATTTTGCTCTGGTTTTGCCCAAAAACCATTGGCTTGATTCATCGAATTTTCAATCCATAGCACAAGTTGCCAACGAAAAATTTATTCTTCCCATCAAAACCGATGGCGAGATTTACCACAACCTTCAATGGAGTATTTGTGAAGATGCAGGGTTTACTCCACAAATTTCGCATGAAACCGTACATGGTTATACAACGCTCAAATTAGTAGAAAATAATCTGGGGATTTCGCTCATTCCGATTTCGTTTGAACGAGTAACCAATGCTGCCATTAAATTCATTGAACTTCGAGATATTCCGCAAAAAGCAGAAATCACGGCTTTGTGGAATCCACAAAATCCAAATCCGAGTTTGAGGCGGTTTTTGGAGGTACTACCTTAATTTTCGTACGGTTATTGGCGTACATTGATTATTAAGTTGAACAATTTTTATGGAATTGCTGTCGCTACTAATACCACAAGATGTCTGACATCTTGCAGTATAAGAACCTTCTTTCAGAATGGTAATAGTTGTCCCAGTTGAACCATTGCTCCAGAGAACTGTTCCCGAGCAGCCAGTTGCTGTGAGTGTCGCATTATCAGTACCACAAAGAGCAGTTTTTGTACTTGTAATGTTTGGAGGTTGAATTATATTTGTGCTTCCAATAACAACATTATTAGAGACGGCCGAGCCGCATATAGTATTACAAGTAACGGTATAAGTACCTGCTTGCGAAATCTGCACAGAAGTAGAAGTCATTCCGTTGCTCCAAATCACTACACCGTTACAACCGCTTGCAATTAGATTTGCTGTTTCTCCGCCACAAATGGATGCCTTATTAGAGGTTGCGTTTGGAATAGTAGGTAAAATGCCACTTCGCAAAATAATGGCATTTGAAGGCCCGCTTTCTCCACATTGATTTTTACAAATAACTGAAAATGTACCTGCTATAATCAATTGGATAGAAGAAGTAGTTGCCCCATTCGACCAAATTATCTGGCCTTGGCAGCCAGTAGCCGATAATGTTGCCGATTCACCATCGCATAAAACAGTTTTGTTAGCAGAAATAACAGGTGCAGCTGGTGGGAAGCCTTGCTGAATATTCCATGTATTTGATGGATTGCTACTACCGCACGATGTTTGGCAAATGGCCGAATAAGTCCCTGTTTGCGTAACTGTTATGACCGATGTAGTTTCTCCTGTATTCCATAAAACAGTGCCATTACATAGCGAAGCGGTTAGTATTGCAGATGACCCATTACAAATTGTATTTTGATTGGAAGATACAAAAGGTGTTATGGGTGTAACACCACTTTGTGAAATTGTAATTATGTTTGAGGGTGGACTTGTTCCGCAAGAGTTTTGACATTGAACCGAATATGTTCCTGTTACTGATATTATAAGAGATGTTCCCGTGCTTCCATTATTCCATAAGAGTGTGCCATCTACACAAGCACTCGAAATCAATGTAACAGTTGGATTTAGACAAAATTCGCCATTTAATGCTGAAATGACAGGAGGATTGGTATTGATAGCGGAGATTACTAAAGTATCAGAATTAAGACTACGGTTATCATCTTTCGTACAAAAGGCGTAATATTCTCCTGCGGTATCTACCGAAATACTGCTACCCGTAAAGCCATTGCTCCAATTGATTAATCCTGTGCAATTTGTTGCGGTTAGTACTGCTCTTTCACCATTACATAATGAAGTTTTATCAGTAGTGATTAGAGGCTTTGGTAGAACATTGACTTGAATAGTATTAGAAACAGTACTTCTACACGGTGAGCCTTGACAGTAAGCATTATAAGAGCCATCAGCCATTACAGTGATGCTTGTTCCTTCCGCTCCATTATTCCAAATGACCGTTCCCTCGCAGCCGTTTGCTATCAGGGTATTTGCATTTTGAGTGATTATTGGAGCAGTCGGCGGAAGAATAGTTATAGTGATAGTGTTTGAAACTTCGCCAGTTGGTACGCAAGTAGCGAAATAATTGCCAGCTTGAACTGCATGAATCGCAGAAGGATTATAGGTGTTGCCGTTATTCCAAATGATATTGCCTGAGCAGCCCGTAGCAACAATATTTACCGAATCGCTACTACAAATAGTAGTTGGGCCAATAGCATTGATAGTGAATGTATTATCGTTCCCGAAAGCAAAAATAGAACACTTCAATAGCAAAAGTATAGTAAATATACGCATGGATTATTTGTTAGTTATTGCTTAAAATATAGCAAAAACCATTCCAAATGTAGCCACTTAATCAGTAATTTATTTATTGATAAATATCTGTGTAAAAAATAAATAACCATCAGCCCGACGCACAATTCCCACACCAGTAAGCGTAAATTTGCCTTCAATATTTTTTCGATGCCCAGAACTTTGTATCCAACGATTCACTACTTCTTGTGCCGAAAATTTTCCGTAAGCGACATTCTCTGCAATGGCATTTGATAGTTCTATTTGGCTCATCAATTTATCTGCACGACTTTCAAAACCATCATGTCCGAAATCTACTCGGCCGTCAGCTATGTTTTTGCTGTGTTTTAATGCCTCCGCTGTGATGAGTGGTATCATTTTGAGCGGAGCTAAGCCTTTTCCTCTACGATATTGATTCACATACTCTAAAACCGATTGTTGGAGTTGGGCTTCGCCATTGATTTGTTCGGTGGTTTGTGAGCACGCTTGAAGAGAAAGTAAAAAGAAAGCTAAAAAGGCAAAAATGAGACGATTTTTCATTATAAAATTATCAGTACTTTTATCCTAACGTACTTGATGGGGTTTTGTATTGTGCTTAAATAAATTAAAAACAAAAATTATGTTATTCTTCTGATAAATAATGCTTTATAGGCTTTCTTAAATTTTCTTAATAATATTCTTTCGCCTAAATGAAATTTAATAGAATTAATACTTATTTTTATGAGTAAAAGTTTGGTGACTGAAAAACTGCCTTTAATCGACTGTTAGCCACCTACTTAACTCAACCTTCAATCTATAAAAATCTAATGCGTAAAACTTTTTTATTACTGAGTTTTGTGTTGCTGGGTGCGTTTGTGCATCAGGCAACGGCACAAGCTAAAAAGCAGCCATTAATTGTCTTCGTAACTGGCGACCACGAGTACAGTGGTGAGTTCACGCTTCCATTAATCGCTGCCGAACTCGAAAAAAACTACGGTTTCAGAACCAAAGTTTTGAAGGCTTATCCGAACCAAAATGCCGAGAAAGACATCCCAGGTCTGGAGGCTTTGCAAGAAGCTGATTTGGCAGTTTTCTACCTCCGTTGGCGACAACTTCCGCCCGAGCAACTCGAACACATTGATAAATACCTCAAATCTGGAAAACCAGTAATGGGTTTCCGAACAACAACTCATGCCTTCAATTTTCCGAAAGGTGATGTTTCCGAACGTTGGAATGCCTTTGGTGAATTTGCTCTCAATGCCCCTCCAGGTTGGGGTGGAAAAGCTGCTCACACGCACTATGGACATGAAAGCAGCACCGACGTTTCGGTCATAGAAGCTGCAAAAAAACACCCAATTCTGACGGGCGTTGCTCCGAGTTTTCATGTGCGTTCGTGGTTGTATCGAGTTTTACCTGATTACCCTACCAAAGGTTCTGAGTGGCTTTTGATGGGAAAAGCTGTGAATCCCGATAAGGCAGCCATCGAAAATCCAGTTGCGTGGACAGGTAAAAATTCGTTCGGTGCAAAGGTCTTTACTACTACAATGGGACACCCCGAAGACTTTCAAGTAGAGTCTTTCCAACGCCTTGTTATCAATGCCATTCATTGGGAATTAGGTAAACCTGTACCCAAAAAATGGAAAGGTAAAATAGATATTAATGTGCCATATCGTGGCATGGTTAAATGATTCTTTATCAACCACTAAGGAACTAAGAATCTGCTTTGTGAATCTTAGTTCCTTAGTGGTAAAAAATTGTAATAATGAAACTCAACATCAAAATATTACTCACAACATTCGTACTGATTGTTTTTCTGATCAGTTCGTTTCTTCCAGCTCCGCTTGATATTATTAAAGTAGAAAAAGGAAGCCATATTTCACTCATCGGTGGAAATCTTGGTTCAAGGATGATGAACTATGACCATTTTGAGACCGAAATGCACGTACGTTACCCCGACAACTCATTGATTATCAGAAATATGTGCGATGGTGGCGATACCCCAGGTTTTCGTCCACACGCCAGTCGAAATCTGCCTTGGGCATTTGCAGGTGCTGAAAAATTTCAGACCGAATATGCCAAAAACTCAGAAAGTGAAGGGCATTTCGAGTATCCCGACCAATGGCTTACTCGACTAAAAACTGATGTAATAATTGCGTTTTTTGGTTACAGCGAATCGTTTCAAGGAAGAGCAGGTTTGACAAATTTCAAAGCTGAATTGGATGCTTTTATTAAATATACTTTGAAACAAAAATACAACGGTGTTTCCGCTCCACAACTGGCTATTGTATCGCCCATTGCTTTTGAAGATTTGACCAGCAAATACGATTTGCCAAATGGTGTAAAAGAAAACGAAAATCTTCTACTTTACACCAACGCCATGCGTGAAGTTTCGGCTCAAAATAAAGTACTTTTTGTTGATGCTTTTACTCCTTCAAAAGCATGGTATGCCAGCACAGTCGAACCTTTGACGATTGACGGCTCGCAACTAAATGATGAAGGTTACAAAAAACTCGGTCTTTTACTTTCTGATAAGATTTTCGGTAAAACTCCTGCCAAAGCCGAGTCAAACCGAGCATTGATTCATGCCGCTGTAATGGAAAAAAATTGGATGTGGCACAATGACTACAAAATTCCAAACGGAGTTCATGCGTATGGTCGTAGATATAATCCTTTTGGGCCAGATAATTACCCCGCCGAAATTGAGAAGATTCGACAAATGACCGATATTCGAGATAATGCGATATGGTTAGCAGCTTCAAAAGGTGAAAAAATGGACGTAGCCGCTGCCGACAAAAATACCCGAACGCTTCCGCCAGTGAAAACCAACTTTAATCCCGAAAAAAATGGTAGCCTCGAATATCTCTACGGACAAGATGCCCTCAATAAACTGAAAGTACCAGCGGGTTATAAAATTGAGCTTTTCGCTTCCGAAAAAGAGTTTGATGATTTGGCAAATCCAGTGCAAATGTCGTTTGATAATAAAGGACGTTTGTGGGTAGCTACGATGCCAAGTTACCCGCATTACAAACCTGGTGATGCCAAACCAAACGATAAAATTTTGATTTTGGAAGATACCAATAATGATGGCAAGGCCGACAAACAAACTGTTTTTGTTGATGGTTTACATTTGCCCTTGGGTTTTGAAATTGCTCCCGAAGGCGTGTATGTTTCGCAAGGAACAAACCTCAAACTTTTTACCGATACCAATGGCGATGATAAAGCTGATAAAGTAGAAATCCTACTGAGTGGCTTCGACGACCACGATACGCACCATAATAACAGTGCATTCTGTGCCGACCCATCGGGTGCAATCTATGGCGGTGAAGGCGTTTTCTTACATACAAATGTTGAAACTCCTTATGGAACTGTGCGTGCCACCAATGGCGGTTTTTATAGATATTCTCCACAATTACACAAGCTTGAACGCACCGCTCAGTTATCTATTCCAAACCCGTGGGGAATTGCCTTCGATGATTGGGGACAACCATTTTTTGCCGAAACTTCAAGTCCTGATGTACGTTGGATGATGCCCGGAACTGTACTTCCACGTTATGGTGAAGCTACGCACAAAGGCGTTCAACTCATAGAAAAAGACCACATGGTTCGCCCAACTTCTGGGCTTGAGTTTTTGTGGAGTCGCCACTTCCCCGATGAAGTGCAGGGCGATATGCTTATCAATAATACCATTGGCTTTTTGGGAACAAAACAGCATTCGGTAGTTGATGATGGTACTGGTTATAAAACCAAACACCGCCAAGATTTGATTGTGAGCGAAGACCGAAATTTCCGCCCCGTTGATATGGAAATTGCTCCCGATGGCTCGCTTTACGTCATTGACTGGCACAATATTCTTATCGGACACATGCAGCACAACGCCCGTGACCCATTACGTGACCACGTACACGGACGTGTATATCGTGTTACATATCCATCACGTCCACTACTAACACCAGCAAAGATTGATGGTGCAAACGTAGAAACGTTACTTGATAATTTGAAGCTGCCCGAATACCGTACTCGTTATCGTACACGTCGAGAACTGCGAGGAAGAAATGCCGCCGAAGTTTTACCAAAAATTACAAAATGGGTAGCAAATCTTGATAAAAACGACCCTCGCTACGAGCATCATGTATTAGAGGCTTTGTGGTTAACTTGGGGTTTGAACAAAGTTGACCAAAAGCTACTTCGCCAAATGCTCAAAGCTAAAGATTATCATGCACGAGCGGCTGCGGTTGAGGTTTTGCGTTTTGTGGGGCATCAAGTGCCTGACCAAGCGGCTTTATTGATGCAAGCCGTACGTGACGAAAATAGTCGAGTCCGATTAGACGCTATCGTGGCGGCTTCGTGGATTGGTAAAGAAAAAGGCTTACCGATTTTAGCGGAAGCCAAAAAGAAAGCAATGGACGAATGGATGATTCATGCCCACGAAACGGCCGTTGCTCACTTGAGTGGAATGCCTGTGAAGAAAGCGAAAGAAATTGCCGAAAAATCGGCTTTGAAAGATAAAGAACTCGAATTGTTTACGATGGGCAAGAAAATTTATGCCAAAGAAGGTTACTGCGGAACGTGTCACCAAGCTGATGGAAAAGGTTTGACTGCTTCGGGCTTTCCGCCACTGGCAGGCACAAAATGGGTAACTGGTAATGAAGACCGAGCTATCAAAATCGTGCTAAAAGGCTTAATGGGACAGATTGATGTCAACGGCAAAACTTACCCTGGACAAGTACCAATGACACCATTTGAGGGTTTGCTCAACGATAAAGAAGTAGCGGCCGTTTTGACCTACGTCAGAAATTCGTTTGGTAATAAAGCATCGGCCATTTCGCCCGAAAAAGTAAAAATTGTACGTGCTTCAGTAGCCAATCAGAAAGATATTTATAATGTCTCAAAATTGCTTTTGGAGCATCCGTTGGAGTAATTTTTTACCACTAAGGCACGGAGACCACTAAGTTTCAAAGAGTAGATGCTCTGTGTTTCTTCGTATTCTTCGTGCCTTCGTGGTTATAATTGTTTTTACTTCCCAAATACCAAAGTCTTTGTTCCACCATTTCCACCGCTTGATTTGGTGAATTTTAGCGTTGTATCGGTTTGTTCGCTCAAAATCCAGTCTTCGTTGATTTCGGCCAATGTATTGTCAGAAGTTGCAATTACGATATTGAATTTTTGCTTGCCGCTATCCATCACAGTTGCGTATGTACCGTTGTATTTGTTTGCACTGTTAGTTACTACAATTTCACCAGTCGATTTGAACTCAAAGCTATATGTAGCATAGTTGCTCGTGCGGTCACGGTTATTATTGTCGATAAACGATTTTATTTTCCACGAACCACTGATGCCCGTGTTGTTACTGCTGGTTACATCATCGGAGCTACAACTTGTCAGAATGGCTACAAAAGAGAAAAGAATTAAAAGATTTTTCATAAATAATACATTTTAGGTATGTAAAATATAATCAGTACGATTGTTACTACTTCAAGGTTGCGTAAAAGTATCAAGAAAACTTCTCAAAGACCATTTCCTTTTAAAAACTTTGCAATTTTTTCCATCAATTCGGGCTTGCTATAAGCGGGGTCGGAGTGGCCTGCATTCGGAATAAACTCAATCTGAACTTTCAGATTTTTGGCTTTATAAGCACTCATTAACTCAATCGACTGATTGACAGGTACTTGAATATCCTGCTCGCCATGCACAATAAAAAGTGGTGGGTCATTGGCATCAACTTGATAAACAGGACTTGCTAATTTTGCCAATTCGGTAGCTTGGTCTAAGGGTTTTCCGAGCAAAATAGCCAAAGCTGGCAAACGAACATTGAGGCCATGTGGTGTTGATTGATTGAGAATCGTCAGAAAGTTGGTAGGGCCATAGAAATCTATACAACCTTGAACCGAAGATGAAGTATTGGTAAAATCTCCGAGCTTTCCTTCTAACTCAGCATTGTTGTTAGTGGTAGCTACCAAAGCCGCCAAATGTCCGCCCGACGAACTTCCCCAAATAACTATATTGTCGGCTTTATAACCATATTTACTGGCATTGGCTCTCAGAAAACGAATTGCGGCCTTGATATCATGCACATCAGCAGGGAAAGGTTTTTCGGTACTGGCATGAAAATCGACACTTGCTAAAGCGTATCCGAAAGGAACTAAGCCCAACGGTGGGTTCTCTTTACTACCCGAATGCCATGCACCCCCATGTACCCAAATAATCAGGCGAGGCTCTTGCACGGCTTTTGGTTTATAAATATCAAGTTGGAGTTTTTTATCTCCATCTTGTGCATAAACAATATTTTTTGTGGTTTCGATATCGTTTTGGGCATATAATTTCCCTATACAACCTATTAGTATTGTGAACAGAAGGAAGTTTTTCATGTTATTTGATTTTTATAAACTCAATAAAATCATAATTCATATTGCCTTTTTCGACAGTTCGGAGGGTTAGAATATGCTTGCCTTTGCTGAGTTTTTTGACTTTAAAAATACTTTGTTTGTTCCAATGATGCCATTGCCGCCAAGCAACGGGGTCTTTCTCATTAAAAGTCGATTTGATTAAAATCAACTCTGTCCAAGGCAAACCATCAATTTCAATCGCAATTGTAGCATCAGCATTAGCGGTGTACATCAATGAGCCATCATATTCGCCGTCTTCCTTTACCTCAACCGAATACTTAATCCATTCGCCAGCCTCAGTCCAACCTACATATAATTGTTGCATCAGAGGCTCTACTACATTATAAGGGTTATTATCAATGTCTTTTTCTTTGGTGTATGAAATATCAACCCCTTCTTTGATTCGATAAGTATTTAAGTAAGTGCCATCATTGGGGTTGAGTTTTCCGCTGCCATTATTAACACTATCTTTGTCGTGGTAAGCGATACCTTCTCCACCTAAGTCATATTTTTCACACTCCAACCTGCCAGGAATTGTCTGAAAAACTTCATTCCACGGTTTGCCTTTATAATTAGTTTGTGCTAATAAATTGAGGTTTACGAGGCAAATAACAAGAAGAAATAGATTATTTTTCATAGAATATTCGCTGTTTGGGTTTACCACAAAGAACACTAAGAGAATGCACAAAGAACTCAAAATTTTTAAGACTTTGTACAATACTTTGTGTCCTTCATGGTTAAGAAAAATCTTACTTCAACTTCACTTTTCCAACTCCCTCAAAGGTCATTTTAATATCTTTGATGGTATCGTCTTCGTTGAAATACATTCGGTCGATGCACGTTACACGGTGGTCACGGTCGAGATTTGGAATCGGGCGACGGTGATAGACAATGTACCATTCATCGGTATTCGGAATATTAATCACCGAGTGATGCCCCGCACCAGTTGCCACTGCTTCATCGGCCACCAAAATTGTAGATTTTTTCTCGAAAGGCCCAAAAACATTGTCCGAAACCCCGTAAGCTACTTTATAAGTGCCATTTGTCCAGCCACCTTCCGACCACATCAAATAATATTTTCCTTTACGAACAAACATCGTTGGGCCTTCTACATAGCCTTTTGGTGTGATTTCTTTCACCAAATCGCCATTTTCGTAAGGTACTAAAGCCGTGAAATCATTGTTGAGTTTGGCAATATTGCAGCGTCCCCAACCGCCGTAGATGATATAATACTGTTTGTCTTTATCTTGAAAAACGTACTGGTCAATCGGTTGGGCTTTGTTATAAAACTGATTGATGAGCGGCTTGCCGAGATAATCTTTGTAAGGCCCTTCGGGACGAGACGCCACGCCAATACCAATGCCCCCGATTTTATCATCTTTGTCGGGATTATTCGCTCCGAAGCCTTTACGCTCCGAACTCTGAATATCATTGGCCGAGAAAAACAGAAAATATTTGTTGTCTTTTTTTACGATAGACGGAGCCCACATTGCCTTATTTGCCCATTTTATGGCCGAAGTATCAATGATTCGTGGGTGTTTTGTCCAGTTTACCATGTCTTTTGATGAAAAAGCATCCAAAAAAACTTGGTCTTTGTATTTGGCCGAGAATGTCGGGAAAACCCAAAATTCTTTGTTCAGAATCACACCTTCGGGGTCGGCGTACCAACCTTCAACAATCGGATTTCCAGAAGTGGTTTTTGTGGTTTGGGCGGTTAGTGATTGGGTGAAAGAAAACGTGAGCAAAAAAGCAAGCGTAAATTTTACTATTGAATTCATTAGTTTTGGTAGATTGGTTAAATTTAAAATGGAAGGTTAAATTTAGAGTATATTTTTTACTTCAGGACTCAATATTTGAACTTTAATTTTGTTCAAAAAACAGTGAGTCTTTGGACTCACTGTAAAAGAACTATAAACTCCACAAAAAAGGAGCTTTCCTAATCAAACTTTCATCGCTCAATTGCTTAATCAGAAAATTTGCCAAGTCGGTCGCACTAATTTTATCGCCTTCACAATCTTCCAAACTGGTTTGGGTTTGTCTTTGCTCATCGGTTTGCTCGATGAGTGGTAGCCGTACCAAAGTCCAATCAATATTACTTGCTGTTAGTATAGTATATTCAGTTTGTTTATCGGCCGTCGAGATAGGGAAATTTTCGTACATCCAACGAGTAGCCATAAGATTTTTGTCGCTTTTTTTATCCCAAATAGTATCAACATTTAAGCCCGTAATCACCACATAACGCCTGATTTGATGCTCATTCATTGCCCGAATAATATTGGTCGTTGATTGGCTAAAGATTGTTTTTTCGCTCGCAGGAATGCCCATACCTAAAGTGCTAATAACTGCTTCACAACCATCAATGAGCGTGCTCATGGCTTGATAATCATTGGCATTACCCTCTATGATTTCGATGAGCGGATGGCTGGGTGTATCTGTTCGACTAACCGAAGGACGAAGAAGAAGTTTGATAGAAAATCCCTGTTTGATAAGCTCTCTGACAAGGTATTTACCCGATTTGCCTGTACCGCCAATAACGGCGATTTTTGTATGTTTTTGCATAAAATTCTCTATAAAATTTGATAAAACAATAATGTAGGAATGTGATGTTTCACAAACCCAAATCAGCAAAAGCACCGAGACTTCTGCCCGAAATCAATATTTTATAAAGAGATTTTAATGAGCCAAAATTAGTCGTTTTTTAGCTATGTACAAGTATTTAACCAGATTTTTTGTATAATTTTGAACTTTCTAAGACTTTTATTGGCTCAAAGAACCTAACACTAAACTCAATTTTATGCGTAAAATTTATTTATTCCTTGCTATTTTGGCGGTAGCTATCACAGCTTGTCAAAAAGATGGTATTCCAGAAGAAGACCAAATCAATAGCTATGTTACGAGCAAAAACCTGACTGTTACCGAAAAAACGGCTTCGGGTCTGCGTTATATTGTCACGAAAGCCAATCCTACGGGAGCAGCTTTGAAAGCAGGACAAATCATCAACGTAAATTATGCAGGAACGTTTTTGTCTGGAAAATCTTTTGACTCAGGAAATTTCAGTTTTGTATTAGGTGCAGGTCGTGTAGTTGAAGGTTTTGATGAAGGAATCGCAAAAATGAGAGTCGGAGAGAAAGCAATAATTATTTTCCCTTCAACTTTAGGCTATGGCCCGAATGACTACAATGGTATTCCAGGAGGTTCGCCTTTGGTTTTTGATATAGAAGTAGTTTCAGCAAGATAATACAAGAATAATATTTTTTAATTATAACTTCAATAATAATGGCAACATACGGAAAGGATGGTTTTTCGGGTACGGAAGATGAGCAAATAGAAAGCTATATCAGCAGTAAAAACTTGGCTATTACCGAGAAAACCTCTTCGGGGTTACGCTTTATTCTGACTTCACCAAATGAAGCGGGTGCAGCATTAGCAGCAAGACAAAACGTTACGGTAAAATACGCAGGAAGACTTCTATCTGATGAGCAATTTGATGAAGGCACTTTCAGTTTTATATTGGGCGTTGGGCAAGTAGTTGGTGGCTTCGATGAAGGTATTGCCAAACTAAAAGTCGGCGAAAAAGGCACAATTATTTTTCCTTCGTCGTTGGGTTATGGCTCACGTGGTGCGGGTAGAGATATTCCAGGATACTCTCCTTTGGTTTTCGATATTGAAATCGTTTCGGCAAGATAACCCCCTGCCACAGCGGCGGACCGTCCCTAAAGGGGAGGGAAATTTAAAAACAAAAATAGGTCTGTACAATTCTGTGCAGACCTATTTTTGTTTTTAACTGATAGTTATCTTATTACTTTTTATAAGCAATTCGGTAGATTGTGCCATTTAAATCATCGCTTACATACAATGCTCCATCGGGGCCTTGTGCCAATCCGCAAGGGCGGTGTTGTACTGGGCCAGTTGGCTTTACGAGGTCAATTCCTGCAAAATTATCAGCAAAAATCTCCCACTTTCCTGAAGGCTTATTGCCTACAAAGGGTACAAAAGCTACAAAATAACCTTTTTTCAATTCTGGTGATTGTCCGTGAAAAGCAATAAATGCTCCATTGCGGTATTTTGCAGGAAACATATTTCCAGTATAAAAAAGTAAATCGTTTGGCCCTAAGTGAGCAGGGAAAGCCACTGTTGGATTGATTGCTTTTTCACCACCTGTTTTTTTGCCATCGCCACCATACTCAGGAGCAACGATTTTCTTCTTCTGAAATTGGTCATAATAAATATATGGCCAACCAGCATCATCGCCTTGATGAAGCTCGTAGAGTGTTTCGGCTGGAAGCTCAGCACTTTGTTGAGGTGTATAATATTGCGGGTAAAAATCATGGAATTGCCCACGTCCGTGAACGGTTGCGAAAAGCGTGTTTGTTTTTGAATTCCAAGCAGTTCCAACGGCATTTTTTAGGCCAGTAGCGTAGCGAATTCCATCAGAAAATGTCTGATTCAATTTTTCGGCATTGAATTTCCAAATGCCACCTGCCGAATCTAAAATCGAACACGGCATAATACCCTTGCCAGTTCCTTTTTCTCGACAGGGGTCGTTATATGAGCCAACCGTAACATATATATTATTGGCATTATCCAGCACAAAAGGTTTGGCATTGTCTCGGCCCTTATCAACCAAGCCATCAACTATTTTTTCGGGGTTTTCGGCATCAATAATTTCTTCTTTTTCATTGAGTTTATAGCGAAGCACACCCGTATTTGAAGAAGCATACAAATAACCGTTTTTGATGGTAACCCCCGTACCTGGGTAATTCCCGAAATATTTTGTTTCATCAATTATCCCATCTTTGTTGGTGTCACGCATGAGCAAAATGCCTTTGCCGTCTTTGAGTTTCGATAATTTGGCATAAATATCTCCATTTCTTGAGACAGTAAGGTGGCGAGTTGCTCCTAAATCAGAGCCAAGAATAGTGGCCGAAAATCCAGCAGGAAGCTTAATTTCTTCGGCAATGACGGCTTTTGTTTTCTTTACGGGTGGTTCGGTAATGTTTTTATAAGAAAATAGACCCACACTTCCTGCCAAGGCAGCAAACGTAAAGGCCGAACGAACAAATGTGTTTTTCATGAAAATTGAGGTTAGGATTGGATAGATTTTTCTGATACCGTAAAAATAGGAGTTTTTAAAGTTTTTTTTAGAGAAATATTATTTTTTTATTCTTTCTTACTATCTTTAATAAAATTTTTTAAAAACTATTTTTTAAGTGCTATTTATAATATTCGATGTTTATAAGTCAGTAAATGACTTATAGATAAGTGTTTAATAAACTTTTGAGAATAGAATAGTCATTTAAAAAGTTTTAAAAAATACTATCAACAATCTATTCGCTATAATTTTATTTTACTAACCGATGAAAAGTATAGTTTTTAAGGCTAAGACTTTTTTCCTTTTACTGCTTGCAAGTGTAAGCTTGGCAACAATTGTCTGGAATTGTACTTCTTCGTCTGCGGTAGAAACCGCTGCAATTCCCGATGAGGTTGATTATAATTTTCATATCCGCCCGATTCTCTCCGACCGTTGTTTCAAATGTCATGGGCCTGATGTCAGTAAACAAGAAGCTGGTTTACGCCTCGATACACCCGAAGGTGCGTATGCTGCCCTCAAAGATAACCCCAAAGCTCATGCGATTGTGGCTGGAAGTTTGGAGCAATCGGAGGTTTATCAGCGAATCATTGCTAAAGATACATCGGTACTGATGCCACCGCCATCATCGAACCTAAAACTAAGCCAACACGAAGTCGAATTAATTGCCAAATGGATAAAACAAGGAGCAAAATATAAGCCTCATTGGGCGTTTATTGCACCACAAAAACCAAAATTACCCGAAGCTGACGAAGATTGGGTAAAAAATGAAATTGATAATTTCGTTTATGCTAAAATGGACGAAAAAGGTTTAAAACCCAATGAAGAAGCCGACAAAGAACGCTTACTAAAACGTGTAAGTTTCGACCTCATCGGACTTCCTCCAAGCATAGAAATGCAAGAGCGTTTCTTAAAAGATAATTCGCCCAATGCTTATGAAAAAATTGTTGATGAATTACTAAAAAATAAGCATTATGGCGAAAAAATGGCCATTTCGTGGCTCGATGTGGCTCGTTATGCCGACTCGCACGGTTATCAAGATGATGGACTTCGCACCATGTGGCCGTGGCGAGATTGGGTGATTCATGCGTTCAACTCAAATTATCCGTATAGCAAATTCCTGACTTGGCAGTTGGCGGGCGATTTATTGCCGAATCCGAGCAAAGAAATGTTGCTGGCAACAGGTTTCAATCGCAACCATAAAATTACGCAAGAAGGTGGCGTAATTGATGAAGAATACCGTATCGAATACGTGACCGACCGCACCAATACTTTCGGAAAATCTTTCTTGGCTCTCACTTTCGAGTGTGCCCACTGCCACGACCATAAATACGACCCGATTTCGCAGAAAGATTATTATCGAACCTTCGCTTTCTTTAATCAAGTACCAGAAAAGGGGCTTTTCGGAACGATTGATGCTTCGTTTGCCGACCCTCCCAACATGAAAATTACGACCGAAGACGTAAATTCTATCTTGAAATTTATCAATAAAAAAGATACGGCTAAAGTAATGGTCATGGTCATGAAAGATAGCTCGAAAGTTCGCCCGACTTATGTACTGAATCGTGGAAATTATGATTCGCACGGAGAGATGGTTGGAGTCGGAATTCCGAAAGCAATCATGCCATTTGATACCAATAAACTGGAGAAAAACCGACTTGGCTTAGCAAAATGGATGCTTGATGCTCGAAATCCACTGACGGCAAGGGTGTATGTAAATCGCCTTTGGGCTTCGTTCTTTGGTAGAGGAATCGTAAAAACTTTGGGTGATTTTGGAATGCAAGGTGAGTTACCTTCACACCCCGAATTGCTCGATTGGCTGGCGGTAGATTTCAGAGAAAACGACTGGAACGTTAAGCGTTTGGTAAAGCAAATTGTGATGTCGGCCACTTATCGACAATCTTCAACAATCACCAAAAAACACCTAAAAACTGACCCCGAAAATATCTTTTTAGCTCGTTCAACTCGTATGCGTTTCCCTGCCGAAAATGTGCGTGACCACGTGCTGGCAAGTAGCGGAGTGCTGAACGAAGAAATTGGCGGCCCGAGTGTGAAACCTTACCAACCAAAAGGACTTTGGGAAGTAGCCACTTCGGGGCGAGGAACGTTGGCAAGATACGTACAAGACCATGAATCTGACCTTTATCGCCGAGGAATGTATGTTTTTATTAAGCGAACAGTTCCGCCACCGTCAATGCTGATATTTGATGCCAGCAACCGTGACCAATGCGAAGTACAACGCAGTCGAACCAACACGCCACTCCAAGCACTGGTGATGATGAATGACCCACAAACCATGGAAGGGGCAAGGGTTTTAGCCGAAAATCTTATGTCGGAAAATACGCCGCTCGAAACTAAACTTGAAAAGGCATTTAGACGCATCATTTGCCGAAAACCCAAAGCCAAAGAACTGGGTATTTTGAAGCAATATTTTGAATCAGAAAAGGAGTTTTTTGCTAAAAATGCCAAGAAAACTGACAAAATGCTCAGCATTGGCGAATTCAAACGTAAAGAAGTAAAAGACAAAAATTCAACCGCCGCTCTCATGCAAACTATCCAAATGATTTTTAATATGGAAGAGGCGATTGTGAGGGGGTGAAACTTAATTTAACGTTATAATACCCCTGCCCCTTCAAAGATAACGATGATTATTTCTAAGTTCTGAGTTGAATTTCCCCTCCTTATTTTCAAGGAGGGGTGTCCTGACGAAGTCGGACGGGGTGGTTTTGCGTATAAGTTGATTGAAAAGACTTTTGAACTCCTTAACCACCCCGTCAAAATTCGACTTTGTCAGAATTTTGCCACCCCTCCTTGAAAAAAGGAGCGACCGTCGCACGGGGGAAATTTTAGAACCAATCAAGCCCTGCTTCGTAGTAGGATGTAAAAACACAATTTATACTATTCACTCATTGAATTTATATGCAAAACGAATTCTTCAATCATAAACTAAACATTACCCGCCGTCACTTTTTGGGTAAGGCTGCTGCTGGAATCGGCACTTTGGGTTTAGGCTCATTGCTGATGCCTAATTTATTTAAAGGCGAAGAAAACCTCGACCAGTTGCCTTTGGGTTTGCCACATTTTGCTCCAAAAGCCAAGCGAGTGATTTATTTGTTTCAGAATGGGGCTCCCTCTCAGCTCGAAACCTTTGATTATAAGCCTACGCTCACCAAAATGATGGGTCAAGATTTGCCCGAGTCAATCCGAAATGGACAGCGACTCACTGGAATGACTTCTAATCAGACCAAGTTTCCGTTGATGGGTTCGTTTTTTGATTTTAAGCAATACGGTCAGTCAGGAGCGTGGGTGAGCGATTTACTCCCGAATATGGCCAAAATTGTTGATGACCTTTGTATCATCAAAACCATGAATACCGATGCCATTAACCATGACCCAGCACTTACTTTCTTACAAACTGGGGCCCAAGTGGGAAATCGCCCGAGTATGGGAGCATGGATGAGTTATGGTTTGGGTAGCGAAAACAAAAATCTTCCTGCATTTTGCGTTTTGCTTTCTCGTGGACGTGGAAACGGGCAAGGGGTTTACTCAAAACTTTGGACGAATGGATTTTTAGACTCCACGCACCAAGGTGTAGTTTTTAGTAGTGGCGAAGACCCAATTTTGTATCTCAACGACCCCGAAGGTACAGATAAAATTGCCCGAAGAAGAATGTTGGATAAGCTGGCCGAGCTTAATCATTTAGGTTTTGAAGAAAACGGCGACCCCGAAGTACAAGCCAAAGTGCAGCAGTACGAAATGGCGTACAGAATGCAAACGGCTGTGCCAGAACTCACCGATTTATCGAAAGAACCCGACCATATCATAAAAATGTACGGTCCCGAGTGTTTAGTGCCAGGAACTTACGCTGCCAATGCTCTTTTAGCTCGAAAACTATCTGAATCGGGCGTAAGATTTGTGCAGTTGTATCACCAAGGTTGGGACCAACACGGAAACCTTCCTAACGAAATGCCTCTCCAAGCCCAAGACGTTGACCGAGCTTCTGCGGCTTTGATTACCGACCTCAAACAACGTGGACTTCTGGACGAAACTTTGGTGATTTGGGGCGGAGAGTTTGGTCGAACAAACTATTGTCAAGGAACATTCACAAAAGATAATTATGGCCGTGACCACCACCCACGAGCATACAGTATTTGGATGGCAGGCGGAGGCGTAAAACCTGGCATTGTTTACGGAGAAACTGATGAATTTGGCTACAACATCGTGCGTGACCCTGTGCATATTCACGATTTTCATGCAACAGTTATGCACCTAATGGGCTTAAATCATGAACAACTTACCTACAAACATTTAGGTCGAAGATACCGCCTAACCGATGTGGCAGGAAATGTAATTTCTGGGCTTATGGCGTAACACAATTTTCTAAATTGTGCAATTTTAAAAAAGCAATTTGAAAAATTGCTCTACAAAATTATAATAATTAAATGACCCGTTTCTATAAAATTTCATCGTACCTATTATTAAGCCTAAATATTCTCTTGCTATTCTTTTTGGTGTTTGAAGAGCAAGTAATCCTTCCACTTTGGATGAGTCCACTTGGACGGATGCACCCATTATTACTGCATTTACCGATAGGTTTTGTGGTATTATTGGTGCTTTTTTCGTTCTTGAAAAATGAAATTGAGGCAAAGAGTTACGAGCTTATCCGAACACTTTTATTAACTCTAACGGCACTTTCGGCTGCAATCGTAGCATTGATGGGTTTCTTTTTATCAAGAGAAGGAGGCTATGATGAGCGACTTTTACAGGTTCATAAATTCACGGGTATTGCTGTGAGTGTAATGGCTTATGGAGTAGTAATTTTTGATGAAAAACTGAATCAAAAAACATATTCTAACTGGGTGTTATTGGGCATCATGGCCGTTGCTGGACACTTCGGGGCAGGCATTACTCATGGTGAAAATTATCTGTTTGAAGCGTGGCAAAAAACTGATACTGCTCCACAGTTTTCAGAAAATGACCCTATGTATCAAGCGGCCATTTTCCCGATTCTCGAAGCTAAATGCGTGGCTTGCCATAATGATGATAAAACCAAAGGTCAACTTAATATGAGTAGTATTGAGAAGATTCTGAAAGGTGGAAAAAATGGAATAATTTGGAAAGTGGGCGATGCTCTCAATAGTCACATTATTCAACGAGCAAATTTACCGCTCGAACACAAAGAACACATGCCACCGAAAGGCAAACCACAATTAACGACTGATGAAATTGCTCTCTTATCTGCATGGATAAACGAAGGTGCAGACACAAAAAAAGCCTTCAGAAACTATTTGACAAGTTCAGAAACGAAGAAAATTGCTTCAAAACTTGTTGGTATGAAATCCGCTACCAAAGAAGTCAAGGTTTATAGTTTTTCGATACCTTCGGAGTCAGATTTAGCAGCTGTGAATACACCTTTTTGTTCGGTTTTTCCGTTGGCAACAGGTTCGCCCGCATTGCAGGCTGATTTCTTTGTAATTAAGAAATTCGACCGTAAAGTTTTAGAAAATCTCTCGAAAGTAGGTGAGCAACTGGTGATTTTGAATCTATCGAAAATGCCAGTACACGATGAAGATTTGGCTTTAATAGCCAATTTTCCAAATCTCGAAAAACTCATTCTCAATCAAACCGATATTACTGGAAATACTTTAGACCAACTCAACAAATGTAAGAATTTGGAGTCTGTGGCTTTGGCAGGAACGAAAGTTTCTAAAGAAAACCTTCAAAAAATACTTGATTTACCGAAATTAAAAGAAGTCTTTGTGTGGAATACCTCCATCAACGAAGCCGCCTTAGCAGAATTGGGAAAGAAATTTCCAAAAATCAAATTCGATAGAGGAAGGCTCGACAACCCAAATGAAATTCTGCAACTCAATCCACCAATTTTGGTCAATGAAGATTTCATCATTAAAACCAATACACCAATTTCGTTGAAACATACCCTCAAAAATGTAAAGATTCGCTACACGCTTGATGGTTCTGAACCAGACTCAACAACGGTAAATATCTACGAAAAACCAATCATCATTGATAGTTACACAAAATTTAAGGCCATCGCAACCAAAGAAAACTGGTATGCCAGCCGGAAAGTAGAATTCAGTTTTTTCAAGTCGAGTTTTGTGGCTGATAGTGTCTATTTGCTCAATTTACCCGACCCAAAATATTCGGGTAAAGGTGGAAGTACGCTAAATGATTTGAAAAAAGGCCCTACTGATAATTTTGGTGATAAAGCATGGTTGGGTTATCGTGAAAAAGAATTTATCGGACTTTTTGAATTTAAGAAAGTTCAACCAGTCAAAGGTCTAACAATCAGTTATTTACAAAAAATGGATTCTTTCATTATGCCACCTTTGGCGGTGGAGATTTGGGCTGGAAATAGCAAAGCTGATTTGAAATTCATTCAGAAAATCACGCCAAAACAAGCTGAAAAAATGGAAGGAAACGCTAATCTGGGGCTGCAAATTCCTCTTGCACAAGGCTCATATAAACTAATAAAATTGGTTATTAAACCAGTATCAAAACTTCCAGTTTGGCACCCAGGCAAAGGTCAGAAAGGTTGGTTTTTTGTCGATGAAGTATTTTTCAATTGATTTATTGACGTAATTTGTAGCATTAATAATGAGTAGTCATTGTCTGTGTCCTCACAGACAATGACCAAAGTATTTTATCTTTTGTCTCTTGTCTCAAATCTCTTGTCTGAATTACTTATGTGCTACTGTGGCGAAGCCAAACCATTCTCCGACTGTTGCGAACCAATCATAAAGGGTGAAAAAACTGCCCAAACTGCTGAACAATTGATGCGTTCGAGATACTCGGCTTATGTGGTGGTCGATGTGAAATATTTGATAGCAACTACCTACCCAACTCAACAAAAAAACTTCGATGAAGCCGATATTCGGGCGTGGGCAGTAGCCAATCAATGGCAAAAACTGGAGGTTATTGCGGCAAAAAAAGGAAAATTCAACGAAGAAGATGGTGAAGTGGAATTTAAAGCTTCTTACTTAGACGATACTGGTATGCTACAAATCCATCATGAAAAATCTACGTTTGTCAAAGAAAATGGTCAATGGTATTATTTGAGTGGAATTATTGGTAAGTTAGAAGCATCACAAACCCAAAACCGAAATGATTTGTGTGCCTGCGGAAGTGGCAAAAAGTACAAGAAATGTTGTGGTAGATAGGCTAAAAACTAATCAAAAATACGTGCGAGATTAGAATTTACTTAGACCCCTAAATTCTAATCTCAAAAAGCCGATTTTCTACTTTTTTAAATATTATTTTGTTCTTCATATTGAAGTGCATTTTTTATTTAAACTTATGAAAACTCCATTTTTTATTTCTTTATTTTTAATCGCTTTTGAAGGCTTTTCACAGAAAATAGCATCTATTACGCTTAACGAATCTACACGTGGTTTTAGGCGAGAAATTACGATTACAGAAAAAGAGTATATTTTAGACGAAAACTCTGTTAGTTCTAAGAGAAAACTCTCTGCCGAAGATTGGAATGAAATCATGAAAATTTGTGCAAAAATCAACTTGGAAGAGTTGCCTAATCTCAAATCTCCATCGAAGAAAAGAGCAAACGATGCCGCTTTGCAGGCTAATATTGAGGTGCAAATAGGAAGAAGAAAGTATCAATCTGCCACGTTCGACCACGACAATCCACCCAAAGAGCTTTTGAAGTTGGTAAATAAACTCAGAAATCTATAACTTGCGTTTTTACCCACGATATTCTTTTAAATCTATGGTAGTTCTTCGCAAACGCTTTACCTTTGTGCTTTCGGTAATTATTACATTTCTAACCAACATGTCAGCGATTGCACAACCCAAACTTCCAGATTTCTCAAAACAACTATTCGATAGTCACGAACAAATCAAAGAACAAAGCCTCATTAAACGTCGTTTTAAACACAAAGATATTGTTCCGTTGATAGAAAAATTGCCTTTTTCGGTCGAGAAAGCAGGGAAGTCATTTGAAGAACGTGATATTTATCAAATTAAGATGGGAAGTGGCAAAACGAAGGTTTTGTTGTGGTCGCAAATGCACGGCGATGAAGCTACCGCCACGATGGCATTGTTTGATATTTTTAATTTCTTTCAAGGGAAAAACGATGGATTTGATGCCCTAAGAAGCAAAATTCTTGAAAACTGTACACTTTATTACGTACCAATGCTCAACCCCGATGGGGCAGAACGTTTCCAAAGACGTACCGCTACCGACATTGATATGAACCGTGATGCCCTAAGTTTTCAGACACCCGAAGGCAGAATTTTGAAGAAATTACAAGACGAGCTAAAACCTGAGTTTTCGTTTAATTTACACGACAAAAATACCAAATACAGTGCAGGAGCAAGCGGCAAACAAGCAACGATTTCATTCTTGCCAACGTCATACAACTATGCAAAAGAATGGAATCCTGCCCGAACACGAGCCATGCAGGTGATTTGTGGTATGCACCAAACGCTGCAACAATTTATTCCTGGGCATCTGGGTCGCTGGAATGACGACCACGAACCACGTGCTTTTGGCGATAATATTGCTAAGTGGGGAAGTAGCCTGATTTTGATAGAATCGGGTGGATATAAAGAAGATATAGAAAAGCAATTTATCAGAAAACTCAATTTTGTGGCAATTTTGACTGGTTTACAAGCAATTGCTGAACAATCATACACAAATTTTGAGTTAAAAACCTACGAAGCTATTCCGAACAACGACCGCTATATATTTGACTTACTCATTCGTAATGCCGAATTTGTGCATAATGGTAAAACCATCATCAAAGATATTGGCATTAATCTCAGCGAAAAAAACATCAACAACGCTACTGATTTTGTGCTTTCGAGCGTTATAGAAGACCTCGGCGACCTTTCTACTTTTTGGGGGCTCAAAGAAATTGATGCCAAAGGATTGAGAGTGAGTAAGTTATCAGAATTTCCACAAGTTTTGCAGAAATATAAAGTTTCGGAAAACGAAGTACAGAATCAAGAAATAAACCTTGACGAAACAGCGAGTTTCTTGCTTACAAAAGATAAAGAAGTGAAATATATCATCTTGAATGGACAAATTAAATAGCCCCACCGTAGCGACGGTCGCCCCCAACCCCTCCTCGATAGGGAGGGGAGTAAAAATTCTTATGCTTCTTATTCCCCTTCAGGGCTTAGGGGTGTTTTCTACATTTGCCCAAAAATCTTATGTCCTTGGCAAGGCCATTGATAAAGTTACGGGAAAACCCGTACCATCGGCAACCGTCGTGAATAAAGATACAAGACAAGTAACCAAAACTGGTGAAAATGGTAATTTTTTGGTACGTGCCTCTAAAGGCGATTCAATCAAAATTACATCGGTTGGTTATAAGGCAACGGGCATTGCATGGGACGGTGTAAATCTCGAACCAATCATCGAAATGCGACAAGATGCCATTGCATTGAAAGAAGTAGTGGTCAGAGATAAACGATTGGAGCAGGTAAAGCAACAAATAGAAGAGTTGATGGGTTCGCCCGAAGCTTCGACGAAGCTAAAATGGAAAGATATTTCAAACCTTATCAATACGAATACTTCAACACCTGGCACAATCGGTATTTCGATTGATGGACTTTATGAGCTTTTCAGCAAAGAAGGAAAATCTCGCCGAAAACTGGCAGCCATGAAGCAAGAAGACCTCAAAAAGCTCTTGGTTGAGTATCGTTATAACTCCGAATACATTTCGTTTGTAACAAAACTCAAAGGCCAAGAATTAAAGAATTTTATGAAGTTTTGTAATTTACCAGATAACTTTGTGCTTACCGCCAACGACTACGACCTGACTTTAGAGGTTTTCCGTTGTTTGGATGAGTTTAAGCGTTAATTTTGGATGTGAGATACAAGATAGGAGATACGAGACAGGAGACACAAGACACAAGAGAGAAAATTCTCATATCCCGAATCCAGTATCTCAAATCTCATATCCCGAATCCAGTATCTCAAATCTCATATCCTGAATCCAGTATCTCGAATCCCATATCTCAAATCTAAAAAATGCAAGAAATAGAAATACCACAGCGAAAACCACGCACATTTATTGGGGAAGAATTTGCCCTGACCTCGTGGCAAGATTTAAAACCACTTTACGAAAATTTGGTGAGCCGTTCGGTTACGAATGCCCAAGAATTACGCCAATGGTTCATAGACCGTAGTGAGTTAGAATCGTATTTATCAGAAAATTTGGCTTGGCGATACATCAAAATGACTTGCGATACCGCCAGCGAAGAAAATCAAAAAAACTACCAGTTTTTTGTAGAACAGATTCAGCCCGAACTTTCGGTTTATAGCGACCAACTCAATAAAAAAGCTCTTGAAAGTGCATTTTTGGGTGAATTGACTGATGAAGGATTCTTCATCACGATTCGTGGAATGAAAAAATCGGTTGAGATTTTCCGTGAAGAAAATATTCCGATTGAAACTCAAATTCAGACCAAACAAACGGAATATCAATCAACTACGGCAGCAATGACCGTAAATATCAATGGCGAAGAAATGACTTTGCCAAAAGCAGGAGATTTATTGCAGTCGCCTAATCGTGCGATTCGTGAAGAGGCTTGGACAAAAATTGCCGAACGCCGCTACCAAGACCACGAAAAACTCGATACGCTATTCAACGAACTGCGTGATTTACGCCACCAATTGGCCGTTAATGCGGGTTTCTTGAATTTCCGTGATTATATGTTTGCTGCCATGGGGCGTTTCGATTATACGCCACAAGATTGCTTCAATTTTCACGAGGCCGTGGCTGAAACCGTTGTGCCTTTGGTTGATGAAATGGCCAAAGAACGCAAAGCAAAACTAAATGTCGATGAACTTCGTCCGTGGGATTTGAAAGTTGACCCTGATGGTAAACCTGCTCTCAAACCTTTCAGTAATGGAGAAGATTTGTTGGATAAAACCGTTGAATGTTTTCGAAGAATCGACCCAAAACTGGCTGATTATATTCGTATCATGCGACGCATGGGGCATTTCGATGTAGAATCTCGCAAAGGAAAAGCCCCAGGTGGATATAACTATCCGCTCGAAGAAATCGGTGTGCCGTTTATTTTTATGAATGCCACTTCGAGTCTGCGTGATGTGGTTACGATGGTTCACGAGGGCGGACACGCCATTCACTCTTTCGAGGTGCGTGATTTGCCATTGAATTCATTCCGTAGTACAACTTCAGAGGTGGCCGAATTGGCTTCGATGTCGATGGAGTTGATTTCGATGGAGCATTGGGGCGTGTTTTTCGAGAATGAAGAAGACCTAAAACGTGCCAAAATAGAGCATTTGGAAGATATTTTGGAGGTTTTGCCGTGGATTGCAACAGTCGATAAGTTCCAACATTGGATTTATGAAAACCCTGCACATAGCATCGAAGAACGTCAGACCCGCTGGGTGCAGACGTTTGAGCAATTCTCCGATTCTGTGACCGAATGGAAAGGTTTTGAGCGATTCAAAAAATACAATTGGCAGCGTCAGTTGCACATTTTTGAAGTGCCATTCTACTATATCGAATACGGAATGGCTCAGTTGGGTGCAATTAGCGTTTGGCGAAATTACAAACAAGATGCCCAAAAAGGACTCGATGGTTATCTAAATGCACTGAGGTTGGGCTATACTACAACCATCAGTAAAATTTACGAAGCAGCCAACGTAAAATTTGATTTCTCAAAAGAATACATCGCCGAATTGATGGATTTTGTAAAGCAGGAATTGGCGAAATTGAAGTAAGTTTTCTGTCAAAAAGTATTTAGAGTCACGGTTTTCGAGTAAAACCGTGACTCTTTGTTTTAATTCATAGTCTTAACCGAACCTGCCCCCGAAGTACTTGACCTCACCGAAGCTCCTCCTTTATAGCGTACGCTACTTGCACCACTGGCATCAGCCACGATTTTACTGGTTACGAATAGTTTTATATCGCTTGCTCCCGAAGCATCAATATTGGCCGTAGCAACTTTATAATCTAAAGAATTAACGTTTGAAGCCCCCGAAACATCGGCATCAATGCTTTGCCCACTACCGATGAGTGTAAGACTCGATGCTCCCGAACAATCTATTGATAAAGCTTTGGCATTGACCTTAAAATTACCAATAGATGCCCCCGAAATACTGATAGACATTTTATCAGAACTGAAACCCGAAACAGTTGATTTTGAAGCTCCCGAAAAATCGACTTCAGTAAGTTTGGGCATTGTGATGGTTACATAAACTTCTTTACGGTTTTTATTCCCACTCCAGTTTGATGGAAAATGTAAATCAAGGGTACTGCCACTGACTTTACCGATGATTTCTTTGACATCTTGCTCACGTCCTCGTACATCAACTTTGTAGGTATTTCCTTGCGTAACAGTAATGATAAAGGCACTACCCATATTGAGTTTTTCGAAATCCTTGAGGTTGAAAGAGCGTTTTACTTCTTGTGCAAAGCTACAAGTGCTAATCAATAAAAATAATGTAAATAATTTCTTCATGCGTTTTATGTTTAAGTTTCTTATTAGATGTAATGAGTGAAAAGAATGTTGCATGAAAGTGGGAAAATTATTTTAAATCTTTCAAGAAAGAGATTAATTCATGGACGTTGGTATAAGCTTGTAACTGATAAGGCTTTAAACCATCGTTCAAATCATTTTGGTTTTGTTTAGTAGTCCAAGTAGCATTTTCAATGGCAAGACTAATTTTGTCTTTGAGGTTATGATAATTATTTCTGCTTTTTTCGTATTCGGGAAAGTGTTTTTGTCTAATATAACTGCCGATACTATCGCAATCGTTGAACAAACGTGTAGTTTTCTCAAAATGCAATAATACCCAGTATTCAAAGCATACAACCGAAAAGGCAATTTCAATTTCATTGACTGCTTGTTTTTCGTGGAATGTAGCAGGAATATTGGCGTGTCCGTCTCGGTCAAAAACTATCCAAACTTTTTCGTAAGGCATTTTATCTTTCTTGGCTTCTTTTATTCTTTTCTTTGCTTCGGCCAATAAACCAAGCGGAGAATGGTCTTTGGGTTTGTAAATTTCAATGCCCACACCCGAAAGCCGTCTTCTATTTTCATCGTCAGATTTATAACTTTTCAGATAGATTTCTTCGGTTTCGCCTTCAGTTAAAATCAGAATTTGGCGTGGAGGTTGAATCTGACGAGAAATTCTGGCTCTATTTCTGCTCATTTTTTTCTCTGAAGTTAAATACTAAATCGTGTTCGTTGATAATAGGCGTAGCACCGAAAGCTCCTTTTAAGTAATACTTTTCGAGAGGGACGCCCGCTCTAATTCCTTTCAAATCAGCCAGCGAATAGTAAGTAGATGCCCCATCATTGCCTTTTTCCGAAAACCAAATTTGGTCACGGCGGAAAAGCTCATTATCCAATAGCGATACATCGTGCGTAGCAAAAATCAACTGAGCACCATTTGGGTTAGTTTTTGGATTGTGAAAGAGGTTGATTAAAGTTTTGGTTAAAAGTGGGTGGAGGCTGTTATTAAATTCGTCTATGATTATTGTTCCCCCATCATCTAAAGCGTTACCAATACGCTCTGTTAAACCTAATAACTTTCTTGTTCCGAGCGACTCATCTTCCAAGTCAAAGTATGCTGTGCCTACAATACTTCCATTTTGATAAAGATTATGCAAAGGTTTGAATTTTAAAACTTTTTCACCGTTGACAATTTCTTCAATTTCTTTAAAACCGATTATCCCTGTATCTCCAGCATCTAATATTTTTTTATGACGTTCTTTAAATCCTTTGCTAATTGATAACTCAGAGTCGTACTCAAGCAAATCTTCTTCTTCTGCGAGTTCAATATACGACATGAAAAATATGCTAAGTTCATCAAAAACCTTATCTGAAAATATCATCATTTTAGCTAAAAATGCTTGATTTGGGAAAAGTGTTTCAGCTATATCGTTTAATCTCCCTATTTTAATGTCATTTCCAAAATCAATTTTCTTGTTTTGTTCTCTTATAAAAATTTTCTTCTCTCTACCATTAGGAAAAGAAAATAGACTTTCAAGAATGATATTTTCGCTTTCAAAGATAATTTTGTAAGTATATTTAATACTTTTTCTTGTTAGAAAAGTTATTTCAAACTCTGTTGGGAGATTAATACTATTTCTATCTAATTTGAAAGGTTCATATTTTTCTATTTTTTTCCCAAGCTTGTTTCGTTGAGAATGATTAACTAAATCAATCAATGCACCCATTGCTCGCAACAAATTACTCTTCCCCGAAGCATTTCTTCCGTAAATAATAGCTGAGGAAAGAGCCGAATGTTTACCATTATTTATGATATGTTCGGGTAATTCATCAATGCGTTTGATGGGTTGCATTGAGAAGGTTTGCTTATCTTTTATCGAGCGGTAGTTTGTGACTGAGAAATCTATGAGCATAGTAAAAGTAATTTTAAATCTAAAATTTGCAAAAAATGTGCAAATTTCAAAAATAAAACGAATTAATTTGGTGTTTTAGTTCATTTACATCTTCTTCACCAAAACAATCTGATTTTTGTCGGCTTTTACTATTTTCTTACGAAAATCAACAAATTCATTGAAGGCCGCCGCAGGATAACGCCCTTGAAGTAGCGTAATCTGACGAATATATAGAATCTTATCGCCCGTCATTTGCACGGTGGTTGTGTAAGTGCCAAATTTTGATTGTATTTTGCTTGGTTCGGGCAGATATTCCGACGAAAAACCCGTAGGAATCTGAAACGTAATACTATCGACATCCATGTAATTACCCGATAACTCAAAATCAACTTTGCGGTCGGGATTGGGTAGCGGAACTGTTCGGGTTTGATTTAAAAGATTGGGCGTCAGGAAAATCCTTGTGCCACTTTTATTCGAGATATTTCTAAGAGACAGAGTGATTTTTTCGCTGACACTCGGTATTTTTTCTCGTTTTTCGGTCAGCGAAAATTGCTTGATTTCGACACTCGAAAGGCTCAAATTATTGGTCAGCCATTTCTTTTGTTCATCCGTTCCGAGCGTGTGAATCACGCCTGCGTGCGAGTCTTGTTGCAAACCCGTTAGGCGAGTTTCGATTTCGGCTTCGGCCATGCCATCTTCGGTCAGTACAAATTTCCCTTTTCTTACCATCATGTTATCATTTGGTCTGTAAGTAGGTGTTTTTACGAGTTTTCCACCATTTTCTTGAATCAAAACTACGTGACGGTTGCTCGTGAAATCACTCAAATATCCAAAAGCATTGGTTTGGCTCGTACATTCAAGCCAAAGAGTGTCTTTAGGTTGTGGTACACACAAAAAGACGTGATTGAATTGAAACGAAGGAAAATCGGTCAGAATATCGTCGGCATCATCGCCTGCTTTTACGAGTGCTTGGTATGATTTTATGCCCAATTCTCGGAGCATGCCCATCGTAAAAGTCGTGAGGGCTTTGCAGTCGCCGTAGCCTTTGTTAGCTACATCTTCCGACTTCATTGACTGCCAACCTCCAATGCCCAACTGAATACTCACGTAGCGAGTATTGGCCTGTAAATATTCATAAACCTTTTTTATTTTCTTGGTTTCATCGGTTTCGCTCCTAACCAAATCTTTGATTTTCGTTATCAATTCGGCAGGGAGTTTTTCACGCTCTTTATTAAGATTGCCGTAGAATTTTGCTAAATCAGCCCAAGACTGAATATTTCCTTCGTAATCATCAACTTTGAAAAGGGTAGGAGCGGTGTAAACGGTTGGTAAAATCTCGCTCAGACTTGGACTGTAAGGTTCTTTCTCAACAGCTTTTAGGTTATTCACTTCCCATGAATACAGAAATTTTTCGCCATCTCGACCCATCACTACTTTACTGGGCATATTTTGCTCCTTGTAACGTAACTGCACGCCATTGGGCATTGAAACCGTAAACGATGACCTCTCGACCGAAGTAGCTTCTGCATTATACGGAATCGCTTCCCAACTTGGGTAAAACATCATATTTTTGGTTGTGTATTCATAAAAAAACACAATCGTGTAAGGGTATTTTGTATGCGTCAAACTGGCATATTTTACAAAACTATCATCAATATTATTTGCTCCCGATGAGCCACCAATACTTTCGATGTCGGCACGTTTGAGGCTCTTGATTTTTTTGCCTGTTTCGTCATACAGTTGGGCTTCCATATCGTTTACTTTCGTGAATTTGTTGTATGGAATCACGAGGGTGGCGTGCTGTTCGCCTTTTTCGTCCAGAATCGTGATTGCCCCCTCTACTTTCGTGACAGCCGAACCTATGTCTTTCACAATAAATGAAGTTATGTGTTCACGCACAACGGCATGGGCTTTTTCTTTGAGTTCGGCAGGGATTGACGAAACTGGATATTTCTGTGCAAAAACACTCGAAAATGGTAGTGTTATAAGGAAAAAGAGTGTTTTTGTCATGGTTGAGTTATATTGATTGTGAAAGAAAAATAGTAATTAAAAGTTTTTTCTATTGTTTCTTCAAGACTATTTGTTCGTTGTGTTTTTTTACGATTTGGTCATAAAACTCCTTTAAAAATGGGTATTCTTCTGGAGCATATTGAGCTTTTCGAAAACTCAAACGACTCAGAACCGAAATTGTATTTTCTCGTACGGTTACAGCATGAGTAAATCTACCTCCTCCTTCGGGCAGAGTGAGTGATACACTTTGCGGTTTTTCTATGACACTATAACCCGCTGGTATTTCATAATTTGCCATGAAAGTCTCATCGATTGGCATTGCAAAATCAATCGGATAGGTGCGTTCGGTATCCTTGAATGGATTTTCGGTGTGTCCTTCCGAAAGCATTGGTTTTAAATACATCATATTACCAGCCTTTGTTACGAAATCGGTCATTGTTACTTCATACTTTGCTTCCATTTGTTGGCTAATATCATCATTGTTTTGGTATTCGGCTTTGCTAATTGTCCAGTTAGTTTTAGCTTTTTTTACTTCTTCCAAAAATTTCTCTTTGCCTTCTTTTTTGAAAGTTTGTCTGGCACCCCAAGCACTGTATCCAGAGTACGATTTCGTAAACTGCCCTTTCATTTCGCCCTCTTCGTCTATTTTCATTTCGGCTTTTTCAAATTCAACATCACGTTCGGTTGGTTCGAGCGATACAAGACGTGGAAAAGTTGGATGTACTAACCAGCCATTATGATTGAGGCATTGATAAGGCAACATTCCTACTTTCAGAAACTCGTCGGTGGCATCAATTAGCAAATCTTTTCCATTGTTATCTATGTGGGCAACTACATAGTTGAAGCGACGCATCAAAGCATACTGCTCGTGAATACGGCCGTGGTCACGGGTACTCAGAATCACTGGGTTGGCATCGAAACCTATTTCTCGAAGTAAGGCAATAAGCATGAGATTGATGTCGGCGGCATCGCCAGTTTTTTTGTCGTGGATTTTTCGTAAACCTGTGCTATAAATACTTCGTTCGCCATTCCATTTTACTGTTTTCACTATATAGTCAACGGCTGCTTGCATACGAGCAGTAGAATCTCTGTGTTTGGTTTTTATCTCGGAAGCAATGTCTTTCAGAAAACCAGTACGTTTGAGTTGTTGGCCAAAATCTTCGCTTTCGAGGAGCGTTTTATTCAAATTTGCATAATCGAGCGAAAAATCTTTCATCAATACATTCGGCCAGTTTACGCTTGCCAACTCAAAGTCGATTTTTGAAAGGTAGTCGCTTTCGGTAGTAATATAAGACTCGTCACGGAAGGCGGGAGCATCAAGCACAACGAAGTGGTATTGCAAACCATTGATATTAAATTCGCTGATATTGACATCTTTATTTTCGTTGAGAGCCAAAGGCAGATAACCATTCATAATCATACGATAATAGAAATATGCAGGAATAGTGATTCTATATTCGCTACGTTCAACTGGGATTCCTTGTTGGAAATACCAAGTAGCTGGATTATTACTAATTGGCATTGGTGTTTGTTTTTTGTAGCTATATTCAATCACTGAGCCTTCCTTGATATTGGGCATTGAAATTTTTGTATAATAGATACTTTCTGAGGCTTTTTCCTGAAAAATCATATCTTTAGTTAATTTTTCTTTGGTAGGTGAGCCATTATTATCGTTGTAAGTGTAGCCTTTAATATCACTCAAGAATTCTTGGATAGTGCCATTGACACGCACCACAGGAATTTTGATAGATCCTCGCTCCAAAGCTGATTTTTTTAGAATTTTGATGCGTTCATGAATGATTTGAGTGATAAAAATATTACTGCCCATAATTTCGAAATAGGTTTCGCCGCCATCATACAAAACTACGGCTTCGGCCGAAGAATCTTTAGGGTAAACTTTCATTTTAATGGTTTCAGGCAGTACGTCTCCAAATTTCACAGGAGCAGGTTTTTGAGCAAATAATGATGATGTCACTAAGAAGCACACAGAAAGAGTTGTAATAATTTTCAGCATAAAGAAATGAGTTTAAGAAAAGTGTTGGTTTAGTATGGAAGAATAATAAGTTGCTGGAGGAAATTATTATTGAACCCTACGTTTGGCACTAAAATAAGCAAATTTTGTACCCACCTAATCATTTCAGGGAAATATTTTTTGAGCATTTATTACCAAGAATTTACCCGAAACAGTTGAATCTATTTTGAGATTCAATCTTTTTTGTACTTTTGGTTGTAAATTTTTTCATCATTCACTCTAAACTATTCATTATGAAAAAACTATTGACTTTATTGATGCTCACGGCAGCAACTCAATCATTTGCTCAAACCGACGAAGAGCAAATAAAAGCAACCATTAATCAAGTGTTCGATGGTATGCGTAAGAGCGATTCGAGCCTTGTGCGTGCAGCTTTACATCCATCTTGTTCACTCAAATCTATTGGAAAAAGTAAAACTGGAGAAGTGCGTCTGCAAGAAGATGCAATTTTGGGTTGGCTAAAACAAATAGGAACTAAGCGAGAAGGTGTAATTTTGGATGAAAGATTGACAAGTTATGATATAAAAGTTGATGGAGAAATGGCAATGGCTTGGACTCCTTATGAGTTTTATGTCAATGATAAATTTAATCATTGTGGGGTAGATTTATTTACAATGATGAAAACCGATAAGGGCTGGAAAATTGTGGGTATTGTTGATACCCGTAGGAAAGAAAATTGTGTAAAGTGAGAGCATGGTTATTAGTTATCGGTTGATTAATTACTGGTAAAAAAAGACCCTAAGAGCATTGGCTTTTAGGGTCTTTTACTAATAAATGTTTACGAAAAATCTGCAGTGCTTGCATCTGTATAATCTGCACCCCATTTTTTTGCCACAAAAAAGGAGAGTATTTTAATTTATTGATAGTCAATTAATTACAGCCTTTTATTTCTGCCTTAAATACACTTCCACTATTTGCTTCAAAGCCTGCATTTAATGAAATTGCATTCCCTGCTTGATAGCTGACATTCGCAGGGGCAATGATTTTATTACTCGCTGATAATGTCTGGGTAGCTTTGTTGGTCACTGTGCCAGTCGATATATTTTGCAAAATATTTGAAGTGACTGGATTGACTGTTACCGCACTCATTGTTGGGTTTCCGACTGCTATTTGGTTAGAAGATGCCACTCGAATCAGATAATTTGTTCCTTCAGCGATATTTGCGGGTATAAAACAAGAAACGGTACCTGTCGTATTAGATGTTCCGATAGTAGTTGGGTTTTGGAATGAGCCGTTGGCATCAGATAATTGTACTTGGAATTGATTAACTTGGTTGAAATTTCCAGAAGTAGTAAAACTTACATCAATGTTGCTGCCCGCACAAATACTTTGTGATGAAATTGTTGGCATTGAAATAATGCCAAGTGCTCCAACGACTTTGAAGGTAGTCACAACTGGGCCATAGACAATTGCTCCATTTTTATCATCTTGAGCATATCCAGTTACTGTCAAAGTATAATCACCAGGGATGAAGTTTCTACCAAAAACATCTTCCCCTTCATTGCTAAAAAGAGCAAAATATGGTAAGTTCTGAACCGTTAAATAGTTCAATTCTGGCCCAACGATTTTCATCTCAAAACTTTCAATATTTACTGTCGGACAAACAGGGGTCACAAGAATAGAAGATTGTTCTGGAATTTGTTGGAGAACCATTCCATTACTCAACGGAAATACTGCTTGGTGTGGATTTCCAGCTTTTACATAACTGTAATCAACGATTCTCTGTGGGCTACACGGAGAAAAATCATTGACTATTACATTGGTTGTTGCAGTAGCTGTACAACCATTTATCGAAACAGTTACGCTATAAATTCCACTGTTTTGCAAGGATGCATTTGGAATCGTTGGTGATGAAACCAGACTTGTAAAATTATTGGGACCTGTCCAAGAATAATTAGGCCCATTACTGGCATTTAGATTGATAGTTTGACCAACAATATATGGACCTCCATTACTTGCTTGTGCTGTTGGAGCTACTTTTATTTCTAAACCTGTGATAAGTAAACTCGCTTCGCTCACACAACCGTCAACGGTACATGTTGCAGATAGAGAGTAAGTTCCAATTGCTGATAATGTGATTGTTGAACCAGTTGAATTATCAGACCATGTAACCGCTCCAGCACAACCACTTGCTGTTAAAGCTAATGTACTTGGAAAACAAACAACTGCTTGGCTCGGCATGCTAATCACAGGAACAGGGGGCTTGGGTTTGATAATTACTGAAGTAGTAGCAGTAGCTGTACATCCATTTACATCAGTAATAGTTACGCTGTAAACACCCGATAATGAAGTTGTAGCATTGATAAAAGATGGATTTTGATTGGCTGACGTATAAGCATTCGGCCCCGTCCAAGCGTAAGAATTTCCAGTTTCACTTCTTGTATTTGTTGCGGTAAGGTTAAGCGTAAATCCAGTACAAATTGGTGAATTATTAGCTACACTCGGTGTTGGTAGAGGATTTACAATCGCATTTGTAGTAGCAGTAGCTGTACACCCATTTACATCAGTAATAGTTACGCTGTAAATACTTGATAATGTAGTTGTGGCATTGGCAAAAGATGGATTTTGATTGGCTGATGTATAAGCATTTGGCCCCGTCCAAGCGTAAGAGTTTCCAGTTTCACTTCTTGTATTTGTTGCGTTAAGATTGAGAGTAAACCCAGTACAAATAGGTGAATTATTAGCTACACTCGGTGTTGGTAGAGGATTTACAATCGCATTTGTGGTAGCAGTAGCTGTACACCCATTCGCATCAGTAATAGTTACGCTGTAAGTACCAGACATCGAAGTATTCGCATTCGTTATAGATGGGTTTTGATTAGTTGAAGTATAAACATTAGGCCCCGTCCAAGCGAAAGAGTTTCCAGTTTCACTTCTTGTATTTGTTGCGGTAAGATTGAGAGTAAACCCAGTACAAATTGGTGAATTATTAGCTACACCCGGTGTTGGTAAAGGGTTTACGGTTACGCTTGTAGTAGCAGTAGCTGTACACCCATTCGCATCAGTAATAGTTACGCTGTAAGTACCAGACATCGAAGTATTCGCATTCGTTATAGATGGGTTTTGATTAGTTGAAGTATAAGCATTAGGCCCCGTCCAAGCGAAAGAGTTTCCAGTTTCACTTCTTGTATTTGTTGCGGTAAGATTGAGAGTAAACCCAGTACAAATTGGTGAATTATTAGCTACACCCGGTGTTGGTAAAGGGTTTACGGTTACGCTTGTAGTAGCAGTAGCTGTACACCCATTCGCATCAGTAATCGTGACACTATAAGTTCCAGACATCGAAGTATTAGTATTCGTTATAGATGGGTTCTGATTACTTGAAGTATAAGCATTAGGCCCCGTCCAAGCGTAAGAATTTCCAGTTTCACTTCTTGTATTTGTTGCGTTAAGATTGAGAGTAAACCCAGTACAAATTGGTGAATTATTAGATACACTTGGTGTTGGTAGAGGATTTACAATCGCATTTGTGATAGCAGTAGCTGTGCATCCATTTACATCAGTAATAGTTACGCTGTAAGTACCCGACATCGAAGTATTCGCATTCGTTATAGATGGGTTCTGATTACTTGAAGTATAGGTATTAGGTCCAGTCCAAGAGTAAAAGTTTCCATTTATGTTTCTTGTATTCAACGACGTAAGATTGAGCGTAAAACCAGTACAAATAGGAGTATTGCTTCCAATCGTTGGAATCGGTAATGGATTGACTATCACAGGAGTAGATGTTGTAGCTGTACATCCATTTACATCAGTAATGGTTACACTATACCCACCCGATAAAGCAACGGTTGTTTCTGAGAATGAAAGATTTTGGCTGGTTGATGAATAAGCATTCGGCCCTGTCCAGCTATAAGTATTACCTGTATTGCTTCTCACGTTGGAAGAATTAAGAGTCAAAGGCATTGCCGTACAGACAGGCGAATTAGTAGTAATATTTGGAATAGGTAAAGGATAAATAGAAACTGCTGCTGAAGCACTTGGACAACCTTCAGTAGAGGGTAGCATTGTTACCGAATAAACATCATTTGCTTTTGCATCATTTACTTGTAAAACATTGATAGTAGCAATAGCCAGACCGCCAGTAGTGGCCGCATAAATATTATTTCCTAAGGAAAAAGCATAATTTATGGTATTTGTTCCTAAACCGTCAGTTGTATTTTTATTGACAAAGAAGGTATTGCCATTATCATTTGACAAACTCAGACCTCCTACTGTGGAAGCATAAACGAAACCTCCAATGGCAAAAACGCTTGAGACATTGTTATTACCTAAACCATTAACAGTAGTTTTATTGCTAAAGGTATTACCGTTATCTGTTGAAATGCTTAGTCCACCCGATGTTGCTACATAAAGTACATTACCAACTTTATATACATCGTTTACATTATTATTACCTAAACCATTGGCAGTAGTTTTAGAAATAAAATTAGCTCCGGCATCAGTTGAAATACTCAATCCAGTAGCGGTGGCTGCGTAAATATTAGTACCTTCGACGAAGACTCCACGAACACTACCTATCGCATTATTAGTAAAACTAACACCTGCGTTAATCGAAATACTAAGTCCAGATAAAGTGGCGGCATAAATATTATTACCCGCAGCATCTACAAAAACATCATTGACAATATTACTACCTAAACCATTAGCAGTTGTTTTATTACTGAAAGTAGCTCCATTGTTATCTGAGATACTTAAACCACCAGCAGTGGCTGCATATATCTTAGTCGAACTCACAAAAAGACCATTAACGAGGTCGTTTCCTAAACCGTTAGCAGCTTTGGTTTTATTACTAAAAGTACTGCCCGAGTTGGCCGAAATACTCAGACCAAGGTTAGTGGCGGCGTAGATATTACTTCCTATTGCATACACTTCATGGATATTATTATCACTCAAACCTGTTTCGGTGGTTTTATTGGTGAAGATTGGTTGAATGACATTGTTTAATTTCCATGTATAAAATGGAGTTAAACCGCCATTGGTTGGTGTAGCTGTAAGTAATTCACTTTTCCCCGCACAGAAACCAGTAAAATTCACACTTACGGAAGGTGAATTCACACAAATAGATTGAGCTTTAGCAATGATTATGCTATTAAAGAATAGTATAATATAAAGTAGATGTTTATTTTTCATGATTGCGATTTTGTAGAGAAAATGCTTCAGAATGCCTATCTGATATTTTGAAAATATTCCACCCTTAAAAAGAGTGGAATAAACGACATTATTTTACCACCAAAGAGATATCGTTTAGTTAAAGATTGGAATATTCTCAAGAGTTTATAAAAATCTTTAACTAAACAATACTGTTTTTGAGGTTTTGTGTTTTTAGTTATTACAACCTTCTATTCGTCCAGTGAAAACAGTACCCGATTTTGTTTCAAAGCCAGGCTTTAACTCAATCGTATTTCCACCTTTGTATTCTAAACGGATACCCGAATTGACAACTGCTTGTGATGAGATAGATACGGCTTTTACTATATCATTAGTACTTTCTGTAACATTTCGCACAACTATATCCAGACAAGCACCTTGTTTCATTCGTTGGAAACAGAAGGTAGTCTGCCCATCACCAAAGTTCGGACAGTTCAAGGCAAAGGCATCAATACAATATTTACCAGTCCATGATGTATCACGCATGACCGCCGTAATAACGCCGTTATTGTTTGTGATTGATAAAGGCGAAACATCCAAAGGAGTAGGAGTGATATAATCACCCAATTCTTTATTGTTTTTGTACATCACACCCGATTTTACTACAAAGGTTTTCTTCATTACACTTGAGTAATACTTCACATCAATTGGTGTCTCTGTTGAAGTAACCCCTCCTTTTATGGTAAAGTTGAAGACGCTGAATTGACTATCAAACGTAGCACAACCTACTGTCAAGCCAGTTGTTGGGTTGACAAATGATAGTACGTCATTATTCGAAACGAAAGTAGAACGCTCATTGTACTTGATTTTCATTACACCTGTCATGTTGCCTTCAAGCCCTGTTTGTGAAACGCACACTGGCTTGGTTTCAGTGCTAATTGGCAATACACTACTAAATGTAAATGAACCACATGCGGTTGATTGTCCGCTAACCGCACTTGGTATTGAAACAGTTGGGAAAATTTTCGTTGGTTGCCAGATTAATTGGTCTTTAATGTTAATTGTAATCGGTACCAAATTGGCAGTCTCTAAATCAAAAACAATTGGATCTTCAACTAAACCCGCCAGTGTTTCTGATTTAAACGAAATCGTTCTATTGAGGTTATACTCTTTTTGTCTATCAGCTTTGTACAATTTAAAGTTGATAGTTGTTTCATCTTCAAAATAGATAGTCTGGAAAAATAATCTATCTTTTGTGTATGCAATAGATTTATTAACACCAACCAATTGGCCATTAATATATGCTCTTAATTCGTCATCAGCATCAATTGTCATTCCGTTGACTTTACCAATTAGGTTCATTGTTAATTGGTATTTGGTGAAGTCAAAAGTCATAGGGGCTTCTTGGACAGCCTGTGCTGCTAAGGTCTCTGGCCTAATTGCTTCTACTGGTCGGTTGCCTGTGCTTGTCGGATAGACAAGTGTTCCCGCATTGCTGATTTTCAACAGATATCCTTTGAGTGGTTCTAAGAAATTTAAGTTACCAATCCAACCAATCCCAGCCACATACTGAGCAAACAAAGTTTGGCTTTTAATGATATCTCCATTTAGCGGCGTTAGACCTCGGAATGCTTGAGTGACCGTCATGCCCGTTGAAGGTACATAACCCACCCAGTTCCAGCCTGGAGATATAGTTATTGGAAACTCTTCAGTGAGATACGGACTCCCTTTCATACAAATGGTGTCTTTTTCAGCCACATTAATCATGTAGCGTTTCTGAGGTGTGATGTCAATCAAACTACCTTTCCAATCATTGATTGGGCTACCATAATACTTCGCACTGAAATCTTCGCTCTTGATGAGTGTACCAGATTTTAACTTTAAAGAAGCGAGTACATTCGATACTGTATTTCCTTCTGGCAAATTAAGATTAAACGATACCCAGTTCCATCCTTTATTTAATGGAATACATTTCTTGACAACATTGATCACCTTAATAGTATCAGGCTCAATTGGGCTACCAACTAATGCTCCAGTTTGGAAGTTTATTCGATTGATTACCTCAACGTACTCATTACATTTATCTCCGTCCCAAACACGGAATTCGATTGGCTTATCGTTGTCTGCTTCGTCTCCAAAAACGGTCATAAATACTAACCAACGATTACTCTCATCTTTGGGTTTACCCGTTAATCCATCAATAGTAGCATCGGCGGCTGGTATATTTCTGTAATAGCTTACCTTACCAACACCTCTAATCTGACCATCAATTTTAGCAACGATGACATCTGAAGGGTCAACCGAGAATTTATCGAAAATGCTCAATCTTGTGACGATATTCATCGAACTCTCAAACTGCGAAGGATTGTCAACTACATAATTTGGTTGTGGACAACGCACACGGTAGTCGATACTCAAAGGTTCTTTGCCTTTCGAACCAACTAAGTTAAATGTAGCAGTATAATCACCAATCAAGAGGTCTTCTTGGAATGTGAGTGTTACATCTGCTGTTTGTCCAGGGTTTAATGTACCCGTTGAAGGGGTAACTGTCAACCATGAAGGCACATTTTCCATACGGAAACTGGCGATACTACCCCCACGATTACGTACCTGACGCTTCACCGAGAAAGGTTTTAATACTTCATTAGTTTCTATGACATCAGTACCTATCCACTCAAGGTTATTTTGGTTAACAGCAAACTCCCATTTGATGGTTTTGGCAATCATATTACCTGCTTTATCTCTGATTGCAGCCGCTTGATGGTTAGGGTTTTGAACCAACATGGCATCGTCATAATCCTTTCCACTTACTATTACCCTAAACGCACGGTTCTCGAAGAAAACAGGGTTAATATTTGGTGTAATGATAATTTTATTACCCACACAAGTGATAGTTGCATCAACGAGTGCATTGGTTGTGGCATCGTAAAGACCAATGGTATTATTAGCCAAAATATCGGCTTGTACTACCTTATCACAATTAATATTTTCGTTGAAAGTAATAGAAATTTCATCACCTGGGTCCCAAGTGCCATCGCCTGGCTCTGGTACGCCGAACACTACTGGTGGGGTTCGAGCCACTTCCCCTTTCACAACGGTTGAAATACCTGGTGCTAAAGTTGGGTTAAAACACTCTGCCACAGCACGAATTTCATAAGGACCATCTTTTAAAAGGGATGTATTCCATTGTTTGATTGTAAAAACATCTCCTAAATCGGCTTTGGGGGTTTCGTTGATATTAATCCATGAGCCATCACCACCAATAGGACGGTATTGTAAACGTATTAATTTGAGGTCATCATCTCCTTTATTATACTCATTAAGTGTTACACTCAAGTTATTTTCAGCGGCAGGAGTAACTACAAATCCTTGAAGCGGGAAACTAATATCGACTGGGCTACAAGGTTCGATAAAAGAAACATTCAAGGCTACTTCTTGATAGAAAGTACTGTCAATGTCTTCTTTTGAGTTTTGATTTGGTACTCCTGTTTCACATTCACTATAAAAAGCCAGTTTTATATCGCTATAATTAAAGTCAACAGGGCCTTTCTCAACCGTTACGGTTGCCGTAATGGCTTCGCCTTGGTTCAATACATAAGATACTGGTTGTAGCAGATTCTGCCCATCTACTTTGATGATTGCTCCTCTTGGATTTGTACCCGTTACGACTCCCAATTTATAAGTCATTTGGTCGCCAGAGTTTACGGCTTGCCCAATATTACCAAGTGTAACCGTAAATACAGCATCTGTATTGGCAGGCACATTTATTGCATTATTTCTATCAATTTGTAGAGCAACACCTTCACGAGGAGCGGTTTTGACTTCGTGCGGACACATTGACTCACCGTTCTTCGTAACAAACCTCATACTCACACTCATGGCATCTTCTTTACGAGGATCGCTATTGAAATTTGACTTATAAATATCCACAGTAAAGTTATCTCCGAGGTCATCATCGGCAAGTGTATAGCTGTACGTTGTTGTCTCGGTATTGGTTATACCATGCGAGCCAGAGTATGTACCACCAATATCCAAAGTAAAGCTACTTGTAGCATCGTTTGAGAAGAATGTTGCTTCTAATTCGTTGCTATACTCAAAACCAGCGTTAAACTCCCAAGTCTGATAAGTATCTGTTGTTTTTTCAGCAGATAGGGTCTCAGTATATGATGCCCCAGCATCAAATGAGATGTTTCGATGAAGCGACCAATCTCTTTGCAAAATAACCCCAAGTTCTTGGAGGTTGCCACCTTCTTGGTCGTCATTAATTATATTTTTCCATCTTTCCACATCTTTGGTTCTGCCCAAAGCTTCTAACGACGGAATCACGTCATTCTCAATAAAATGTCTGGTATAGACATATTTTGTGCCGAATGTTGTTGGTGATACATTATACTTAATGTTGGTCTTGATTTGGCAAGAATTACGGTCATAGTAAACTTCGTCATTAAGACCAAACTCAAAGTTCATCGAAGCTCCCACAAAAATATCGGCATCTCTACCCACAATCCTGTCATCGGCGGCAGTCGAGAAAGTTTCGAGGGTTGATATGCAGAAACTCTTGTCTTCTCCACCACCTACACTTTCAGAGAAATATCCTTTGAATGAATGCGTATTTACCGCACCATTTTCTTCAATAGTACCGCCAAATGGTGTACCTTGATAGGTAGTAACTTTTTTACCAACCTCAATAGAATATGATTTATCAAGAGATACACTCTGGAAACCAGCATTCGACCAGTTTTGACAAGTTGTACTACCCTTTTCGAGTGTCGTAAAGCTGGCATCGCCTGGTGGGTCACGCAAAATGAAGAATGGTTTTGTAGAAGGTGCTTCGGTTGTGAACGTGGTCGTACGAGAGCGTTCACCCACAACGATTACAGTATCAATTGCCGAGGCTGTTGCACCATTTACATTTGCCACAATTTGCATAGTTTTGTAGTGCGGAGCTATGATATTTGGCAATCCTGCATAAAATTCATAAACATGCACCACCGAATCCATCGTAACTTCTTCAACGGCTTCTTTTGTTTTTACTGAAATACCAACTTGGTTATTGATAGTCAATTCGGCATTATTCAAATAACATTTTCCACCATCATAGTTTTCATAAACTTTGATACGTTTTTTATGTGGTGTTTTGAACGTATTAGTATTTTGCTGAATAAACGGTACGGTCAAGTCTTCGCAAGCGAGTGGAAATTTATCAATCTCAACATTTGGCGGAGCAATGTAAATAAAGTCTGTTGTATCAGATACAGCATCTCGCAAGTCAACTTCATAACCACCCTTGGCTTGGAAATAGTTATAAATAACTGAATTAGAATGTTCTACTACACTTACTCTAAATGCTCTTGCTGGTAAATCTCTAAAAATAAATTTTCCATCTGGGTTACGTAGCGTATCTGTACGTTCAAAACACCCATCAAGTGTTGCCACTTTCACAACGACTCTTGCTCCTTCTGGGATAATAGATTTTCTACACTCCTCATTTCCTGCTACTTGACCCATGATGGTGCGTTTTGTATTATCTAAGAATACAATGCCAGCTTTAGGTGCTTGTATTTTACGAATTTCAAAGAAACTTGGCGAAAATTTATGGTCACCATATTCGGCAGCAAGTTTGATAGTGCGACCTGGCTCAAAGTCAGCACTCCACTTTCCGTCTTTATCTGTATAAATCGGAGGAAAGTGAGTTTGTCCATTAACTTTTACTTCGATATTCTCCTCAAAACAAAAAGTATTAGCAAAACGTACATATCCAGAGACATTTACTGTTGAAACATCTCTAAAATCTATACTACCAACAGCCGTGTTACTCGTATTTAAGTTGACTACACGTACATTTGGCTCAAATTCATGAAGTTTTGTTTCTTTTCTACGGGCGTTATTGCTCCAAGACGCTTTTGTGATAGTACCCTCTCTTGGTACAGCAGCACCGAAATTGATAGCAGCATAATCATAAACCTTTGTGTCTGTTCCTTCATTAAGGTCGAAGTAACTCCATTGTAGTGCCGTAGTTGAATCTTTAGGTAGTCCTACTACGAAATGCTCTTGAATGGTATTTTGTGGTAATGCTGTTTTGTAAATAACAAATTCATCTACCAAACCCGTATAAAATTTACCAGTAGCGGCATCGGTTGAATTAGTAGCCAACAGCCACGGACTTCCATTTTGCCAGTTGGATGTACCAGCAAACGAAACAGTTCCTTTCAATTCGCCCTCTAAATAGACCTTTGCACTACCAGCCGAATTATCAAGAGTTACCGCCAAATGATAATATTTGGCTCTGATTGCTCCCAAATCAGTAGTAGTACCGTTTAGGTTTAAGAAAAGTTTACCATTGTCAATGTAGGCTTCGTAAAGGTTACCTTTTGAAAGTACAGTTTGACGAGATTTTAAGTCGAATGGATAAAATAATACCTCAACAGTCGAAGTATCAGGCATGTCATAATCAGTTAGATTACCATAAGATTTATCAACAGCATTAAATTCGAGAGCGGAGTTAAACTCAAAGTTTTTGATGGGGGTTGCTCTAAAGCCTTCGTTTTGGCTATAGTTTACACCGTCAATTACATAATAACCCGTTACATCGGTTATACCCGCACTATAAACCTCTGGTTTATCAGATGAAAATGTTGCCCCATAGACATTGGCATTAGTCGGAAGTGTTGTATTATCAAACACTTTTACGCCAATGCCTTCATCCATTTTCCAGTAAGAAACCAAACCCAACTCAGATTTTGATACCGAGCGGTTTTTAGTGTTATTGACCTCAGTCTGAGTAAGTGGGCGGTTATAGACTCTAATATCATCAATTTTTCCTTTGAAGAAACCATTGTTTCCGATTTTACTACCGATATTCAGGTAGTTTTTTTCACGAACGATACTTGCTGGTTTTGTTCCAATAAAAACACCATCAACCATTACCGACATCGCTGTGCCATTATAAACCATCGTCACTTGGTGCCAGTCGGTTACGTTAAATGGGTTGGTTGGCAAGTTGGGTAAATAATACTTTAATGAATCGCTTCCTGTGCCATTACCGATGTGGAAAATATAACCTTTGGCTTCATTGCTTGGTGTTGTCGTAATCCACCAGTTTTTGTTTAATGAGCTACCCCAGTCAATAATTGCTCCTTCGTTGTTTACATCGCCGAGTTTTACATAGGCCGAAACCGTGAATTTATCGGTCGGGAATTCATCATTGTATGTAACACAAAGTTCATCGTTTACACCATCAAAAGCCATCGAATTTCCTGTGAGTGGAGTCAGACGAACTTCAACTCCGGGTACTGGATTACCCGAATTGGTTTCAACTTTTCCGCTCACAACTCCATTGGGGTTTACGAAACCTACAAATTTAGAAGGACTACCAACCCCAAAGATATTTTTGGCTATGATGCTATATTCATAAAACTCACCTGCTTGGGTATTAAAATCTAAAAACTCACGTACATCTTCTCCTAAATCGGCTAAGAATGAGCCATCTCGGTATAAGACAAAGCCAGTTGGTGGCGTAGAAAGTGGGTTCACATTCCATGCAACCTTTATTCTGTCTTTGAAATCTCCCTGCGAGGCTATCAAGATTGGTGGCTGTGGAGGTAAAAACCACGGACTATACACACCAAAACCTGCTTGATAGCTCTGTGAAAGCATATTCTGACGGGTGGCCAAAGGCTGACCTACCACAAAAGTAGAGCGGTTGAATGCCGAGTAGGCATTCGTGACAGAGCCATAATTGAAATACAGCTCGCCGAATATTTTTTTATTCTCGTTTGGGTCACATAATGTATCGGCTTGGGCAAAAGTTTTTTGCCAACCAAACAGCATGAGCCAACCCAAGAGAACGTAGAGTATTCTCTTTTGCATAAAATTTTTAATTTAAGAATTGACTAATACTATTAATTGATACGGATATATACCCAGAAGTTTAAGTTATCGGGGCGGGTTTCGACACCTCCCGCATTACTTGTACTTCCAGAAGCAGTCCCTGAAATAGAATGTGAGTGGTCGCCGTTTGAAGATGATGTAATGTTGTGATAAAACATCCCTGAAGTTCTGTCAGTAGCACTAAAAGTAGCAAATGATTGACCCGAACCAATGAATCCTCCATCTTCTGAGCGGCCCGGAACTCCCGTCGTATGTGAGTGTGAACCAGAACCGGAAGTCCCACCGCTAACTGATAAACTCGCAGAGTGAGCATGGCTTTTATAATCTTCAGACTGGAATGAAGCAATAGGCGTATTGACATCTCTACTATCATCGAAATTTGTGCTATTGGCAAATTCTTGGCTACGGATAAACAAACCACCACCATTTGGTAAGGTAGTCATACCTGTAATTTGTCTTAATTTATCGGCTGCTAACAATGCACGTCCATCCATCGGCACCCAGCAATTGCCATTTACGGCTGCAAATTGGGTTGGGTTCAAAATGGAGTGCTTTATATCACCTACTGCACCCGAACAAACTACTTCTTGGGCTTTTGGCGAACCGAGAGAGTAAGGGGCAAAAGTAAGTTCGGTACGTGGTGTAAGTTCTGTACCTTGTACCGTTACACCTACGTAGTAAGTAGCCGCCCCCCAATTTAGATTTTCGAGCGGAACAGTCTTGCCGAGATGCGTACTATACACTCCACCAAAAACATTGATGGTTTGCTCTTCTGTCCATTCGGCAGTGCCGCCTGCTTCTTGCGTGTAGAGTTTAAATGTAATTGTTTGCGAGCCATCGGCCACGGCTTTACCATTGGCATCTTTTAAGAAGCCTTGAAGTGATATTTTCTTTGCTTGCTGGGCTGATGCTCCAACCGAAAATACTATGGCAAAAATAAATACTAACGGAATTAATTTTGAAAGTGTAAAGGATATTTTCATTGTATTTGTTGTTTAATTTAAGACAAAAGAGTTTAGTTGGATAACCATATACTAAGTGCTTTCTTAATTTTTAAAAGTAGGCTATGGTTATGAAAATGCAGTTTTATGCTTGCGACGAGAATAAGTAAATTTTGAATTATCACACAATTCAACTTCTATAACTCCCTGCTGGCTAATGATTTTTTTGGGATTTATCAATACCCCTTTATTGATTCGGTGAAAATCTTGAAAAACACTCTGCCAATAGCTAAGGCTATAGCTGACAATTAGTTTTTTACCACAGTCAAACTTAACTTCGTTGTAAGGTTCTTGTCCGAGATGCTTGATGTAGAGAATATTTTGGTGTTCTTGTGGTTTAATTACTCTTGAGTTACGTTTCATACAGCGATTTTTTTAATAGTATATTCGGCGAAATCTTTACTTTTATAGAAAAAAGGCCACTCAATTAATAATGTTCTGCTTTTTGAGAAAGCCTAAAATCATTTTTTGAATTGTTTTTTTGTATCCCCTTTTTCGCTAAAGTATCACAATACAAAGGTATGGTGAAGGTTTTTTAGACAGAGTAGGGGGAAACCCCTGTTTTAGATTTGCTATTCACTCAATAGCATTTGATGTGTGCAAAGATTACCTTTTCAAAACCCTATATGCAATAGTCATGTACGAACTACACCGTGAGTGGTAGAGTTTTATACGTGAATGGTAGAGTTTATAACGTGAGAGAAATTTAATGAAAGGAGAATCTTAGTAATTTGTGCTGCTTTTCCAAAAAAAAGAGGTATCCAAAGACTTCTCTTCTTTGGATACCTCTTACTTAAAATTATTCTTTTAACCAATATTAGTTAGCACATCCTTGGATAAAGGCTTGGAAAACTGTGCCATTGGCTGCCTCAAAAGTTGTCCCTCCACCTGTAGTGCTTGGTTTAAGTTCAACTGATTTTCCTGCTCTCATTGTTACGTTTGCGTTGCCTGTAATTTTATTACTGGCTGAGATAGTTTCTGAGGCTTGGAAAGAGGTTGTGCCTGTCGTTTTATTATCTGCCGTGCTAATCAATACCAAAGTAGTTGGGCATGGAGTACCGTTTTGGTTGAGTTTTGTTGAAAAAACACCACGCCCATGAGTTGCTACGACTACTGTATTATCAGAAGAACGGTACTTGAGCATATCGCAACGTACATGGGCCAAAGCAGTATTGGTTGGAGCCCATTGCGGATTGGTTGCTGTGATGTCGTTGGTTGACCACACGCCTAATTCAGTAGCCAAAAGCACTTGCTTCGTGTTAACTGGGTTGATGAGTGCATAACGTACTGGTATATTTGTTAAACCATGACCTGATTCATCTTTTGAAGCCCAGTTTGTACCAGCATTGGTTGTGTAAAAAACCGATTTAATGTTATAATTTGATTTTGTGACAATAATTGTATTTTCATCAGTGCCAAAGTCAAGTGATGATACATTCCCTGCCGAAGTATTGGTTGCATCCATAATTTTTGCGATACTCGCCAGTGTTTGATCTCCCGAAACATTAATACCCGAAACTTTGTAAACATCGCCCGTAGAAGTTCCCAAATACATGTTTCCTTGTGTTTTTCCAAGTTTTAGAAATGAAATACTCAATGCTCCTACACCAGTTATTGTGAGGGTAGAGGTGGTGTAGGTATGGTTTGGTGACGAACCTGCGATATGGTAACGAATAATTTTTGTATCCGCCTCCGAAGCCAGCGTATTATTATGATAGAGTGTATGATTCGGTGAGTCGTAGTCGCATGGATTAATGAATTTTCCTCTATTGCTAAACTGCGGATTCATTTCCTCAAAAGCTTCTCCATTGACTGGGCCCGCTTTATTTAGTTTTGGCGTTACATTCGTATAATTACTGATAACAATAGTAGAATCTATTTTATCAATAAATGCCAATCCACCATCTCCTGAGTTGATTTCAAAACTTCCGCTTACAGTGCCATAAGACGATGTAAGTGTCTGAGTTCCATTGTCTTGAGCACCAGCAATGATTGTTCCGTTATTGGCCACACTATTGATATCAATACTAAAAAACTGAGTAACATTGTAGTTTTTATTTCTTTTTATAAAATTAGGATAGGTATTTGCTCCCGAATTTGCCCAATTAGCAGAATAATAAACTCCTCCATCATTACCAAAAATAGCATCATTCGGAAATCCTGGTCGAGTTGCAAACGAATGATGATCAACGTGCATCAATGCTCCTTGAGCCGAATACCCTATTTTAGGTAACCAACTTGTGCCTCCGTTTGTCGAAATACTCATACAAACCCCCGCAGCATATAATATATTAGGGTTAGTTTCGTGCGTTCCCAAAATAAGGTCATAGTCTCCTTGATCGCCCACAAATGGTTTTTCACCTGCATTATTTAGATCGTCATAAGTAGGTACAGTCATATCTGTCCAAGTGGTACCTGCATTAACACTTTTCTTGAAAAATTTGATATTAGGTGCAGAGCTTGAAGCACAAACTGCATATATGACTTGTGACGCTCCATTCGTACTCGGAGCAAGGGCAATTTCTACCCTTCCTACACCATTTACATTGGCATTCGGTGGCGTGATAATCGTAAAAGCCGAAACTGTATTATCTGTTGATTTATAGATTTTTGGGTCATTTACACCACCCTCAGCAATGTAGAGAATACCGTCTGATCCCATTTCAATGTCGTTCATAATTCTTGGATTGGCATAATCAAGGTCAGGGGCATTAGTACCAGTCAAAGTAGTCCAAGTCGCTCCACCATCAGTTGATTTAACGATTCCCTGAAAATTAAGTGCAAAGATGTGTCCTTGTGAATTGACAATAATTTTAAAGATTTCTCTCCAACCAGAGGCCGCATTCTCAGAATTAACAAAGTCAGGGGTGGTTGAAGCCAGCCTTGTCCACGATGCTCCTCCATCAGTTGATTTCCAGATGCCATTTCCACCTGTGCCACTTGCACCAGTGTTGTCGGTATTGCCCGAAGCCCCTCTTTCTCCTGTGCCAACATACATGATCTGAGTATTGCTGGGGTCATAGGTTATCCAACCAATAGCTACATTATCCCAAAAATCATTCACTTTTGTCCATGCCATATTAGCATCTGTGATATCATTGTTATACCATAAGCCTCCTGATACTCCACCTGCCCAAACTTTCTTTTTTGTTGCATCGTTGGGGTCCCACATCAAAGCACGAGTACGCCCTCCTACATTATTAGGGCCACGTTCTGTCCAAGATATATTTGGTATTGGAGCCATCAGTTTTATCATCTTGCTCATGATGTCACGTGATTTTTCGAGTTCTTGCCTTGGTACAACTCCCGTTTTTGGGTCTTTGGTCATTTCATACTCAAAATTGGCTCTTTCGAGTGGGTTTTCCCTTTCTTCCTGCGATATGGCAAGAAAAGGGAAACAAAATAAGAGTAAGTAGAATAGAGATTTGCTTTGCATAAATCTAAATAGGTTTTTTCTATAAAATTAGGGTAAATAATGTTTTTTTTGCACTAATCTAAATGAAAGATTCGGTTTAAAGGTCTTCTTTTTATTGAGTGGTTAACTGTTGATGCTTTTGCAAGAAGGTAGATGTTGAATTTTAGATGAATAATGTACTAATTTATATGTTAGTGCATTATTTTATTTTTGGGTTACGATTATACAAATTTTTAAAAAGTAAATTGATGATACATAAAGGGTAAAATTTGTCTCTTATAAAATGAATTAATGTAGTATATAAGGTTAAAAACTGAGATTTCATGCGTGTTTTTTTGAAAACAGAAATGATTCAATATGGGTTTTGAAGATAAACTCATCGACTGGTTTCTGCACATAAAACTTTGTAAAATTCAGTGATTTGTATTGATTATAATAGACTTTACTTTCGTAGGCACTACAAATAATAACCCAAGTGGAGGCATCTTTCAGGTACTGTATTAGGTCGATACCTGTTATTGATTCTTGTAGTTTTATATCAACAATGATAAGTGTATATGGCCTTTTGGAGACTTCGTTCAAGAAGTCCTTGGAGTTGCTTATATAGAGTGTTTCAATTTCTGGAAACTGATTGAGAATCATCTCGATAGATAATTGGTCGCTTAGAGAATCCTCTAACACCAAACAGTTAAATTGTTTCATGCAATTTCGTTGGGAGCTTCGTAAATACAAAGGTTCTCAACAATTTGAGACAAAACAATACTCTTAAAGCTTCTACACCGTGAATGGTAGATTTTATTACGTGAATGGAACTATTTACTACGTGATTGGTTGGTTTAGGCAATACAAAGACAGCCACTGGTTAGCCAGTAACTCGTTATTAGAAAGCCTATTAAGTCCATCTTGCCCTACACAGCTCTATCAATAAATCGATCAATAAACGACTGTCGATTGCTTCGGCTTATTTGAACCTGATGTTTATCAATTTCAAGGTAATTTTCTTTGATATTGATTCGCTTCACGGCAGTCATGTTTACCAACGAATTTCGATTTACTTTTTCAAAATAAAATTCTTTTAATAAATCTTCAAATGTTTTCAGAGATGTGTAAGTAGTATATTTGCTTTTTTCGGTATAAACCGTAGTAGCGTGGTCGGCGGTTTCGATAAGAATAATTTCGTTGTAAGCTACTCTATAAACATAGTTTCCTTGCTTGAGCATGATATGATATTCTTCGGCACCAATCATTTTTTCTTCTTGTCTTGAAAACAAAAATGATTCAAGATTGGTCTTAAATATAAATTCATCAATAGGCTTTTTGATAAAAAACTTATTGAATTTCAATGATTTATACTGCTCATAATAATCTTTACTATCCATCGAACTTGAAATAATGACCCAGGCCGAAGTATCAGATATTGAGTGAATCAAATCAATGCCTGTGAGCTTATCTTGAAGCATTATATCAACAATAAAAATGTGATATTTTTGCTTTGATAGTTCCTGCAAAAAACCTCTTGGCGTATTGGCATAAGTGGGATGAATCTCAGGAAATTGGTCTAAAACCATCTCAATCGCCAATTGGTCGCTGAGTGTATCTTCCAATACTAAGCAGTAGTAGTCTTTCATTCGTGTTTAGGTAGTTTTGTTGAGTTGCAGTTTGGCTGTAAAGGTTTCTTCACTTTCGAGGTTGTTTAATTTTATACTTGCTTTTTCTAAAAGTGGAAGCAGTAAAGTTAGACCAAGTCCTAAGCCTTCGTGTAACATACGGTTTTCATTCCCTTTTTGGTTTTCGATTTCTAAAAAAAAGCTGTTTTTTGTTTCAGAAATTAAAATCCTGATTTGAGACTGCGGCTTTGAATGAACTATTGAATTGAAGAGTAAATTTCTGAGGATAATCACCAATAAACCATAATCTATTTTTGCATTCGTATTGGCATTGATGATTTCAAAAGTCAGCGATTTTTCTTTCAATTCATCTGCATAAATATCAAATATTTGTATTAGAAGCTCCCCCAGATTTCGCTCTGATAGGTTCAACTCCCAGTTTTTATTGGTACTTTTCACCCAATAGACCAGCTCGTCAATGAGCCACAAGACTTTTCTACTTTTGTTTTCGGTTTCTTTTCCGAGTTGAAAAAGCCTTTCTTGGTCATTTTTTTGGGTAAGGTATGCCAGTTTCTTGGATATATCATAAAAACTCTGAATAGGGTAACGCACATCATGCACCAAAAGCGAAAGAAGGGTTTCTTTGAGTGTCAAACTTTCTTTGAGTGAGTGCGTTTGCTCATTAACTTTCTTTTGTAAAAGTTCGTTTCGCATACGAAGCTGATACGTCGAATACTTGATAACTCCCCAAACTAAAAGTCCTATAAAAACTGAGATGATTGGAAAAAAATACCACTCCAGATATAAAGGTTTTTGGCGATTGATAGTTAGTTTTTGAATACGAGCTTCCGTAAAATTATCGCAGCTAACAACCCTGATTTCTACATTGGTTGTTCCGTGGTCTATATTATTGAGCAATAAGGTTCGATCGGTGAGTGGTAGCCACTCGCTCATAACCGATTTGTCACTTCGATAATAATATTTCTTGGTACAATCATACTTGAAATCTTCGTACGAAAGAATTAATTCTACGTTACTTTCATTGCGGCTTAGGTCTAAGATTGAGCTATCATAATTATTCAATTCTCGGTTTTTAGAAAGCCCCTCAAATGTGTAAATGGCATCTATTTTTATATCAAATTGTTTTTCTTTTTTACTCGAAAAATCAACTGGATTAAGCATATTTAGGCCGTTTATTCCACCAAAATATAAAATGTCATCATCGTCTTGATGGTGCGATAATCGGTTACATTCTTTGGTGGTGAGGCCGTCGGTTTCTGTATATATTTTCAGTAAAATGCCCTTATCGTCGAAGTGCCAAATACCATCGTCTGAACTTGCCCAAACGCCATTATTGGTGCGATAAGCCGATAAGTATTTTCTACGCTGAAAGTCAAGGTCTTGAATAAAGGGGCTAACCGAATGTTTCACCAAATCATAAATCCAGATGCCGCTGATGCTGGCAATTAATAGTTGATTGGCTTGTTTTTTGTCTTTTTTTATCGAAAAACAAGTCATTTGAGTATTAGTTTCTTTCGGGAACTTTACTTTCTCAAAAATCTCGTTATTTCTGAACCGATACAAACCAGCCTCCGAAGCTATGAAAACGTCGTTTTCGTTAACCACAAAAAAATCATAGATGATTGAGTTTTTTAGGGTTGGGTCAATTTTAGTGTATTGTTTTGTTTGTTTGCTTTTTTTATCGAAATAAATGATTCCTTTCTTTTCGAGCCCTAAAAGAAAACCACCTTTGTATTGGGCAATCGACCAAATTTTGGTGCTGTCTAAGCGGCATAGTGTAATGTCTTTGTTTTGTTTTAAATCGGTTTTTACTAAGGCATTTTCACCAAATAATAAATCACCATCTGTATCTTTCAAAACCGATAACACAAAACGATAATCAGTTCCTGTTTGGTTACTGAAATCGTGTAAAGCTCTTATTGTACCCGTTTTTAGGTTAATTATTTGTCTTCTTTTGTTAGTATTTACCAACAGATTTTCTTGGTCTATTTTCAGAATCGCTCTACAAGAATAATTGTCGTTGATTTTATCGGGTTGGTTATTCTTCAAAAACGTCTTAATCTTTTGCTCAATCAATCGGATTATATGTACACCATTGTTGGTTGTCAGAAACAAGTTTCCTTTGTTATCGCTGACTACATCATGCACTAAAAAGTCGAATTTTTCTTTTTTCAATAGAACCAAATCTTTGTTGAAAAAATCAAGAGCATTCCCCTGATTTACGACAAGAAAATCTTTGTTTTTATCGTAAATAATATTGGATAAATAACTGTCTTTTGAAACCGCAAAGCGTTTGACGAGCCTACTACCGAATGCTTTCAATTCAAGAAAGCCTTCGCCAGTAAGTACATAAAATAAGTGATTATCGAATTCTAAAATTGACCTTACGAACTTGCTTTGGAGGTTTTCTTGGCTCATAATCTTACCCTCCGAATTGAGTTGCATGAGTTGTGCGTCCTTTCGGGAATCTTGTTCGATACCCGCAATAATGCCTTTTGTGCCTGCATAAAGCAGTTTTATTGGTGTTTTTGATAGAGTTACGAGTAATTGGAGATGTTTGCTTTTCGAATCAAAACGATAGATTTGTCCAGTTTTAGTACTGATATAAATTTGTCGGTTGTGGTCAGCTATGACCGAGTGAATAGCTATATTTTTATGAATGTATTTTTCAACCGAAATTGATGATTTATTGATAGGATTGAAGATAACACAACGCTGCACATTAAATGGATAATACCATTCAAAGTTTTCGGTTAGCCAAAAATTACCTTCGGCATCTTCTATGGCAGTGTTGAAGCCCTTGTTTGAATAGGCATTTGCAAATTCAAAGTTTTTTATTTTGCCATTTTCCAGTAAGCCAATTTTGTTGTTGGTTAGCAGCCATACTTTATTTTGTGAGTCGATGAATGTTGAATTCACATGGCTATCACTTAGACCATCGGCGGTGGTCAAGTGTTTTCGGATAAGGGCCAAATCATAGTGAGCTGTTTGACCAAAAACAAATGTACTCAAGAAAAAACAGCTTAAAAAAAGCAGTCTTTTGCTCAAAAAATGTGGTTTCATTGTGGTTTTGTAATTAGGCTCGTAAAACTAAGTAAAATGCGAAACACAAAAAACACCTTTTGATAAGTATTTTACTCTTTCATTTAAGAAGTTTTCACTTTGCAAAGTTAAAATTATAGACCTCTGCTTGATACAAGGGGAAACCCCTGTTTTTTGAAAGAGATATAAATCGCATCGGAGTTTTTTATACTTTTACCACCGTATTATTAAAATTTGAGTTTGTCGATGCCCAGAAACTATGTACAATATCTGCTGTTTTGCTTCTTGGTGATAGCATTATCATGCCAGTCGGGCAATAAAAGCCAGTCCGTGGTTTATAGTAAACCTCCCGAAGAAAAATCAGATACTGTAGAAACCTATTTAAAAGATGGTAAAAAATTAGCAGATAAAAACTATGTAAAAACTTATGCAGTAAGGATTGAAAAGCATATCAAAAAAGGAGAAATTGATTCAGCCGCTCGAATATTGGCCATTGTGGGCGAAACATATTATGTAAATTATGAACTCAATCAGGAGTTTATTAATACGCAACTTCAATTTTTAAAAACTTACGAAAAGCAAATATCGGTTAGGTATCTTTCTAATTTGTATTTCCACATTGGAAGTCAATATTATGAAAAAGGCAGTACTGATAGTGCAATTTCTTTTTTAAATAAAGGCTTAGTTGAACCGACCGATTATTATACAACTTTCTATAAGGGCAATTGTCTTTACATGCTTTCGATAATTTATATGAATATCGGGCAGCATGATAAGAGTATTGAGGCGGGTTTAAAAGCACAAAGAGAGTTTGAAATGGTTGGAGACACCGCCCGACAAGCCGATGCCCTTGATGCCGTTGGTGGAATGCTTCGGGTTTCAAGAGACTATGATGAAGCCTTGAAATTGAACTCAAAAGCCTATAAATTGGCATTGTTGAGCAAAGATACTAACTCAATAATCGGCACGTGTTTAAGTAGGCTCTCTCTATATAATGAAATGAAGCATCCTAATTTTTTTGCGTTTGTAGATTCCGCTGTGGTATTTGCGAATCAACTTAATGTTAGTAAAGAAAATAAGATCTTGATATACAGCTACAAAGTTTCTCAACTTTCACAACAAAAAAAGCTAAAAGAGGCTCAACAAATTTTAAGTGAATATAAAGACATTTATCAGCGTACCACTTTCTTAAATGCGAAGGAACATTATGAATTAGCATTAGCCGATTATGAGGCAGCGAAAGGACTTGGTTCTCCAAACATAAAGCAATACGAAAGTTTAATTCCCGAAATCAAAAAAAACAAAGATTTTGTTCGATTGTGTATTTATTACCAAATTTTGAAAGATGATGCCGTTCAAAAGAAAAATTATGAAAGGGCATACGAGTATCAATCCTTATTGGAAACGGCAAGTGATAGTATTACAAACATTAAGATGAGGACTAAGGTAAAAGAACTTGATAGAAAGTACCAAGTCGAGAAAAAAGAACAGCAAATTATCCTTCAACAACAAGAAATAACTCAAAAAAATACATACATTGCCTTATTAGTAGCATCGCTAAGTGGCTTATTATTAGCTGTTTTTGCCTATTATTCGTGGCAAAGACAAAAACTTCTGAGACAAGAAAAAACAAATAGTATGAATTTTACGAAACAACTCCTTGAAAATACCGAAGATGAACGAAAACGAATTGCCAGCGATTTGCACGATAGTATTAGTCACGAATTACTCAATTTGAAGTCTATTTTTAGCCAAGATTTGTCGGTCGTAAACAAAAAGATAGATACTATCATCAACGATATTCGTGGCATTAGTCGAAATCTTCATCCTGTGATGTTTGATAAGATTGGACTTGTGCCTAATGTTGAGCAATTAGTTGAGCGAATTCAGAACCAGAATAATTTCTTTATTAGTACTGATATGCTATATACAGGGGTTCTCACTTCTGCCGATGAGTTGCAGATTTATAGAATTATCCAAGAAGCACTCACAAATATCATCAAATATGCCAAAGCCCACGCAGCCAAAATAACAGTTTTGGAAGAAAAAGATAAAATATTAATTGAAATTAGAGATAACGGTAAAGGCTTTGATGTGAAGCAAGCACTTAATAGTGGGAAAGCATTTGGCTTGCATAATATCATTGAGCGTAGCCGTGTGATAGGTGGCGAAGCAAACATTAGTTCTTCATTAGAAGGCACAATTATTACGATAAATATTCCAAGAAAATTATGAGAATCCTCATTGCCGATGATCATCCGTTTACACTCATGGGAACAAAAGGTTTTGTAGAATCACTGGGCTATAAAGTAGAAGATATTTGTTCAAATGGCATTACGGCTTATAATCTGATTAATACGCATCAGCCTAATATTGCTATTTTAGATATAAATATGCCTGGTATGGACGGTCTCGAAGTACTCGAAAAAGTGTATCGTCAGAAGCTCAAAACCAAAGTGATTTTGCTGACCATGCACAAAGAAATGACGGTTTTCAAGAAGGCAAATCAATTTGAAGTATCGGGCTATATTCTGAAAGAAAATGCTCAAGAAGATCTACAGTTGTGTTTGGAGGCCGTAAAAAAAGGCAATCAGTATATCAGTAAAAACCTCGAAAACGATTTATTGATTGATAATTCATCAGAAAACGATGTTTTGAATAAACTAACGTTTACCGAAAAGAAGATTCTCGAACTAATTGCTCAACAAAAAACCTCGAAGCTGATAGCCGAAATGTTGTTTATCTCAGAAAAAACTGTCGAAGGGCATCGAACTAATATCATAAACAAGTTAGAGCTTCCGAAAGAAAAGAATGTATTGTTGATTTGGGCGAGCAAGCATCTGAGTTAAAATTTAATAATGTTAGGCTCTTAAATAAAAAAAGGCTTATTGTACGTTGTTAGAAAAGTATCGCATCAAAGTTTAAAAACAATTATTATGAAAAAAGCTACTATTACAATTGCCTTGATCTGTTTAGCAATTTTTGGGGTAAACGCCCAAACCACCGAGCGTCAAGGAATAGAAACAACCATTAATACCTATTTTGATGGCTGGATGACGGGCGACACATCAAAAGTCGGAAAAGCCATGCACGCTTCGTGCCACTTGAAAGTATATCGAGATGGGGTTTTTCGGAATGTTGACCGTACGCAATATTTGAGCGGTTTTAAACCTCATGCCAAAGAGAATGGCGTTGAGGCGAGAATCAAACTCATTGATTTTCAGGGAAATATTGCCAATGCTAAAACCGAAATCGAAACACCAAAGTTTTTGTTTGTTGATTATTTCAATCTCATCAAAATAAACGATTGGTGGTTTATTGTCGATAAAGTTTCTACTCGAATAGATAAATGATAGTTTTGTTTGCTGAAAGTCCGCAACGAAGTTTTATTCTCCAGACTTCGTTGCGGATTTTCCATTAGTTTTTCAATAAGCCACCGCCACCTGCGGCTTTTATCATTTCTTTCAAATCGGCTTGATCGTTGAAGATTTCAACTTCAATGTTTTCAAAAACACCATTCTCAAAACGATTCACTTTGGTCGAACGCCCCAAAATCTTGACTTCGGGTAATTCGCCATTTATTTTGCCCGAAATTATCGCTTTATTGCCTGATGCTTGCCACTTCGTAATTTCAAGCGTGAAATTGGGCGTAGCTTTTCCATTGACAAAACCAAAAATGGTGGTGTTGGCCGAATTTCCATCGACTGTTCCCGAGAAATTCACTTCCATATCTTTGGCCGTATAGCTTGCGGTTGATTCTTTCGGATTGAAAACTTGAATAGTTAGCGTTCGAGTATCGGGAGCATCAACGCAGGCAAATTGAAGTTGCAAATAGGGTTTATTATAAGCAAAATTTTTCACACCTTTTCGCCACAACGAAGCACCTTTATAAGTTACTTTTCCACGAAATGCTTTGCCATCAAGTGTTGATTTGAAATTGACACTTGTCGAGAGTTTGGCATCTGCTTCGGCTTTCATCGCTCCTGTATTTGCTTGAAAACCAGCAGGATATACCTTGAAACCTTTATTCACATAATCTTTGCCTGTAGATGGATTTTCTGTAAATTTCAAATCAAAATAGCCGTATTCGCCCGCTTTTATCTGATTTACTTCTTGTCGATTTTCGCCCGAAATTTTTACAATCGTAGCCGTAAATTTTCTGCCCGTAGGAGCATAAATATCAATTTTATCGTTTTTCTTGATAACTCCCGATTTGATTTCGAGTCCGCCACTCATTTCGGTTTCTTTGTCACCGAGATATAAGTAGCCAGTTTCAGCGGTGAAGGTTTGGGCGAAAGTATTCAATGAAATGAGCAGTAAAAAAAGTATTTTTTTCATGTCTTCAGTAAACTTTATATCCCGAAAATAGTAAGTTTGCACTGTAAGCAGCAAGTGTTTGACTACTACCAGAGTTTTGAATCAAAGAGAAAGTAACAACATCTCCTTGATTAAGTTTTACAATGAACGTTGAATTTAAGCCATTGCCATAACTTGAACTGATGTCAACCAAGGATGAAGTTTGAAAGCGGAAGTTATTATTGACTTGTAACCGTACCGTGACAGGAATCCCCGAAGCAACCGTGCCGTGACTCAATAAGGGATTTAATAAAAACTGATATAATCCAGCAGAAGGTACTGTAAACTGCCCATTTGTAGGATTAAAATTACCTCCATCATCAAAGTGTTCAATAAAATTATCTATCACATACTCGGTTGCATTTAATAATGTTTTATTCGTGTTTAGATAAGCCGAAAACCCAACCTGCGGGTTTTGGCTTACACTACTCCATACGGGTGTTCCGTTGCCGAGCGACATCAGTACATCTCCTAAAGCACCAGTGTTTCCTGCCATTCGCATGGCTCCAACCAGATTCATACCAGCACCCATATTAAATCTCGAATAAGCTGTAATACCCGTCCCATCGCCAAAAATCTTCAATCTTTGAGCATCACCTGTAAAGAAATTCAAATCATAATTGTTTTTAGAACCTATCTCAAATGTATTATTGATGGCTTGTAGATAGCCATTCATATTGAGGCCATCAAATAGTGAGATATATGGGCTTGTTCCTTGAAATCTGGCAAGTTCACCATTTTTATTAATGTGTAGCGGAATGCTCGAATTAATGCCAGTACCAATGCCTATTGAGTTGGGAAGTGTAGTAACTTGTGCTATGAGCGATTGTGTGAAAAAGAGAAAGAATAATATTTTTTTCATGGTTTCAGAATTTTAAGATTTACCCAAAACTCTTAAAACCTACAAATATCCACAAGCCACAATGAGTAACTGGTGGCTGCGAGTTGATAACTTGCACGAAATTGATGAAAATTGGTAAGACTTATTTCGGAATTATGAGGATAATTTTTGTGCCGATGGGCTTATTTTCAGAATCAAATTTATCCATGATGTGGCATCGGATATTCCAATCATGGATTTTGTTGAGGAGTTTTAGGCGTTCTTCATTAATTTTCAAACCCATTGATTGGTGTCCGTCAGAATTACTTTTTAATTCAGAGGCGTGCTTTCTTCCAATACCATCATCATTAATCAAAATCTCAATACTTTCCCCTAAGTCATTGATAATCAGACTTAAAGTTCCTTTTTCTTTCTTGTTTGCCAAACCGTGCTTAATAGCATTTTCGATATAAGGTTGCAGCAGCAAAGCAGGTATCATCACACTTTCGGTGTTGATTTCGGGCGAAATTTCAAAAATAAAATCAAACTTTTTCTGAAAACGTAGCTGTTCGAGTTTTGTATAAAGCAAAATCGTATCGAGTTCTTCTTTGAGCGAGACAATTTGCTCTTTTGATTTCTGCAAAATCGACCGAATGAGCGTTGAGAAGTCGGTCAGATAATCTGCCGCTTCATCGGTTTTATTTTTAATGATATAACTCTTGATAGAATTAAGGCTATTGAACAAAAAATGTGGGTTTATTTGTAAGCGAAGCGTATTGAGTTCGGAAAGCGAAACAGCTTGTTCCAAATCGTTTTTTTGATGAATAACTTCGGTAGCTTTATAGGCCAAACCCATCGAGAAAAACAAAATTTCGAGCAAGATACACGCATTAAAATACACATTTGGGTAGTGGTCGAGCAAATCGGAGCTTTGCGGAACCCAGTTCATCCAACTCGAAATAAATCCAAAAATACCTCCCAAAAGCAAAAAAGTACTACCAATTTTGATATAAAAAGCCAGTTTGGTCTTGATTTGATAAACATAAAACAGCATCAAAGCCCCAAAAACTGATAAGAAGACTTGTGTGAAGATACTGAGGTAAATTTCCCAGTCATACCGCTGCAAAATGAGCGTAAAAAGTACTTCTAAAACAATCAAAATACCAATGCTTTTGAGCAAAAAATTATTGAGTTTGCCGATGCGTGGGTGCGTGTGTGTAGAGGCCAAAAACTCACCGATAAACAAAAAATAACAGAACTGAGCCACCAACACATAAAAGTTTTGTCGGAGCAAAATCAGTAACAAAGAAGAATATTTCAACAGAAAAAAACCATAAGAAGAATGCTCAAATCCCCAAGCTACAAAAGCCGACATGGCAAAAAGGTAAAGCGAATAATATAAAATATAGCGTTGTCGGTTGAGCAAATATTGTAGGAATGTAAATAAAGCCAAAAACAGTAAGATTCCGATAAGGGCATAATTGCAGCCAATCGCAAAACGGTTGTCGTACAGGTCGACTTCTTTCTTTTTTGCCTCCCATTCGTAGGTAACTATGGTGGGTTGGATTCGGATTTTTTTCAACGAAAACCAACTGATTTCAACATAAAAGTCATATCTTGCTTTAGGCGGAATAATGATGGGTAAATACTGTCCATCAAATCTGAAAGGACGTTGTTGGTCGGGGAATAGTTTATTAGTGGTTTGTTGATTGATAATGTATTGATTATCAATCGTATAAAGCAAAGTTTGAAAGCTGCTTCCTGCCGAAAAAAGTGCTTTTAGCGTATCGGTTTGTGAATTGTTTTTTAGTCGAAATTTTAACCAAACGTTAGCCAAATATCTGGAAATATGATTAAAATCGGGAATTTTTTGAAAGTCCTGAAATCGACTTTTTTTTATCTCATCAAGTGTTTTTTGCTTGGTCGAATCCAGCAAAAAAAGCGTTTGGTCAGATAAATCAATAATTTCTTTTTTCTGTAAACTACTATCTATTTCGATTGCCTTTTGAGCAAATGTAGGGAGAAAAATTCCACAGAAAAGTAGTATGAAAATGCTTTTTTTCATGCACCAAATTTTACCATGCTCATCAATTTAGTTTTATTGGCTCTCGAAACCTGCAAGGTAGTGCCATCGTTCAAAACCACCGAACCTGTATCGCCCTTGATGTATTTTCTGACGTGTTCGAGATTCACCAAATACGAGTTATGGATTCGTGCAAAAGTAGAGTCATTCAAGATACCTTCAAACTCCTTGAGGGTCTTCGAAATCATTATTTTCTCTTGGTTTTGCAGCACAATAGTGGTGTAATTGCCATCAGCTTTGGCGTATGAAATCTGCTGCATATTCACAAATTCCAAACCCTCGAAAGTTGGAATGGCCACTTGCTGCCGTTTTTGTAAATCTTTTTGCATATTGGCCAGCAAAAGAGCAATATTTTGCTTCATATTCAGGTTTTTGTGCTTACTGCGTATTCTGTCGGCTGCTCGAATAATGCTTTCTTTGGTGGTAGGTTTTACTAAATAATCTACGGCACAAAACTCAAAGGCTTTCAAAGCAAAATTATCGTAGGCTGTTACAAAAACTACGTCAAAGTCAATGTTTGGTACTTGCTTGAGCAAATCAAAGCCATTGAGAAGTGGCATAGAAATATCAAGAAAAAGGGCATCAATATGGTTTTGGTTGATGAATTGAAGTGCCTCAAGCGGATTATCGAATTTTTGAAGAATCTGAAAGTCAGGACAAAGCCTTTGGAGGTCGGCTTCCAAAACATCTAAACATTCTGTTTCATCATCTACTAATACTACCGAAATCATTGAGCTAAAGGAATTTATTCAAATTTATTGAATTTTCGTCGATAAACCTAAAAACTACCTTGGGCAGACTATTCAAAATAATTGCTTTGAATTTCTGGGTGCGGAAAAATCATTTCAAAATTACTTACCGACAAAACGCTTAGTGGTTTTAATTGTGAAATATCAGGAAAAAATGTGGCATCGACTTCGGCAGAAACCAACTTGGCAAAAGTAGACGAGCCCTTGGCGGGTGAGTTCGTGATGTAAAGGTCAGTGTTTTGTTTTTGGGCTAATTTTAGCGGGAAGAATTTTGTACTAATCGGAAATTTAAACGAGCCGTTGGTCAGACTAACTTTAAAAAAAGTTTTGCCCGAAATACTCACCTCAAAAACGGTTTCCTGCTCATTAGGTTTCGTAATGGCAAAATCGGCTAATTCTTTCGGAATTCCCCAGTTTTTTCGACCATTATCCACACTTTCTTGACTTGAAACATAGATTTTTGAAATCGAAAAAATCTTTTTCTTTCCAAATTTCAACCTTCCTGGTACAAAAAGTAATTCTCGGTACGGGCCAACTTCTGAAGTTTCATAATCAACTAACATAATCGTCCCTACAAAATCACCATTGAATCTACTTGCTTGATAATCAGCCAAGAATCCGTATTTTTCTACGAATGATTTCGGGAAATGATAAATGAATATATAACCATTTCCTTTGAGTTTCCACGGTGGCGGTGCTTGCATGTTGGTTAGTTGTTTTAAAATGGCACGCTGATGACACGGATGCAAGCAACGCTGATAAAACAGATAAAAAATCAGTAATAATCAGCGTGCCGTTCGGTCAGTATAAATTAAAATGCTATCAAAGCCTTTGCTTGTTTGTCGAGGAAATTTCGATATACTTCAAATGTAAATTCTTCGCCGTTGAAATGGGATTTCATGTTGCCAAATTTCATGCGTAAACCCATTACATCAGTTCCCATATAACTCAAAATATCATTCAAATGTCCGAGTCCAACAGCATTTCCTAACATTCCTGCCGAGATTCCTACCAAAGCAGCTTTTTTATGATTAAAACTATCAGGATAGCGTAGGCCATCGAAGAAAGTTTTCAAAACTCCTGGAAACGAACCGTTGTATTCGGGTACAATAAATACAAATTTTTTGGTTTCGTCAACTATTTTTTGAAACTCATTGAAAGCCTCGTTTTTACCCGAATTTTGATATAATGCTGAAAAGGCAAAATCGGCTGGGAGTTCAGCTAAATCAACAATCTGACTTTCTTGACCGAGCGATTTTAAAAGATTTTGGTAATTGATTCCTACTTTTTTTGAAAGCGAGTTTTGACGGTTAGTACCTATTATGATGGCAATCATGCTATTTATTTTCGATGGTTTAAGTGTTTGTTAGGGCAAATTTTAACTTCACCCCACAGTTTAGCTAACAAAAAAAAAGATAAAATGTTCACCTTCCGAGAAAATCTCAACGCTCAATTCGCAAATCTCGTATCTTTGTCAAAAACCAAAGATTTATGTTTAAAACCACTTTAGATAAATTCAGAGTTGTAGCTTTTTTAGAAGGATGTTCGTTTATACTTTTCGGAATTACGATGCCACTCAAGTATATGTTGGGTTTTCCTAAACCAAACTATTTTGTGGGTATGGCCCACGGTGTGCTTTTCATTGCCTATGTGGTGCTTTTAGCTTTGGTAGTTATTCAATACAAATGGCCGTTTAAGAAAGCTGTTTTGGCATTTTTGGCTTCGTTTGTGCCTTTCGGTACATTTTATGCCGATAAAAAACTATTTAGAGAATAAATATTCTCCGACAAAAAAGTAGTCTTCTCCTCAATATTTGTCGAATTCTCGTCCGAAATCTTTTAATTTACACCCAAATTAAAGACAGATGAAAGACCAAACTCGCCAAATATTGATTCACATAGCAGCTATCGTTGGCTTTTTATCGTTGGCGTTTATTCCGTTTTTTCAGGGCAAATCCGATTTGTTTTTCAATCCTTTAGCGGGGCGAGAGTTTTTGGGTTACGGCTTATTGATACTCATTTTTTACTTCAATTACTACGTTCTTGTTCCGAGGCTATATTTTTCAAAAAGGTACGTTCTATACTTTTTTGCCATCGTTTTAGTCTATTTAGCATTTAGGCGGTCGGGAAGTTTCATTATTGGTCAGAATGAGTTTCTGAGTCGTTCACCGCATCAGATGACCAGTAAAACAATGCCGCCACCGCCCATGTTTGAGTCTGGCGAAAGACCTTCACCACCACCGCATGGAGAACCACTTCATAATCAACCCGAAGGCGATGTATTTATTGATGTCAACCAGAAAATATTTCCATTTTTGGTGGTGGTATTTTTCTCCTTGATTTTGCGAGTGAGTAGCCGTTGGCGAGAAACCGAACGAGAAAAAATGAACGCCGAATTATCTTATCTAAAGGCTCAAATCAATCCGCATTTTTTGTTCAATACACTCAATAGCATTTACTCGCTGGCCATCATGAAATCTGACGAAACGCCTACGGCAGTCGTGAAGCTTTCGGGCATGATGCGATACGTTTTGAGCGAAGCCACAACCACTTTTGTGTCGCTCGAAAAAGAAATTGTTTACATAAAAAACTACATAGATTTACAGAAAATCCGCTTTGGTGAATCAATTTCGCTTGAATTTTCGATAAATGGCACCACCAACGGCAAACAAATTGCTCCGTTGATTCTGATTTCGTTTATTGAAAATGCCTTCAAGCACGGCATTAATGCCGAAGAAGATTCGGTCATAAAAATCAAGATTGATATTACTGACGAAGAATTGTTTTTGAATGTTTTTAATAAGAAAGTAGCCGTACATATTTCGGAAGAAAATAAAAGTGGTTTGGGCGTAGAAAATACCCGCAATCGCCTCGAATTGCTCTATCCGAAACGGCATAAATTATCCATTTACGATACTGAAAAAGATTATCTGGTAGAACTTTCGATTGTTTTGTAATTGAACAGGAGTAAAATGATTTTTACCAGTAACAAATTCCCCAGTTTTCCAATAACCAACAAATGATAAAAGCCATAGCCATCGACGACGAACTTCTTGCTCTGAAAGTGATAGAAAGTTTCTGTGAGAAAGTTGATTTTATCAGCTTAGAAAAAACCTTTCATAAGCCCAAAGAAGCCCTCAGATATTTGGAAGAATACCCTGTTGACTTGTTGTTTCTGGACATTAATATGCCATCCATGACGGGTATTGAGTTGTTTCGGAATATAACACAAAGCTCGATGGTTATTTTTACGACTGCGTATAGCGAATACGCTGTTGAAGGTTTTAATCTGAATGCCATTGATTATCTGCTGAAACCCTTTACGTTTGAGCGTTTTCTGCAAGGAGCAAATAAAGCCAACGAGTATTTCAAGATTCAGCAACCCAACGATGCCGAAACCCCGTCATATCTGTATGTCAGGGCTGATTATCGTTTGCATAAAATTCCGTTGACCGATATTCTGTTTATCGAAGGTTTAGACGATTACTTGAAAATTCATATCGTAGCCAATAAACCAGACGTGGCCCGACCCATCGTAGCTCGAATGACCATGAAAAATATGCTTGAAAAACTCCCTGCAAAAGATTTCGTGCGGGTGCATCGGTCATTTATCGTACCTTTTAGCCGTATAGAAAATGTACGAAACAAAATACTTACAATTGGTGAAGAAGAAATTCCGATTGGTGTAAGCTACGAAAAGGCTTTCTTTGAGAATTTTGGAAAATAATGTAGAATATTCGCTCTGCGAAGTCTTCGACTTCGTAGCAGTGTTGGCTGTTCTCTGAACAGTAGATTTTATAACTCACTTTATATATTATATAAGACACTTACAGATTTGACAAGTTGAAAACTTGTCCTACCATGCTATGACACAAAACGAAGCAAAAATATTTCTTTCAGCCCAACGGGGCAAAACCGAGTTGTCTTGGTTTCGGAGTTTTCATTCGTTCAATTTTGGCAGTTTTCAAGACCCAAATAAAGAACATATCGGAAAACTAAGGGTTTTAAATGATAATACTCTGGCGGCTGGCTGTGGTATGAAAATGCAGGTCGAAAAACCAACTGAAGTATTGATTTTGCCATTAGTCGGAGGAATCGAATTTAAGAATAGTGTGGGCTATCACGATTTTTTGGAGGCAGGAAAATTGCAAATTTTTTCGGCCGAAGCAGAGAAGGAATATGAAGTGCTAAATCCGTATGAAAGTGAACTGATAAACTACCTTGAAATTTGGATTGAGCAAGAAAACGCCATCGTTGCTTCAACTACTTCGGCTACTATTGACCTTGAAAAACAGAATGAACTTTTACTTATTTTTTCATCAGTTCAACAAAATGCTTTTGGTTATTTTGGTAAATACGATAGCCGAGAAGAAGGGATTTATCAAATAAAAAATGCGTGTAATTGCCTTTATGTTTTTGTGATTGAAGGAGCTTTTGAGGTCGATAATAAACTCATGGAAGCTCGTGATGGTTTGGCCATTTGGAATGCCGAAGAAATTGAGTTTGAAGCACTTTCAAACGATGCCATGCTTTTGATTTTTGAGATACCCGCTTAGTTTACCGCAGAAATTCCCCTCTTTACCTCAAACTACGATTTTCAAACAACTTTTGCACATCGACCAACGTCTTAAAGAAACAAAGGCAGTTTTCTGATACAAAGATTTGGCGTGTTCGCTCAAAACATTACCTAGTAAAATTCTAACAAAATGAAAAGAGAAGATTTTATCAAAAGAGGCTTAGGCTCATTGGGTTTATTTGCGGTTATTCCAGCATTAAGTGCTTGCTCGAAAGATGAAGTGGTTGCTGATACAACGACTACTGGTACAACTATTAGTTCAGACCCAACGGTTACGCCGTCGAGTTGTTCGGTAACAAATTCTGAAACCGAAGGGCCTTTTCCTACAAAGTCACCAGCATCTTATGCAACTACCAATATTGTTTCAGACCGAACAGGTACGCCACTTACTATTAAAGTTTACATCCGAAATGTTAATGCCAGTTGTGCCGTAATCAAAGGAGCAATTGTTGATATTTGGCATTGTGATGCCGCTGGAAATTACTCACAATATGGTGGCACTCAGATGCAGTCAACCAATTATACTTCCGTGAATTTCTTACGTGGTCGCCAAACAACCGATACCAATGGTATGGCTGCTTGGACAAGTATTTACCCAGGTTGGTATTCGAGCCGAGCTCCGCACATTCACGTACACGTGTATAATAGCTCAGGTACATCTTTGTTGGTAACACAAATAGCTTTCCCAGAAGATGTAAGCAAAGTGGTTTATGCTCAAGGTGTGTATGCAAGTAAAGGCCAGGCTGATACTTCAAATGCAAAAGATAATGTATTTGGTGATGGTGTAACCAACGAAATGTCAACTGTCACTGGCAGCGTTTCGGCAGGTTATGTGCTTACACACACAATTTACGTAAAAGCTTGATTTGATTTTGATTAGTAATAAAGAGTTGAGAATGATGGGGAAACAATTTCTCCATCATTTCTTTTATAGTTGTCCACTAAGATAGTAGTAAAGTTTATCAATAACCAAAATGGCAAAAGCACAAATAAGACTCGCTTTCAGAATAGTTATAACAAAAGACTCGCAATCTCGTTGGGAAAAATACGTTTGGGATAGCACCTACCAAGAGTTTTTGATGCAATCGCAACTATACAATGATGCAGAAAATCCGTGGACGACTTTCAAACAATTAGTAAGTAGAAACGAAAAAGCCGAGCAATTACATTTTTTGGTAAGCATGGCGGCTCACCCGTATCTTTTACAATGGAAGGGACTAACTTACCCAATGCCCGATGTGCTGGGAAATAATTATTTGCCTTTTCAAAACTACCAACTTGATATTATAGATTCTAACGTAAAAGATAAAAATGCTCACGAAATAGGTATTACCTTCTATTCGCCTTTGCTAACGTTGGTTGATATTATTGAAGGACATTATTTGGTTTCAACCAACGAAAATATCTATGAGGGAGTAGAAACTACGATGTACAAGATGCAACCACGCCTTTCGATAGTTTATTACAAACCTCTTGAGTAAGTTAAGGCTTACTTTGACTGACGAGTTTACTTTCTGTTTTTTTGCTCGAAATACCCATCGGTAAATCTTTGATTTCTTTCTTTTTGAAGATAGTATTAAAACTGCGAGTATGCTGTAAACTCACGCCATTGACCGAAACGTTGCTATTGAAATTGTAGTAGTAATTCGGTACACTTCGGCTATAAGCCTTCAATCTCCACGAACCATCTTGGCTCAACAGCCACTCTACTTCGCCGCCATAAAAATAGTTGTTGGTAGTCTGACCTTCATTTTGGAGAATGGTATTATTGAGACTTACTTTGATATTATTTCCGAATTTATACGAGAAATTAAGTTGGGTATTATTAATCAAACTTTGGCGAAGATTATTCAAGTTTCCTCTGCCAAACTGCACCGCAACTTCTAAATTAGGGTCAATTTTTGAAGCAATATTTCCGAGTTGATTTGTCAAAATTCCACTAACATTATCTAATAAAAGTTGCGAATCGAGGGCATCTCTAAAGCTATTGTCGTTGAAAAGTCGGTTTAGAGCTGTAATACCCACGAAGTTATTATTCATTAGTTGTTCATCGTCATGCAAGCGTTGTTCAAAAGCAATTACTTGCGGTTGCAGGTTAAGCGGGATTCGACGTTGATTAAACTTAATGTCAAATTTAGTCGTTGGTTTCATCAGCTTATCGGTAAGCATAATCGAAGCCACAACTGGATAAAGTGTATTTAATTCAGAAGAATTAGCCGCTGTGCTGGTGGCGATACCATTTAATGAAACATTGGCCGTATAACTCGCTCCTATATTTATATCGGCATCGTAAGGGTCGCCTGACCACAAAATTCTGCTACCTTCCGAAATATCAAATTTTCTTAGTTTTGAGATATTCTGTAAACTAAAATCATATTTACCGCTCTTAATTGTATATGGCCCCGACATCGTGAAACCGCCACGAGTATCATATTCGATGCTAATATTGCCATTTCCAATGGCATTGAGTTGGTCTTGATTGGTGCGGTCAAAGATTACGATACATTCGGCATCGGGCGTTATTGTGAAATTGAAAGCCATTTTTAGTCCGCCTTCGGTTCTTATAACCGTATCTTTCTTTACAACTTTATCCGAATTTTTCTGCGTGTTTTTACTCACAAAAGTAATGCCTTGTTCTTCGGTATTTACGGTTGTTTCGCCATCAAGCGGAATTGTGATTTTTGTGCCTTTTTTGCTCGTCAGGTTAGCCGAAATATTCACATTATTCAAATCACCCGTGATGTGCAAATCACCAGTTGTGATACCCGTTCCGTAGAAATCTTCGTTGTCTCGGATGCTCGTATTCATAATTTTAAAACCATCACGGTCTTTCATGTAAGCATGAATTCCCAACATGAAATTGCCACCACCTCCATTAAAAATACCACCTTCTAACTCCGCAATATTGCCATTTTGAGCAGCATCTCTCACCTTAAAGCCTTTTGCGGCTACAAAACCTTCTTCGTTGAAATTCAGTTGGTCGTCGAAATACAAATAAGAGTTTAGGGCATTGATGCGTAAAACCCCTTTCTCGAAATCCACTCCACCTCTGATGATTGGGTCATTTGCTGTTCCTCTTACGGTAAGTGTACCGCTCGCATAACCACCAATATTCGAGAAAATATCATCGACAAACGATTCAAAAATCTCCAAATTGGTTTTCTTCAAAGTCGCTTTTAGATTGAGTGGGTTGCGGTCGTCTTTCGGGTCGTAAGTTCCCGAAACTCTAAAGATTTCGTTATTAATTCTGATAATATTTCCGTTAATATTGAGGCGTTGTTTCAGGTTATCCCAAAGGGCTTCGCTTGCAATTGTACCAATCAAAATGTTCTTGTAAATCAGCTCATCAATACCAAAACTACTTGTCACAATAGCATCATCGTAAATATCTCGCATTGTAAGTTTGCCATTTACGATTCCTTTGAGATCAAGGTCAGAAAGGGGTTTGAGGGTTTGTAAGTCAAAATCACGAATATCAATAAACGATTCGACCGTAGAATCGGGTGAAAACGAACCATTCAACGAAATACTTTGATTTTGGTTCGATAATGCTAAATCTTGGAAGCAAATATCATCGTTTTGGATGTTAATTAAGTTATTTTTACCCAACATCCATTGGCTACCCAGAAGGTCGAGTTTGGTGTTTTTGGGGTTGAAAGTAATATCGAACCCTTCTGATAAAAACGCCAATTTTCCAAAAATCTGAGCTTTGTTTGTACTATTTTGTTGTCTGATTCGTCCATCAAATTCAATCACATTTCCTTGTCCCCACATTCCAGCAACTTCAATTTTTTCGGTCGGGGTCATATCTCCCAACTTTTGAGTTGCCGAATTGAAAATCAAAGAGGTCAAAATCTTTGGAGAAGTGGCTTCTTTGGAAGTATTAAAATCAAGGTCGTTGCCATAAAAAGCCAAAGTTCCGTAGCGAAGCGTGTCGATTTTTCCTGCTAAAGATAACTCAGCCGTATTTCTAATATTCAGATTTCCGCTTAATTCTGTGCCATGCGAAACATAAATATCGGGGTAGAAATAAGCAAAAAATGGTTCGGATTTCTTGAAAGTTACTTTATAATCTAACTCGTATTTATTCGCCACATCGGCATAAGGCAACTGGGCATAATAATCAAGGCGAGTTTGCTCTTTGTCGTAGAAATATTGAGTATATTCTTTCGATAAACGAGTGACATCCGCAATGACTTTGCTCGGTGTAAATTTTCCTGAAATATCAACATTGAAAAACTCAGATAGCAAACTTATTTTTCGAGAATTATCTGATAACTCGGAAGTAACAAAAAGCGAGTCGATACCCAGTTGGCGTTTGTCATACTGCAAAACTGTATTCAATAATTTTGCTTCGCCGAGCCAATTATCCAATTCGTTTCCTTGAAAATTGAGGTTAATTTCGGAGCGAAGCTTTACGTCATTTTTTGAATACCCGAGCGGTCGCAGATTCGCATTTTGCACAATTCCGTGAATATCAAATTTATTCAAAGCTTTCGCAAAATCTACTTTTCCGCTTACATTGAAGGCCAAGTTTGTGTCTTTTACGCTTACTTTTCCATCAAAAAGCGACTGGCTCATTTTGCCATCGACGTAGATATTTTTAAAGTCGTAGCCATTAAACCAAATTCGGTCAACTTTTCCATCGAAATCCAACGCCGCATCTTTTATAGTAAACCCTTTTCCTTTGATTTTTCCAGCAAACGAGAGTTTTTGCAGAAAATCAGATTCTTCGACCAATTTGCCTAATTCAAAATTTTCAACCGTCAATGAACCATCATACGTTGGTAAAGCCCCATTATCAGGAAGTTTCATTTTGATATTTCCTGCCACATTTCCCATGGCTGATTTGAATGTCGCATCGGTTGCAAAATCGTTATAAACACCTTTGAAAGTTCCCGCAAAATTGACGATTCCAAATTTATTTACTTGCGAATTGTAAAGTGAATCGCCCACGTATTGGCGAGCATCAATAGCATCTATTTGGCTCATTCGCCAATTCAAATCCATATCGGCTTTGTATAAATCGGGTAAATGCTTGAAGGCAATATCGCCATCAAGAAAGCTATTTTTACCAAATTTTAGATTAAAACCTTTTACTTTAAAATCATGAACCGTTCCTTTGAAATCGCCATTGAGTAGGTAATTTTCTCGATAAGCGTACATATCGGTTGCAAATCGGCCGAGGTCTTGTGCATCAATTTCGCAATCTTTCAAATTGCCAATCATTACTACTTTTTCGTTGAAATCACCAAAGTCTCGTGGACTGTCATAATTGAATACAACCGAATTTCGGAGGGTCGAATTATTGATTTTTGCATATAAATCATTCAACCGCATTGATTTACGAGAATAGAAGAAATTGGTGTTTAACTGCTTGATTATGAGGTCGCTACGGCGTTCTACTCCTTGCATATTTTTTAGGCCAAACGTAATCGTATCGCCCATGATGAAGAAGTTTTTGATGTTTCCCTGTAAGTTGTTGACCGTGAAGTTATTATAGTCAAATTCTTCTTTTGGGAAACGTGCTTCTTCGGGGTCGGCCAGAGTGAAAGTACCATCTTGAATATAGGCTTCATCAATAGTAAATGGCGTATTGTGTTCTCCTTTTAATCGGTGAGTGGTATCGCTCGGAGCGGTTAATTCTTCGATTCGGGCAAGCCATTTGTCAATATTCAAATCGCCGTCGGGTTCGTAAATAAGTTTTACTCTCGGATTACGAATCATCACGTAATCGAGGTTATTATCGAAGGTCAGAATCTTTTCCCAACTGAAATCAAAATTTGTTTTGCAGTTGACATAAAGCTCTTTCACGAAAATCATTTCACGGTTTTTGTGGTCATAAATCGTGATATTTTCGAGCGTAATTTCATCAAACCAAGTCATTCTGGCTTTTTCGATGGTTACTTTTGAACCTAATTTTTTAGATAATAACTCAGTGGCTTTTTGTAAAGTAGTGGTCTGAAATTGGGGCAATTGCATGGCGTAAAATACCAGTCCAAAACCCAATAATAATTGCAGCAGAATCGTTGTAATGGCTCGTTTTGAGTAATAACCCCAAACCATGCTACCCAATAAAAGAGCAATCAGAATAAGTAAAGTTTTGGGTACGGGCGTAAACACTAACAAGCCACTCATCATCGCAACAACGATAAGAGAAATAAGCGTGAGAGTGATTATTTTTATAACTTTACCCATTTGGTAGAGCAAGTTTCTAACTTGCTTCGTTTCAATTTATTTAAGCACAATTCGGAGAATTGTGTTACAAATAGTGCTAATTTTGTGTTTTATTTCAAAAAATTAGGTCTGTGGACTGTTGTCTGTTGACCGTGGACTATGAATATTTTAGCTATCGAATCTTCGTGCGACGATACGTCGGCCGCTGTTATTTCTAACGGTAAAATCTGCTCCAACATTGTAGCTGGACAGCTAATTCATGAACTTTATGGAGGCGTTGTACCTGAGCTTGCCTCCCGAGCTCACCAACAACACATCGTTAGAGTGGTTGACAAGGCCATACAAGCTGCGAATATAACAAAAAAAGACCTAAATGCCATAGCTTTTACTCGTGGACCGGGTCTTTTAGGCTCTTTGTTGGTCGGAACATCCTTTGCAAAAGCAATGGCTTTAGCTCTCGAAATTCCCTTGATTGAGGTCAATCACATGCAAGCTCACGTGCTGGCTCACTTCATTGATGAGCCTCGTCCAGCCTTTCCATTTTTGTGTTTGACAGTCAGTGGTGGACACACCCAGATTGTACTTATCAAAGACCATGCTACAATGGAGGTTTTGGGCGAAACACAGGACGATGCCGTTGGTGAAGCCTTCGATAAAACCGCTAAATTGCTCGGTCTTCCTTACCCTGGTGGCCCGCTGGTAGATAAACACGCTAAGCTGGGAAACCCGTTGGCGTATGAATTTCCTTTGTCTGAAATGCCACAGTATAACTTTTCGTTTAGTGGGATAAAAACTTCGATTTTGTACTTTTTGAAGAAGAAAGTTGCCGAGAACCCAAACTTTGTAGCCGAAAATTTGAATGATATTTGTGCCAGTGTGCAGCATACGTTGGTGCGAATGGTGCTACAAAAACTACGCCGTGCGGCACGTGAACTGAACATTAAAGAGGTGGCAATTGCGGGTGGAGTTTCGGCCAATTCGGGACTAAGAAAAACTTTACACGAAATGGGCGAGAAGGAAGGTTGGAATGTGTATATCCCCGATTTTCAATATTGTACCGATAATGCAGGCATGATTGCAATGGCGGCACATTTCAAATATCTAAAAGGTGATTTTTCGAGCCAAGAGGTTAGTCCTTTGCCGAGAATGGAGTGGGGGTGAAACTAATTAAACCTATAAGGTTTGAAAAGACGGACTTATAGGTTTTGAAGAATTTAAAAACTTCTCAAATCATTGATATAAGCCACGCCACCCAATGCACGCATTTGACGAGCAATAGCGGCCGTACGTCGGTTGACATAAGGTCCAGGTTTTGCCGCTGACCATTTGATTGGACTCGGCAAAACGGCCGCAATTCGAGCAGCTTGCTGACGGGTTAGATTCTTGGCATTTGTATTAAAATATCTTTTCGAGGCTTCTTCAACGCCAAAAGTCATGCTTCCCATTTCGGCTACATTGAGGTAAACTTCCAAGATTCGTTCTTTTCCCCAAATCAATTCTATCAAAACTGTGAAGTAAACTTCAAATATTTTTCGGATATAACTTCTTGACTGCCAAAGGAATACGTTTTTGGCGACTTGCTGTGAGAGCGTACTTGCACCACGCAATTTTTTACCTTTGAGGTTTTTGCTAAAAGCATTGCTCATAGCTTCAAAATCGAAACCGTTGTGGTCGGGGAAAAGTTGGTCTTCGGCAGCTACCACGGCCAAAGGTGCTTCTTTCGACATATTGGCGTAGGATACCCAATCGTAGTAAATTTCGCTGTCTCGGCCATCGGCAATAGCCTCCATTTTTCGGGCAATCATGGTTGAGGTAATGGGTACTGGCACAAATTTATACAACACTACTAAGCCAATCGAAATGGCAAAAAAGTAGAGCGTTATTTTTATAGCCCAATATTTTAGCTTGCTTTTCCAATTGCTGGTTTGCTTTTTGGGTGCTGATTCTGGTGCTTTTGTATTTTTAGTGCGAAATGTATTTTTTCCTCCTCGTGAGTCGTTTGCCATAGCTTTGGTTAGTAATTTACTGCAAAAGTCGGAAAGAATTTTCTTTCAAACAAACCATTTGCCTTGTGCAACCAACTTTGTTTTTCCACCAACTTTCAAACTGAAATCTTGTTTTTCGTTTAATTCACCCTTGATTTGGATAAGCGATGGACGCCCTATTTCGTAGCCTTGCTCTACTCGGTAACTGATTTTGTTTGCTTGGTATTTGAGCAAATAGGCAAGCAGACATGAGTTGGCACTGCCTGTGGCGGCATCTTCAATAATCTTTCCGTTTTCGTAGCAAAACATTCTTGCATGAAGCTGGTTCTCAGCCTTTTTGGTTGCACGAGTGAAAGCAAAAAAAGCCGTTGTTAGTTCATCGGGGGCATTGGTTTTATATAGATGATTTTCAAGCAACCAGTTTTTTACTTGCTCATCGTTGAATCTGATGCGTTGAATTGCATCAAGGTTTTTAAGAGGAAGTATAAGATATGGAAGTCCAGTTGAAACAACTTCAATAGGAGACGTTTTGTCAATATCTTCTGGTTTTAAACCAAATAAATTAGCTATTTCTGAAGTAAAATTATTACCAAAAACAGGATTTTTTACCTCCAGCCAAAGCGTTTCATTTTCTTTGGTTACAGGTACTTGTCCGATTTTTAAATTTAGGGTAATATTTTGTTTATCAGTATTTTGTGGCGAATTTAATAAAACAAAAGCTGTTCCCAAAGTTGGGTGGCCTGCAAACGGAACTTCGTATTCGGGCGTAAAAATCCTTACATCAAATCCACCGTTTTTTTCCTCTTCAGCAATGATAAAAGTAGTTTCTTGAAAATTAATTTCACGAGCAATTTTGAGCATCATTTCATCGCTCAAGCCATCGGCATTTTCAAAAACTGCTAATTGATTTCCTTGATATTTTTCTTCGGCAAAAACATCAACGATAGTAAAATTTAATACCATAGAATTGTTTATTTTTTGCCGAAAATCCGTTGAAAAGGTCTAACATTCTGCCCCACAAAATCATGCGGAAAATTCTCTTCTTCGGGTAAGCCAACGGGCAAGTTTTCGTCATCAGAAGGCCAATAATTTGTTCCAAAAATATAGTCCCAAATACTTAATGTTATGCCATAATTGAAACCATTTGGGTGGCTGGCAGGCATATATTTGGCGTGGTGCCAAAGGTGCATTTGTGGGCCATTGAGTAGGTATTTGAGCGGGCCAAGATTGATTTTGAGATTGGCATGACCGAGCTGACCTGTGACGAGCGTGAAGATATGCACAATAAAAAAATCGGTTAATCCAACGCCAACCATTGCCAGCGGAATGTATTCGAGGCTGCGATAAATCACGTTCTCCATCCAGTGGTAGCGTAGGAGGGCCGCAAAACCCATGTGTTCGGTGCTGTGGTGTACTTTATGGAATTCCCACATCCAGCCAACGGTATGCAATAAGCGATGAATAGCCCATTGCATGAAGTCTCGTAAGACGAAAATAATAAGAATCTTTGACCAAAAGGGTAGTTGTTCGATATTGATTGCTACAATATTAGTAATGCCAAAAAGCCCGAGAAAATCTTTGAATGCTTGCACGCCCACCATCGAAAGTGCATTGTAGGCAATGAGCGAAAAAAGAAAATAATTCCACAATAAATAGAAAGCATCCAACCAAAAATGTTCACGAATCAAAGGCTGGTTTTTTCGCCACGGAAACATGATTTCGAGTACCCAAATAGCCAACGAAGCTCCCACCAACCAATAAAAATAGTTGTGCCAACTCGGATTGAGAATTTCGTTGATAAAATAATTGAAATAGCCAGAATAGGCTCCTTGAATGATTTTTAGATACTTTTCCATACGTCGGTTTAAGTAAAAAGCCGAGTTTCATCGTTGAGAATCTCGGCTTTTGCCAGTAATCTTTATTTATAAACCGTAAAATTAATCATTTAGTTTTAAGAGACGATTAGCTGATTTATTCTCTAAAAATATCACCAACCAATATACCCAATCGGAGTTATACCATTTAGGCGTAGATAACAAACAACTTGTCCACGATGATGAATAATGTGATTTTCGAGGGCATAGAATATTCGCCAAATTGGAATTTTTCCACCTGCAAAGCTTTCGAGTTGTAGGAGTTTTTCGGGCTTTGTTTCAAACAAAGTTTTTTCTACCCAAGCATAAAAATCTTTGATTTCGGTTTCGAGTTCGGCTTTGGTCAGAGTCTTCCAAAAACCAGCTTTCTTTTCCTTGGCATCGTGTGGATTGGGGATGTTTAATCGGCCACAAATCTGAGCTGTATTGAAAGTAATACAATGCACAAATTGCGTACGAAATGAAAACGATTCAGGCGTATATCTAAAGTCGAATTTATCTTCGGGCATCTGATTATATAACTTGAGCGTATAATCGAGCGAACTTTTCCAAGCTTCCGAAAATTCTTTTTTAAATTCCAAAAAGTCTTTTTCTGCTTGTTTTTTACCAAAAACTGGTAGCGTTATCAATGCCCCAGCGATTGATTTTAGAGCATTTTTGCGTGAAATATTCATATTTTTGTCAGATTAGAAAGAAATTGGTACTTCAACCATAGTTGTGTCCCATGCCATTTTCATAATAGTTTCTTTATCGTTGCTGCCTTTGACGCACTGAATTGAGAAGTTTTCTATAACCTCGTCGGTTTTCTTGGTGGGTACGCTCACACGCAGCACATCGTTGTCTTTGTTGTAGCTATATGCTCCCCAAAAATCAAGGTCTTTGTTCAGAATAATTGTCCATTCGGTAGCCGTCGGAATCGCAAAAAGCGAGTAAGTTCCAGCTTTTACTTTTTTACCTTGAATCGTCACGTCTTGATAAAACTTTATTTCGGTCGATTCGTTTGCTCCCAAACGCCAAACTTCGCCATACGGCACAATTTTAGTCCCAAAAACCTCACGCTCTTTTTTGGCAGGTCGGCTGTAAGTTACACGCACAATGGCGGGCATATCGCCGATGAGTTTTGGAGCAAATTTGCGGTCATGGGCAAAATTATCAGGATAATACGCCATATCCATCGGACTTTTGTCGATTCCACGCATTTTTTGAGCTTTTGTTTCGACCATCAATAGAGCAAAAAAGCAAGCGATTAAAATTAGTTTGTTCATAGTTTTGATTGATAAGATGTTGATTTAACAAATATAACAATTTTGTTTTCTAAACCATCTTTTCACTCCAACACCAACCAAGTAAAACCCTCAGCGGGAATCGTTACATCAACTTCAATTTCATAGCTACGGTTGAGTATATAACCCTTGCTTTTTCCTTCTTTTTCTCGCACCAAAACTTTGTCTGAAAGCCCAGTATTGTAAAGCTGTAAATTGATTTTTCGAGAAATACTTGCTTTCAATGGGTTGTAAAGCATCACAAAACCTTTCTCTTTTAGATTTGGATTCACGTGCATAATTCCGTCCCAATCTCGGCCATCGGGGCGACGTAGATGAATAAGGTCGGAGTTTAGAATTGGGCGGTATTTTTTATACCAATCAATCGTTTTCTTGACCGTTTGCTTGGTTTCTTCGGTATCGTAGAGGCGTGGCCCACGATAACAGGCTTGTACACCCGCACCGTAATATTGCACCATTAGTTGTTCATAATCTTTCAAATGCTCGCTCAATGGCTCTAAAACTGCCTCTGCTCCGCCACCTTGATACTTGGTGAGTGGCACAAATCCCCAGCCCATCGAAGGCGTTTTTTCCCAAGTTCCATCAAAGATGTTTTGTCGATTCAAGATTTTTTGTTGCTCACGAGAAAGCGAAAAATTCACTTCTCGATAGCCCAACGCAATTTTGTGCGAACCATCCAGAAAATACCAATCGGGAGCATTGATGTAAACGCCCCGCTCATTGAGCCAGCGATAAAATCCTTTTTGCATTTCCATCTGCACCCACTGCGAATCTTCCAGTCCTTTGTGGCCAGGGTGTTTGGTCGAAGCACAAACATCACCAGGGTAAGGACCATCGTGTTCGAGTAAATCGAAGCCCGTTTCGGTGATAAATTTCTTTAGACTATTCAGGTAATTGATTCCCCATTGACTGGCCAAACACGGAGCATTTCCAAAGAAAGCACCTTTATCGGGCAAGCCTGTTTTTGGGTCAATCACATCGTTTTCGTCATCAATTCTGCGGCTACTAAAAAGTGAGTATCCACCCAACAATACACCTTTACTATGAGCATAATCGGCTAATTCTTTAAATTTTTTGATGTTTTCGACACTTGCATCTTCCATGTTTAAGCCACTACCAAAACTCAGAATCACCATTTCGTAGCCAGTTTCGGCACATTGGTCAATCGTGGCTTTTACTTTCACTGGGTCGGTACTGACAAGGTGCATGAAAATCGGATTTTGAGTTGTGTACGGAAAAAGCGTGGCGTACATTCGGCGGCGGGCGAGTCCGTTTCGCTCACGGTCATAATTATCCAACAGCAATTCATAAGTCCGAATCGACTTATAAGTTTGATTGGGCAAAAGCTCAAAACCAATACCAAAACTTGGGTAAACCTCCAGCACACAAGGAGTTTGAAAATTATAGTTTACCTGCGAAGTATAACTCGAATCAACTTTCCAGTGCGTCGCTTGGTCGGATAGCTCATAACGCATGGCATTATTGAAAGCGTAGTTGTTTTCGATATAAATCCGTTGTGGTTTTTTCATCTGCTCGGGGCTGCCCACCACAGCTGATTCTTCTTCGGGCGTTGCCAATATTTCATTAACCAGTTGGTTGATTTTCAGCGATTTATCGCCCTTGTTTTCAACACTTACCCATTTACAAATCGTTGGTATATTATCAAAAATCTCGTAGTGAACGGATACCGAAACTCCTTTCAATTCTGGTAAATTTGACTCAAAAATTAATTCCAATTCTTTGCCTTTGGGGTTTTGTTGGTTCATCGCCCACGTGCGAGGTTTGAAATTTACGTGCGGAGTTAAAGGGTTGATTTTAAAAGTTTTATACTGAAAATCCTGTGAATTGCTTTCTAATTTATCAATCCATTCGGTGAGCAAATAAGCGTGTTCTTTTTGGCCGTAAAGTCCGCCAATATTATAAGTTTTTCCGTCAATCGTGATGCGGGCTTCGGGGCGAACTGAGCGGACGAATTGCTCGTTGGTACGTAGATTTTTGAAGTCTATCGTGGCGGCATTGGGCGAAATTCGGATTTGGCGTTTCAATAAACCATTCGATAAAATAATGTCTTTTCCGCCACTCGTTTGATAGATTTCAGCCTTAAAATTTTGCTTTGAAATTAACCAATCAGTAGTAAGTTTAACTTCTTGATAAAGAGGAAGTTGTGAAGGTTGCAGGATTTGGGCAAAGCTTAAATTGATGCCCATTAAAAGCAAAAAAATGTGTTTCATAGTTTGTCGATTTTGTAAGGTTGAAGGTTTGGTAAAGTTAAGGTTTTGTTGCAAAAAAGCCAATGAAATAATTTGAACTATTGATTTTCGATGTAAATTCCATCATAGCCTTATTTTCCGTACCTTTGTAGCTCAAATAATACAAAAGAGTTTTGGAAACATTCAAACAAATCGGTGTTTCGGAGAATTTGATTAAGGCTTTGGCCGAAATGAAAATCACGAAACCTACCGAAATTCAAGCAAAAGCAATTCCGTTTTTGCTTAAAAATACATCTGACTTTATCGGTCAAGCCCAAACGGGTACAGGAAAAACTGTTGCCTTTGGTATTCCACTTTTGCAGCGAATCAGACCCAACGATAAGCACATTCAGGCTTTGATTTTGTCGCCTACACGTGAGCTTTGTCAGCAAATAGCCAAGCAAATTTTCAAGATGACCAAATACACTGATAAGGTTTTCTCGGAAGCGGTGTATGGTGGCGAAAAAATAGATATTCAGATTCGCAATCTTCAACGTCCAACCCAAATTTTGGTTGCAACTCCAGGGCGTTTGACTGATTTATTGGCCAGAGAAGTCGTTGATTTAACCCACGTCCGAACCGTAATTTTAGACGAAGCCGACGAAATGCTAAGCATGGGTTTCAAGGATGATTTAGACAAAATCTTGAATAAAGTTCATAAAAATAGCAATACGTGGTTGTTCTCGGCAACCTTGCCCGACGACCTTCGTTGGTTGATTATGAAGTATATGTCGCCCGATACGCAGACTATTCAAGTAAGCAAAACTGAAGTCGTCAACGGGCTGATTGAGCATCAGTTTTTTATCTGTGAACTCAACCAAAAATTTGATTATTTAGTGCAATTCTTGCAGTCGCAAGGGGCGGCACGAGGCATTGTTTTCTGTCGAACAAAGGCTGATGTTGAGGTAGTTACGAGAAAACTGATAGGTAAACATTTTGCGGCGGAAGCCATTCATGGAGACTTGGAGCAGCGTGACCGTGAGAAAGTAATGCGGGCTTTCAAAAACAAAAAAGTACAGATTTTGGTAGCGACTGATATTGCTGCTCGTGGAATTGATATTGAAGCATTGGCCTACGTGGCTCATTATCAATTACCTGACCAAATGGAATATTATACGCACCGAAGCGGCCGTACGGCTCGTGCGGGCAAACGAGGTATTTCGATTGCCTTCGTAACTCGTGACGACCTAAAGATGATTAAGGAAATTGAGAAGAAGCTGAATATTAAGTTTACGAAGATATAAGTTAGTCAATGGACGATAGTCGATGGACGACAGTAATCAGTATTGATTTCAAACTAACAACTGTGGTCTATCGACTATTGACCGTGGACTATTAAGCGATATCACAAATCGTAACGCCTTGTTTGAGCGATGCGAGGGCATCTGGGCGTTTTGGTACGAATTCTTGTCCAACAAAACCTTTGTAGCCAGTTTCTACGATTGCACGCATGATGGCTGGGTAATTTAGCTCTTGTGTATCATCAATTTCGGCACGACCTGGTACACCGCCAGTATGGTAGTGCGAGAAATATTTGTGAGATTTTTTAATCGTTGCAATTACGTCGCCTTCCATGATTTGCATGTGGTAAATATCATAAAGCAACTTAAATCTATCTGAGCCAACTTTATCGCATAAGGCAATTCCCCATTTGGTAGTATCGCACATATAATCTTTGTGGTTTACTTTGCTATTGAGCAATTCCATCGTTACGGTAATGCCATATTTTTCGGCCGAAGGCATTAATCTTTTTAAGCCAATTGCACAGTTTTCGAGTCCTTGCTCGTCTGACATTCCTCTACGATTTCCCGAAAAACAGATAACTTTATCCAAACCTGCTTCTTTTAATTTCGGGAAGATTTCTTCGTAGCTTTTTACCAACTCATCGTGTAGTTTGAGGTCATTAAAACCATCATTAATGCCTTTTCCTGCACCCCACGGCATGGCACAAGTCAGACCGTATTTCTTCAAAATTGGCCATTCTTCGGGGCCTTGTAGCTCGATTGATTTGATTCCCATCGCAACGGCTGCTTTGCAAAGGTCTTCCAAATCAACTTTAGAGTAACACCAACGACAAACCGAGTGATTGATTTTGCCGTTGAGGTCGGCACCGAGTGCTTTTTCGTTGGCGGCAAATACTTCGCTGAATGTCATCGGAGAAAATGCCACGGCTGTTCCGCCAATAATATTTTTGAGTGCCGATCGGCGAGATGAATTAGAATTCATTTTTTTGTGAGTTTTTGGTTGAATAAATTAGCCTTTCGATAGGCGAAAGCCTTCTCAATTAAAGTCGGTAAATTAAATAATTAGTTTGGTTTTACCTTCATGGACTGAGCAAGAATATTTTTCATTACTTGTTGATAGATTTCAGCGTTTTAAGAACCCCTTCTACAAACAGGATTTTTGAAATATAAACAAGCCCCATAATCCATAGATAGTCGTAAGGAATAGGTCTTAGAAAAACGCCACTTACAGATAGAATATTTGATACAATAATAGTAACAATGCTTAATGAAATGTTAATATGAATGCCTTTTTTAAATAATCCATAAATACTCATAAGAGCTAATTGAATCATTACAATTAATACTAAAACTTGAGTAAGTGTGGCAAATCGTGGGAAAAGCACATAGATAAAACCTATTGCAAGCACGAGTGATACACCGATTCTCCATAAATCGTTTTCATTATTTGTGCCTAAATATCTATTCAATTTTGAAAGAATAAAAAGATTGATTTGTCCTTCAATAATATAAATAATTGTTACGAAATTGATGATAATTGCATTGCGATTAAATAAAAAACTTACCCAAATACCTACGAATGATATACAAAGCGATAGTAGTAAGAGCTTGTCTAAGATATCTATTTTAGGAAGTCTTGATTGATAGTAATAATATACAAGCAAAGGCATTTCGAGAGCTTTAAATATACAAACCACCCAATAATGATTGTTTATTTGACCATAAATATCAAGCGATATAATGATGAAATATAAGAAGAAGACGACTCTTTTTAGATTCATAGCTATTAGAATCACATATTGATTTTAATTTTTCTAAGAAATGTAGTTAGAACCAATATGTGAGATTGAATGCCCCGAAGGTACTAACTTCAATCAATTCTAAATGCTTTTTGAGTGATATTTATTTGTTGCTTACACATGAAATAAACTTATTCTTCCAATAGCTTATTCAACCTCACAACCGATTGCACCATTGCTCGCACATCGTGATAATTGATTTTCCATGAATGGCTCATGTGTCGCCAAATTGGTTCACCTTGGCGGGTCATTAACGGCCACCATTCGCCCAATTTATGATTAATCATTTTATCAAATACAAAACGATGAATATTTACGTAAGCATCCCAATATTTTTCGTCTTTTAGGTATCGGTAAGCATCCAACATTCCGATAAGCATTTCGGCTTGTTGCCAAAACTCTTTTTCTCGGTCATAAACTTCTCCAGCGTGCGAACCTTCTACATAAACGCCACCAAATTCCCAGTCAACGCCATTATCAACCGAATGGCTAAATGATTTCTGTATTTGGTCGTGATGCGTATCATAAGGTAATTTCAGAATATCGAGGGCGTGCATCAACAGCCATGCAAACTCGGCATTGTGGCCATAGCTGGTGTTATCTTCGGCAGCGGCTTTTTGTCCGTCTTCACTAAATCTGTCCCAACCCCAAACGATGTCGAATTTAATTTGAGGAGCAACTGTCCAATCAGCCCAAAATTGCGGAATTCCAGTGCCGTATTGCGGGTGCATGATTTTCTTGGTCAGCAATTCGATTGATTCTAATAGTTTACGTCTGTGTACTTGCTTGCCCGTGCATTCATAGAGTGTAGTGAAGGCTTCCATCAGGTGCATGTGAGCATCGAGCGTTTTGCGGTCGCCACCTGCTGGGCCAGCACCTTTCAAATCCCAGTTTCGATGGAACATTTCCCAATAGCCACCGTAATGGGTATCGACTACGTGTTTTTGGAGCAAATCGAATACTTTTTCGGCATATTCTTGGCCACGAGGGTCGCCAGTAGCGAGAGTGTATTCGCTCAGACTATAAATAGCAAAACTATGACCGTAAACGATTTTCTCATCAATAACTACTTCGCCTTTGCGGTTCATCATCCAGTAAAAACCGCCGTGTTCTTCGTCCCACATTTTATTGAGTAGAAAATCAACACCGTGGCGAGCCATTTCGGCCAATTTTCCATCACCATAACCCGCACGATGTGCCGAAGAATAGGTGAAAACCGAACGAGATTGAGCAATCAAAGATTTTTCGTCTTCGCCCGAATCATTGCCAAATTCATCGAAATGGGTTAGAAAACCACCGTATTCGTTGTCAACGGTGCGAGAAATCCAGAAAGGTAAAAGGCCATTGTTGAGGTAAGCGACGATTTCGTCTCGCAGCTCTCGGGCATGAGAAGGATTCATGTTGAATAGTTTTTTATTGAGGTTGAATAGTACTTAATGTATAATTGATAATATAAAATGTATAATGCAAAATAAACAATGGCTTTATTTCACATTAAATTTATAATCTCATCCAAAGTAGCCGTGCCAGTCTGTTGTAATTTCTGTACTGTAACGGCAGCGGCTAAGTTAGCAATTTCAAGCGATTGTGTGATGCTTGCCCCTGTTCCTTTGCTGGCCGAAAATGCGGCTACAACTGTGTCGCCCGCACCAACGGTATCAAGTTCGGTGTTTAGTTGTAATGCTTTTATGCTTTGTGTTTCGGTTGGACTGATGTATGAAATACCGTGTTCGCCACGAGTGATTACGAGTGAGCTACCTATTTTTTCAAGTAGTATTTTGGCATGTGCAATGCAAGCTATTTCGTCAGCTTCTTCGATGGTTGAAATGCCTACTAATCGAGCTAATTCTTCGGTATTTACTTTTAAAATACTATGTTTTATATGAAGTCCGAAAGCCCGTAAATCGGCTACAAAAAGGCAATTCGAGAACTTTGATAAAATATCATTTAATCGCTGAATGCGTTGAGGTGTAAGTAATGGGTTTGGAAATTGCTGATTGATAATCAGTACATTAAGGGTAGGTAGTGCAGATTCGATTGCTTGCAAAATTTCATCAAAAATGGCTTCCGAAAGAGTGTTATGAGTGCCAAAATCCAACCGATTTTCTTCACCATTGACCGACATCGGTTTCGTATAAGTACAAGTATCCCAACCACTCTGAATTGTTTTGAGATTTGCGGTATCAACATTCAGTTTTTGAAATAAATGTTGCATTTCTCGACCGTAAATATCATCACCCACACAGCCAAAAACGTGTAGATTTTCTACGCCCAAAGCGGCCAAATTTTGCACTACATTTCCAGCAGCACCGAGCGATGTTTTGGGCTTGTTTCCCCAAAAAACTTCTTTGCCAGTTTCAACTGAAAACTCTTGGGTTCGTTGATTGATTCCGTAGTAAAAATCAACGGCAAAATCGCCAATCACACCTACTCGTAAGTGCTTGATTTGTTGGAAAATTTCCTTTATTTCGGTGGGTTGAATGGGCATTTGACGAAAACACTATTTAGTTATCATAATAATTTAAAGGCTACTTTGACCGAAGTTGTTTTTCTGACGCTTTGAAACTATTGCCATGAAAAGTGGTTTATCAAAGCCTTTTAGTGTTGAATATTTAGTCTTTAAGGTAATGCTGTATTTCAGCAGGTAATATCTTTTGCAAAGTTAGAAACGAACCATCTAAATGGTCGAAATCACCATCAGTAGTAATGAGTTTTAGATTTAAAATTGAGGCTGTTGCGGCAATCCATAAATCATTTTTGCCCATATTTCGAGGAGTTTTAAATGAGTACTGGTCGTAATCTGGGTGATTACGCTGGCTGTACGCATCAATGCCAATGTATGAAGGTAAAAGCAAATCACTAATGTCAATAACTCTGACTTTAGTGAAAAAAGACTCTAATATTTGTATTTTATTGTAACCCCACTTATTCTGAAATGCAATTGAGTGTATCTCCGCAACATTGACAAACGAAATATAAATAGATTCCTCATTAGGATTTAGATATTCCAAAATCTTATGTCCTGATTTATCCCTTACTATTGAAAGAATGATGTTTGTATCTAATAGAAGGTTCATTTTCTGAGCATTTTAATCGCTTTTTTGTAATCTTCGTCAGGAAGTGGTTCGCCTTCCAAATGATACAATTCTTTTGGGTTATAGCCAGTTTGTTTGGCAAATGCAGTTGTGCCACCTGCTGCCAAAATTTCTTCCGCCGTATAAGTTTTGATTTTCTTGAAAAAATAGGGTTTTTCTTTAGTTGCTGCTCTCATTTTTTCTTATTTCGTTTTCTCAAATCTATAACAAAAACTTAATAAAACCAATTTCATTACATGAGTCAAGACTTATATAAATTTCTGAATATATCTACTTGTGTTTGATGTTGATGCAAAGTAACATATATACTACGCGTTCTATTTACGTAGATAAAAAATATGTGAAGTTATTTTTGAAAAAAATCAATCCACATGCCCATCTTTTTTAAATGGTTTTCCACTCCATGCTTTTTTTGATGTCCATTCAGCAGCAGGAGAAGTCCAAAATGGGTGAGTGGCTGGCAAGCCGAGTGGTAAAAATCCGAAAGTGCAGAGATACAAACTACCAGTCGAGATATAAGGCTCAGCAATATCGGTTTGGTGGCCTGCAAAACCCAATTGTAGCCAACCTTTGGCATCGAAAGTGCCTTCGGCTTCAAACTGATTTTGCATTACTTTTGTCAAAGCACAACGCACTTGAGCGGGTTGAATATAGCTTGATAGATTATTGTTTAAAGCCACCAAAGCAAGCACATGAAATGCTCCAACTCGATAGGCTATCGAACGCCCGATGGGTGGATAAGTACCTTCGGGAGAAATGAATCTTTCTTGATGTTCGGCGTAGCGAATCATGCGTTTCATGGCCAAATCATACTCTTCTTTCTTGGCGAGTTGGTTTTCGACCATCACCTGCAAAACTTCTACAAGCATTGGGTGAATGACAAACGAATTATAATAATCCATCGCAAAACTCGGCCCATCGCCATAGATGCCGTCGCCAAAATACCATTCAGGTATCTTTTTGAGGGCGTAATCAATGCGAGCAGGGTCGTAGTCTTCTCCAATTTTTAGTAGAAATACCTCAGTCATGGCCGAAAATAATAGCCAATTGCTATAATACGCCTTACGATTGCGGAGCGATTTGAATTCTTCTACAAAACGCTTTTTTGTTACATCATCGAGTGGGTCCCAGAGTTTAGTTTTTGCTCGTAGAAATCCCTGTGCCAAGAAAGCCGCATCAACCAAAGGCTGCATATCTTTTCTGAAATTTAGATAATCAGCACTTTGCGGATTGACCATATTTTTCAAGCCTTTGAGCAATTCTTCACGCAAGGTTTTGCGGAGTTTTCCTTCTTCGGTATCATCATCTTCGAGGGCCAACCACGGTGCAATCCCCGCAACGGTTCGTCCAACGGCCTCTAAGTGCGATACAGGAAATTCTCTTTTGTAGGCATTCGGCCCAGTTTCGGTGGGCATATTTTTAACCAAAGTTTCTTGGGCTAAATTATGCACAACAGGGTAGGAGATTTTATACAGTAATTTACTCCAATAAGCTCGATGTTGTTCGCCAGTTTCATTGTTTTGGGCAAATAAAAATGAAGAATTTATCAGCAAGAATAATAGAGAAATTACTGTTTTTTTCATTCTGTTATAGGTTTTTAGGCTGGAAACTACCCATTGAAAACTACGGACTATTTATAATGACTTGTAGCCATAAATACTTTTCCGCCTTCATCGCTGGCCGTAACTGAGTAACTAAACCCTGGATTGATAGAATAAGCACCGTATTCGCCTGCTTTATTGATGGCAATAAAACCTACTTGGAAGTTTTTGGCTTTTTCAGGGTTGATTTTTACCAAACGCTCAATCGCACCTTTGCATGCTTCTTCGGGCGATTTGCCCATTCGCATCATTTCTACCACTAAGTGTGTACCCGCAATGCGTATTACTTCTTCGCCTTGCCCCGACGATACGGCTGCCCCGATTTCATTATCAACAAAAAGCCCAGCACCGATGATTGGCGAATCGCCCAAACGACCTTTCATTTTGAAGCCCATTCCACTCGTGGTACAAGCTCCCGAAAGATTTCCCGAAGCATCTAAAGCAATCGTTCCCATCGTATCGTGATTGAAAGAGCCATCTTCAAATTTATTTGGAGCAAAAGGTCCATGTCCTTCTTTCTTTTGTCCCTTACTTTGTTGTTGCTCTATATTCATAACTGGCTTATATTCAGACTTTTTAAGCCAATCTTTGTATGTTTTTTCAGCATCGGCCGAGAGTTTATCGGGTTCTAATTTAAAGCCATTGGCTAATGCAAATTGCTGTGCTCCCTCACCCACCAAAAATACGTGTGGCGTGAGTTCCATTACCTTACGAGCAACCGAAATCGGGTGTTTGATGCGTTGTAAATAAGCAACTGCACCACAGTTGGCGTGTTCGTCCATGATACAAGCATCGAGCGTTACTTTTCCATCACGGTCGGGATTTCCACCTAAGCCTACGCAGCAGTTGATAGTATCTTCAATCGAATTTGCTCCTGCTTCAACGGCATCTAAGGCACGGCCATTTTTTTCTCGTAAAATCTTCCATGCTACTGCATTTACGGGCAAGCCACTATCCCAAGTCGAAACAACGATTGGCTTTTGTGGAGCAACAAATTTTTTTGCAAATGCTTGACTAACAGATAAAAACGGCAAACTCAGTACCGACCAATGTAAAAAGTTTCTTCTTGATTGCATAGTTTGTTGATTTGTTATTTGGGTATTAGTTATGTTATTAGTGAACTGGTTATTATTTACTGGTAAATAGGTTATTTGCTTCGCAATGTATTAGTTTTTTTTGCAAGTTTACACCAGTAACTAATGCACAAGTAACTCGGTATACTAATTTACCAATTAGGCTGTTTTTAAAAGAGATTCTACAACGTAGGCATGTACACCAAAGATTTTGGCATCTTCGCTGAGTTGCGAAATTTCGATGCTTAAATCTTCTTTGAAATCTGTCAAACAGTATTTGTTAATAGCATGTTCGATTGGATTAACGATGAGTTTTTGGGCTTTTGATAAAACGCCATCAATAATAATGATTTGCGGATTAAATAAATGCACGGCAATCGAAAGTCCTTTTCCGAGTTCAAGACCGATATTATGAATGATGTCGATTGCGAAGCCGTCGCCTTGTTGGGCGGCGTCAATTACCATTTCGAGGTTAATATTTTCGAGTGAGTCTTTATATTCGCCCAGTTTTGAAACATGACCATTTCTAAGGCCTTCTTTAATGCTTTTTAGCAGTGAAGATGCAGATGTAATCGTGTCCAGACAGCCAACTTTACCGCAGCTACAAAGTACACCATCTGGATTTACCTGTATGTGTCCTAACTCACCAGCAAAGCCCGACGCTCCATCAAAAATTTCTCCGTTCAGTACAATTCCTAAGCCAATACCCCAGTCAACATTCACCGAAAGAACGTGAGATTTACCTTTTGCCAAACCAAAGTGATATTCACCAAAAGCAGTTGCTTTTGAGTCATTAATAACAAAAGTTGGTAAATTAAAATGGTTTTCGATGAGTTTTCCGAGTGAAGTATTCTCGTTATTGAGGCTTTTATAGGTATAATTGATACCTGTTTTTTTATTAACTAAGCCTGGAATCGAAACGCCAAGAGCAATAATCTCCTTCCCTTTTGATACTTTTTGCTCTACGATTTTATCAACCAAATGAAAAAGTGTTTCGAGAAATGAAGGGTTATTTTTTAGCTGTAAATCAAATACTTGCGAAAAAACGATTTCATTTTTCAGATTAAGTACCGCAATCCGAGTATCATGGGTATTGATATCGAGTGTTAGTACAAAATTTTTATGAGGGTTGATGCCATAAATGGCAGGGCGGCGTCCTTGCTTTGAGATAGCGAATCCAGTTTCTGAAATCCACTTTTCTTCAACAAGCTCATCGACTAAGGCTGTGATAGAAGGGATACTAATGTGCAGCGAATTAGAAAGCTCTGCAATAGTATTTTTGTTGTTGAAATAGAGGTCATGTAAAATGCCTTTCTTCTGTTTATTCTTCTTGATATCTACAACAGACTCACGGCTGTTTCCTTCTACTTCCATTTCTGCAAGAGCTTCGTTCTTAGATGTTAACATAATAGTTTAGGTAATAATAGGTTTAGTTTTGGTAAATTGACAAGCAATTTATGAATTTTTAAATACTTATGGTATTAATTACCATAATGTTTTTTACTTTATAGGCAATAATTTAATTGATTCTTTAAAGTAAATGATATTTTTTAATAAAAACAAGTTGAATCTTTCTATAAATTAAAAAAAATTAATAAATAGGCTTTTTTTGATTAATTTATTAATTTGATTTGTGCAAACGTTTGTTTTCTCGAAATTACTACTACTTTTCAATATATTAGTTATAAACTTGCTTCATGTATGTAAAAATATCTAAAAAAACATTTATTTACAGAATGCCAATGTGAAGCGAATTGCTTATTTTTAGAGTTCAATTTTATCTCAATACTATCCAACCGATAAAAACTATGATTCTAAGAAAACTCCTAAAAAGCAAACTTATTTGGGCTTCAGCATCTACAATTCTGATTGTCTCTTGTGCTAAATTTGGGAAAAAAGAAACTCCTTTGGTTATCAACGAAGACCCTACTAAGGCAATTTCTAAAGCTAAAGAAATTCGTGAGAAAACATCAGCTAAAGTAATTGATGGCATAGAAATGACCCTCTGGGCATCGGATTCGCTCGCACCTGACCCCGTTGCAATGTCGATTGATGACCAAGGAAGAGTATATCTGATTCGTACGAATCGCCAAAAAAACTCCGAATTTGATATTCGTGGACACCGTGACTGGATGACCGAATCAATCGGACTCCAAACTGTTGAAGACCGTCGTGCATTTTTGCGTAAAACTTTCGCTCCCGAACGCAGCAAAGAAAATGAATGGCTTAAAGACTTAAACGAAGATGGAAGCCACGATTGGCGTGATTTGGCTATTGAAAAAGATGAGGTTTGGCGTTTGGAAGACACAAACGGCGACGGAATTGCCGATAAATCAATGCGAGTGTTGAATGACTTTTTTGAGGAAGTTACCGATGTAGCGGGCGGACTTTTAGTGCGTGGCACAGAAATGTTTATCGGCATTGCTCCTGACTTGTGGCGAGTGAAAGATACGAACGGTGATGGTATTTTTGATAAGAAAACATCAATTAGCCATGGTTATGGTGTGCATATCGGTTTCAGTGGACATGGAATGTCAGGCGTGACCGAAGGCCCAGATGGACGAATTTACTGGAATATTGGCGATATTGGTGCCAATATTACAACTGCTGATGGTAAAAAGTTTGAGCATCCAAACTCAGGAATTATTGCTCGTTCAAATCCTGATGGTAGCGATTTTGAGATTTTTGCAGCTGGTTTACGCAATACCCACGAGTTTGTTTTTGATGAATACGGAAACTTGATTTCGTCGGATAATGATGGCGACCACCCTGGCGAAAGCGAACGTTTGGTTCACGTAGTAGAAGGCTCAGATGCTGGCTGGCGTTCGAACTGGCAATACGGAAAATATACCGATCCCAAAAACAATAAGTTTAATGTTTGGATGGATGAAAAACTATCTAAACCACGTTGGGATGGGCAAGCGGCTTATATCATTCCGCCAATCATGAATTATCATAATGGCCCGACTGGTATGGTTTATAACCCTGGTACTGCTTTGGGGTCTGATTGGAAAAATAAATATTTCTTGGTTGAGTTTGTAGGAACTCCAACTCGCTCGCATATTTGGTCGTTTGGCTTAAAACCAAAAGGTGCATCGTTTGTGCTTGATGGCGAAAAAGACGTAGTAAGTGGAATCTTACCAACGGGTATCAAATTTGGTCCAGATGGTGCATTATACGCGGCCGACTGGATTAATGGTTGGGACACGAAAAACTACGGTAGAGTTTGGAAATTGGATGTAACGAAAGAAAAAAATGACCTTGAAGCACTCAGAAAAGAAACAAAACGCCTCATTCAGCTTGATTATACAGCTCAAACCGATGCTGCACTCTACGACCAACTTTCAAATGTAGATATGCGTGTCCGTCAAAAAGCACAGTTTGAACTCGCAAGTCGTGGACAAAAAGGCTTTGCTCAATTCACCAAAGCCATTGCCCAAACAAACAGTCAGCTTGCTCGTATTCATGGCATTTGGGGAGTTGGACAATTGACTCGTCAAAACAAAACTTTTGCTTCGCCATTATTGCCCTTATTGAAAGATAAAGATGAGGAAATTATCGCTCAAGCGGCAAAAATCATCGGAGATGTAAAACTCGAAAACACAGGTAGTGAATTAGTGCCTTTATTGAAAAGTAAAAATCCAAGAATTCAGTTTTATGCAGCCGAGGCTTTAGGTAGAATTGCTTACCAAGATGCCGTTGCTCCTTTGATTCAGATGCTCGACGCTAATAATGACGAAGACGTTTACTTACGTCATGCGGCAGTTTTGGCACTTTCTCGCATCGGAAAAGTTGAGCCAATCGTGGCTTTGGCTAATAACCCAAGTAAAGCACTTCGCACAGCAGCAGTTTTGGTTTTACGCAGAATGAAAAACGATAACATCGCTCTTTTCTTAAATGATAAAGACGAATACATCGTAGCCGAAGCGGCTCGTGGAATCAACGACGATTTATCAATTCCTGCGGCCTTACCTGCGTTGGCAGCAACTTTGGCCGAAACTCGTTTTACATCAGAACCATTGCTTCGCCGTGCCATCAATGCGGCTTTGCGTGTGGGTTCGCCAAAAGAACTTGATTTATTGATTGCTTTCTCTACTCGCACCGATATTAAAGATAATATCAAAGCTGAGGCATTGGCTACGCTCGGAACTTGGGGAAATCCATCGGTTTTGGATAGAGTTGATGGTCGCTATCGTGGCATTTTGGTGCGTGATGGAGCTTTGGTGAAAACTAAAATTCAGCCATTTATCGGCAATTTCTTGAAAGAAACCAATGCCGAAACGCTCGTTACGATGGCTGGTTTATTGGCAGAGTTGAATATTACCGAATACAACAACGAATTGGCTAATATCTACAATACCTCTGATAATGCCAAAGTAAGAGCGGCTATCTTACCTGCCTTAAATAAACTCAAATATTCAGATTTAGAAGCCGCAATCAAGAAAGGAATGGACGATAAAGATGAAAGCGTACGAACTGTAGCTTTGAGTCTATTGAACAACAATAATGTAACAAAAGAGAGCTTGCCTGAACTTGTGAAGACAATTTTTACGAAAGGAAGCATTAGAGAGCAACAACAAATTTTGATGGTTTTGGGTAAATTAACGATTGATAAAACACAAGAAGTTTTATCGGGCTTGATTGACCAATTGAAAGAAAAACAATTATCGCCAAATGTTTCGTTGGAACTGAAAGAGGCAGTTGAGGCTTCGGGTTCGGATGCACTTAAAACCAAAATTGCGGCCATTAAGCCAGGTGCATCGCCGATGGACGAGTACATGGAATCTCTTTTTGGTGGAAACCGAAACATCGGACGCAATATTTTTAATAATAATTCTACGGCTCAGTGTGTACGTTGCCACAATATGAGTGGTGAAGGTGCGTCGGTTGGACCAAACTTATCTAAAATCGGTGGTACATTGAGCCGTGAGCAAATCTTGCAAGCACTCATTGAGCCAAGTGCGAGACTTTCGCCTGGTTACGGAACAGTTTCGTTAAAACTAAAAGACGGTCAAGAGGTAACAGGAACACTCGCCAAAGAAAATGCCGAAGAATTAGTAATCACTACTTCCGATGCTGAGCCTTTGGTGATTCCAGTTTCACGCATTGCCAAACGAGAAAATATGCCATCGAGTATGCCGCCAATGGGCAGTTTACTTTCAAAACGAGAAATTCGTGATGTGGTAGAATTTTTATCAAATTTGAAATAAAAAATTACCTTGCTGCTGTAAGTCATTAGACTTGCAGCAGTTTTTGTTTCTACTATCTATTCAAAACTTATAACTTTACTATGAAAAATCAACTTTCTCGCCGTGATTTCATGGCAATTGCACCGATGGCCACACTTGGCTTGGTGTTGAACAAACGCTCTACTAATTGGCTCGATAAACCTAATTCAAAATTTAATGGCGTACAGATTGGAGCGATTACATACTCATTTAGAAGTATGCCGCACGATATTGACCAATTATTGCAGTTTTGTATTGATTCTGGTGTTAGTGCTATCGAAATGATGGGCGACCCTGCCGAAGATTTTGCAGGGAAACCTAAAAATCCGAATCCGTTTAGAATGGGGCCTCCGCCACGCCAAACTGCTGGCCAACCACCACAACGCCCACAAATGACAGAAGAGCAAAAAGCTCAAATGGCTGAATATAATAAAAGTGTTGCTGCATGGCGTGCAACTGCCTCGATGGATAAGTTTAAAGAAGTTCGTAAGAAATTTAATGACGCTGGCGTAACGATTTATGCTTTCAAACCCAATGCTTTTGGCGTTAATAACTCAGATGCTGAAATTGAATATGGTATGAAGGCTGCCAAAGCTCTTGGAGCAACATCGGTAACTTTAGAATTGCCAACTGACTCGGCTCAAACCAAGCGTTTGGGAGATTTTGGTTCAAAACATAAGGTTTATGTGGGATATCATGCTCACTTACAGGCAACAGATACACTTTGGGACGAAGCCCTGAGCCAATCACCGTATAACTCGCTCAACCTTGATTGTGGACATTATATTGCAGTAGGTGGAAAGAATACAAAAGAGTCATTATTGGCATTAATCGAAGCAAAACATGACCGCATTACGAGTATGCACATCAAAGACCGCACGGCTGATGGCAAAGGAAACTTGGCATGGGGCAAAGGCGATACACCACTCAGAGAAATTTTGACTTTGATGAAAACTAAGAAATACAAGTTTCCAGCAACGGTTGAGTTAGAATACGAAATTCCAGAAGGCTCAAATGCCGTGAAAGAAGTTGCTAAATGTATAGCTTATGCGAAGGAGTTATTGGCTTGATGAAAATATTTACTTGATAGACCGCCCGTAGGAACGTCCAATTTGGACGTTCCTACAATTTTTTTACTTCAACCTATTCATCAAAACCAATACCGCAGTATCTTTTTTAGATTCGTTTATTGCTCCACGTTTTTTGCGGTCGAAATTGCCCAGTACAATATCTTCATCACCATCTGCATCGAGGTCGGCGGCGTCCATTACGAGCCAATTTCCTGCATTTACTTCTTTTATTGATGTAGCCGAAAAAGCAAATTTTCCTTTGTTTTCGAGGTAAACAAAGCCTTCTTTTGGCTGGTTTTTAAAGTCAGGAAAATAAGCAATCGTAGCAATATCTAAATCTCCATCTTTATCAAAATCACGAGCTAATGCTTTAAAACAGCCATTGATTGGGTAGAAAAATACTTGTTTATAGTTGTTTTTGCCATCATTCAAATAGCCATAAACGCCGTGATAAGGCTTGAGTACGTGCGTGGTATAATCGGCATTATCGCCACTGGTGTAGAGAATATCTTTGTAGCCATCTTTGTTCAAATCAACCAATTCAAAAAAAGATGAACCATGAACAGGCGAGAAACGTAAAATCTCTTTAGTATCGAAAAGAGGAACGCCTCCCGACCCTCTTCCCTTATTCGTAAACAGAAAAATACCTTCTTGTGCTTGAGCAAAAAGCACCCAAATATCAGGCAAACCATCTTTGTTTACATCATCAATATATGCTTTTATGGCACCTGGAAACGGTCTGATTATTTGCTCTTGAAATTTGTTACTACCTACGTTTTTATTCCAAACTAAAGATCCGTTTTTATTTCCATAGCCACAAATGAGCTGGTCGATGAGTCCATCTTTATCTAAATCAATAGAAATACTTTGTACGGGACGAGTAAGATTTTCAAGAAGTATTCTTGTATTTTTGAAATTGGTCTTCCCATCAAAATCAAAGCTATGAATCGAGCCTTTGGCTAAATCATTTGGGTTTAAGATGCCGATATTTGTCAAGAAACCAGCTCGATTTCCTGCCTTCTGAAGCGTATTTCCAAAATCAATGTTAACAATGGTTTGTTTTACTTTTTGAGCTAAGATAGTGGCGGTTTTCTTATCAAAAATACTCAACATCGAATCACTGGCAGCATAGATTTGCTGATTTGCACTATCAATTTTTATGTAAGTAAGCGATGGAAAGCTACTTTGAGGAATAGCAATGGGTTTTACTGAAAACAAGTTAGTGATAGCAGAAACTGCTTCACGACCTTGGCTGGGTAATTTTTCGGGAGCATTTTCTCCATAAAAAGCCACAATTTTTGCCCATTCTTCGGGCGTGATACTGGCTACGCTCTCAAATTTTCCATTATCACCTTTCTGAATATCTGGGTATGCTTCGCCGTTGACAATTTGTAAGCCCAGTTGTTGAGCCATTACTGGCAAGACATTATTCTTCCAAGTATTTTTATCGAGTAAGTTTGGTTCTGGAAAAAGGTGGCACGAAGCACAATAAGTTTGAGCCAATTTTTCTCCTTCTGATTGCTTTTTACAGCTTAGCGTGAATAATAAACTAATAAATGAAAAATAACTTACTATCTTAAAAAACTTCATGCGTGTGATTTTTGATTATGAAATTATCTCAAATTTAACTTTTAACTTACTAATGTCCAAAACAAAAGGAAGCCTTCGCTCAAAGCGAAGGCTTCCTTAAAATATTAGAAGAATCTATTACAAATTCTTTTTCTTCAACTCTTTTACTGCAAAATCGGCCGCACGAGCGGTGAGTGCCATATATGTAAGTGAAGGATTTACGCAAGAAGCCGAAACCATTGCCGAGCCATCAGTTACGAAAACGTTTTTCGCTGCCCAAACTTGGTTATTGCCATTCAAGACCGAAGTTTTAGGGTCACGACCCATGCGGGCTGTTCCCATTTCGTGAATGGCCATACCCAAAAATGAGCCAGCATTATTGCCCCTTACGTTTTTCACACCTGCCGATTCGAGCATTTCAATCGCATCGTTTTGCATATCAACACGCATTTTCTTCTCGTTTTCTTTCAATTCGGCATCAAAAACTACTAACGGAATTCCCCACTTATCTTTTTCGTTTTTATCAAGATACATGTGGTTTTCGTAGTATGGAAGTGTTTCACCGAAGCCACTCAAGCCCATTGTCCACGGGCCTGGTTTTGTGAGTTCTTCTTTAAAATCTGCTCCAAAGCCTAATTCGGCTACATTTCGTTGCCAGCCTTGACGACCCGAACCTGCACCACCTTGGTAGCCAAATCCACGTAAATAATCACGTTTATCAGAACCAATATTGCGGTAACGTGGCACGTAGATTCCGTTGGCACGACGGCCATACGAATATTTATCCAAATCTCCTTCCCATATACCCGAAGCACCAATCTTGAAATGGTGGTCCATCAAATTATGACCTAATTGCCCAGAATCATTACCAAAACCATTCGGAAAACGGTTAGAAGTAGAGTTGAGCATCAAGGCCGTTGAGCCAATTGTGCTACCACAAACAAAGATAATTTTTGAATAAAACTCACGAACATCCATCGTTTGGGTATCAACGATGCGAACGCCTGTGGCTTTCTGAGTTTTTTCGTTGAATAAAATTTCTTTAACAGCAGAGTCGGGGCGAAGTGTTAGGCGACCAGTTTTTGCAGCAGGAGGCAATGTACAAGATTGTGTACTGAAATATGCACCATAAGGACAGCCTAATGAACATTTGTTTCGGTACTGACATCCTGCACGACCAACACCGAGTTGCTCTTTACGAGCTTCCGATAGGTTAGCTACACGTCCGATGGTCATTACACGTCCTGGGAAGTTTTTTTCGATACGTTTGCGTACTTCTTTTTCAACGCAATACATTTCCATTGGGGGCAAAAACTCACTATCAGGTAAATGCGGTAAGCCAAGTTTTTCGCCCGAAATACCTGCAAATTTTTCAACATAAGAATACCAAGGAGCAACGTCTTTGTAGCGAATTGGCCAGTCAATGGCAATACCTTCCTTTAAGTTTGCTTCAAAATCAAGGTCGCTCAAACGATATGATTGACGCCCCCACATGATTGATTTTCCTCCAACAATATTTGGTCTATACCAGTCGAAACGCTTTACTTCTTTGTATAATGCATCAGAGTCATTCATCCAATACTTTTCGGTCATTTCGTTGTACGGATAATCACGAGCGAGTTTTGGGTGACTTTCTTTTTGAGCAATTGTTAGGCGACCGTTGTATTGGGTTTCCCACGGAGCTTTCATTGCATTTTCGTAGCCTGTTACGTGGTCGAGTTGGCGGCCTTTTTCGAGCATCAATACTCGCATTCCTTTCTCTGTCAGTTCTTTAGCTGCCCATCCGCCCGAAATTCCCGAGCCAATTACGATGGCATCGTAAGTTTGGTCTTTGATTAAATCTATATTTAAGTTTGCCATTGTTTTTATTTGAGATGATAGATGTGAGATACTGGATTTGAGATACGAGACATGATAAATTGCGGAGTTTTTACTCTCAAATCTCCTATCTCGAATCTCTTATCTAATTATATTGCCCAAGCTTTTTGTCCTGGTTTGATAGGAATACAAGCCTCGAATTTACCTGGAATTGGGAGATATTCTAATGCTTGCGTTGCTCCGATTTCTGAGGTAAAATAGCCCGTTACGGTTAAGCCTTTCATAGTCAAGAAGAATGCTTTATTATCAACTGTACTTTGTTTGACCATCTCGTTTTTTTGGTCGAGAGGCAAGGCTACAAAACCTTTACCGAATTTGGCTTGGCTATCGGCATCAAGTTTTGCTAAACCAGCGTAGAATTTTTCTTGGTCGGCTTTTTCGTAGCAATCACGCATGACACGCACAATAAACTTCTCAACACCAGCTGCTTTTGCTCCTGGTGTGCCAGTAGTTGGAATAATAATATCGGCAACTTCGGCCAATAAAGCTGTTTGGTCGGCTGTTACAGCAACACTTTCGCCAGTGTTGAGCACTTCTCCCATAGCACCTGCCATTAATGGTGCTGATAAAACTCCCCCCAGTAGGTAAGTTACTCTCTGTATGGCTTCTCTACGATTCATATATATAAGTTTTGTTTTGTAATGATAGGGTGATTGAATGAGTGAATTTTAGAATTAGGTTATATGAACTTATTATATCATCCAAAGTTAGATTTATCGGTGAAAGGTGTCTCCTACAAACTTCAGAACTTCGGGCAATGCAGTACGCCAGTATGACCAAGTATGCCCGCCATCACGTACTCTAAATTCGTGCGGAATTTTCTTGTCAATCATCATGGCATGAAGTGCCATATTGCCTTTTATTAAGAAATCATCATCGCCACAATCAATGTAGAATTTTACTTTCTTCAAATCATCAGTATTGGCTGTTTCTACGATTTTTATTGGAGCATTTTTGTAGTAATGGTCGGTCAGACGCTCTTTCCCTTTTAAGTCTTTGCCATATAAATCACCAAAAACGTTATTCCAGCGATTAATATCAGCATTTTGTGTAACAACTTCTTCATCAGTCCAGATAGCAGCACTAAGTGGAGCTGCCGCTACAAACATATCGGGGTGTTTGGTTGCATAAAGCAGCGTTCCGAGACCTCCCATCGAAAGGCCAGCTACTGCTCTAAACTCTTTTTTTGCACGAATTCTATAGTTTGATTCGATGTAAGGAATAAATTCTTTGATAAAGAAATCTTCAAATTTGGTTTTGCCATCGAAAGTATTCATGTACCAACTCACACCAGCATCTGGCATGACGATAATCATTGGTGGAGCTTCGCCACTGTTGATGGTGCGGTCGGCAATTTCTGGAGTTTGGCCAAATTGAGTCCAACCAGTTTCGTCATCAGTGTAGCCGTGAAGTAGATAAAGAACTGGATATTGACGATTGGTTTTGTCGTAGTCGGCAGGCAAATAAATGCTGTACTCAACATCTTTGCCGAGGGTGCTACTTTTGATTTTTAGGCTTTCTTTAATAGTTCCTTGCTGGGCATAAGTAGCGAAAGAGCCTATCAATAAAAATAGCCAAAGAAAACGTTTCATTGTATAGTAATATGAGGTTGAATAAAAATCAAATATAGTAGATTTATTGTCGGTATTTTATGCTAAATACAGTTTTTTTAATAATTATGTTTAATTTTTTAATTCATTTATTTAATTCATTGCCGTCAGCTAAAGCAGACGGCAATGAATAATTTGATAGAATTTACTAAGATTTATCCTAACTCAAAGCCTTTCTTGCTTCACGGTCAGGGTCATTTTTCAAAATACATTCATCATTCAGAATCATGGTTTCACCTTTTTCGGAAGTATATCTTGCCCAATTTGGCAATCCTCCACCATTTGGATTTCCTGTGCGAACAAAGTTCAAGAATGATTTTGCCATTTTTTCTGAAAGTCTTCTTGGTCTTGCTCCACCGCCTGTGTGAGTAAGCATAAGATCGGTGTTATAGAACCAAAAACAAATATCATCGCAGTGGAATGCTCGCATACGACCATCAAAGAGTGGAGGTTGGAAACCAAACCATGCTAAATACACAGGTGCTTTTTGTTTGGCTTTTGCATCGGCTGTGGCAATTGCACCTTTGCGATTACTCATTACCATTGACCAAATTTCCACAGGTTTTTTATCAGGGAAAACCTTGGCGTAACTATCTACAATTTCACCAGTTTTTTCGCCAAAACGAGACTTGAGTTTTTCTTTTACATCATTAAGGGCAATATTTTCGAGTGAAGAATCAACTCTACTCGGAGATTGCTCATTGAAAGTGGTACAGATAATCATAGGTACATCGGCCGAAAAGTGCGAATTGCTTGCATAAAATGTACCTTCATCTAAGAAACGCCCGTCGGCAACTGGAGCAAAACCTCCACGAGCAAGATTCATGCGTTTGGCTTCATCGGCCATTTTGGTGGCAGCACGATTGGCAATTTCAATGTACTCTCTCCACGGAATTTGCTGTAATTTACCTATTTCATCCAGACCTAAACCCGCTTCTTTTAGTACCATTTCGCCCAGTTTTTCAGAATATTCTTTCGATAAACCATTGAGCGAAGAACCACTCAATGCTACCGCTTTATGGAATAAGCCTTTTGCTGATGGCATGGCAGTAAGCGTACAAACTTTTGCACCACCTCCCGATTGCCCTATAATGGTTACATTGCCAGCATCGCCACCAAAATTGGCAATATTATTACGAACCCATTCGAGAGCTGCCACAATATCGAGCATACCTACATTGCCTGAAGCAGCTAATTTATCACCACCTGCTTTGGCTAAGTTTGTAAAGCCCAAAGCTCCCAAACGATGATTAAGCGAACAGAAAACTACATCGCCCAAACGACTGATATTTTCGCCGTGGTAACCATCTTGCTCAATGCCGTTTCCGTTTACAAATCCACCTCCGTGTAGCCATACAATTACAGGACGTTTTTTCGAGTCAAGTGCTGGTGTCCAGACGTTGATTCTCAAACAATCTTCACTTACATCATCATAGTTCCAGTGGTCAACAAACGAAGCGTACTCGTTGGCGTAGCGTTTTTCCATGATTTGTGGAGCAGAATTTCCCCACCAAACTGCTGGTTTTATATCCGTCCAAGGTTTTGGTTTTTGGGGAGGCATAAAACGGTTTTCGCCCGAAGTATCTGCTCCATAAGGAATTCCCAGAAATGTATGGATTCCTCGCAAAATATAACCTCTTACTTTACCATATTGAGTGTTGGCAACCGCAATATTATCACCAACAAAAAGCACTTGTTCGTCTTCTTTCTCTTTAGGTTTAAAACCCTTAGCTTCAGAAGTAAGTGTAGAACCAAGGCCTAAGCCTACGGTACCCAAGCCAGTCGCACTTAGACCTAATTTTTGAATGAAATTTCTACGATTTGATTTCATTTTGATATTTTTTATAGGGTGAATAGATGGAGATTTTTGAGTCTATATTTTCCCTCCTTTTTTCAAGGAGGGGTGCCTGATTAATTAGCGTAGAGTTAGTTTAAAAGTTTTGAACTAAGAATAAACCACCCCGTCAAAATTCGACTTTGTCAGAATTTTGCCACCGAGCGTCGGTCTCCCCTCCTTGAAAAAAGGAGGGGAGATAATACGTTATATAAAATTACGCTACAATTTTCTTCAAATTATTGAAGCTGGTTGTAAGGTTATTTACTGGAGATGGAGCTCCGTCTTGCTCTACGAAATAATGTTTTACACCTGCAGTTTTGGCTGCTGCAAAAATTGGCTTAAAGTCGATATATCCAGTGCCAACTTCTACTGGTCGTTGAGTTTCTTTATTCAAATCTTTGATGTGGAAAAGAGGGAAACGACCTGGGTGTTTTTGGAATAATTCCGGAATATTTACACCTGCTTTGGTTGCCCAAGCAAGGTCAAGTTCAAATTTAAGTAAATCGGCACTAATTTGCGAAGCCATCATATCGAAAGGGCGTTGACCTTCAATGGTTTCAAACTCGGCTGTGTGATTATGGAAAACAAAAGTTAGGCCTGCTTTCTTGGCAGCTTCGCCTGCCTTTTGAAGAATTTCGAGCGAAAGCTTTATCTCCTCCATTTTATTGACAGGAATACTGGCACAAACCAAATATTTTGCTCCACCTTCGGCTACTTCATCAACAATTTCTTGTGTGTTATTGAGTAAGTTTTTCATCGGTGGCATAGCTGGACGAGCTGGTGATGGGCTTCCATCCGCCGACGGGCGTGGTGCTGGACGGTTGAATGGAGCTCCATTCACATGGTGTGCTTGCCACGACATTCCTAAATCTGAAACTAATTTGGCAAATTCTTTAGGTTTCATGCCATAAAAACCACCTTTCATGCTAAATGCCGATTCGATTTCTTTATAACCGATATCGGCAATTTGTTTTAAAGTTCCTTCAACGTCTTTGTCGATTACTGACATTGTGGTAAAGAGTTGAACACCAAAGTTTTTTACTTTTTTAGGGTCAATAAAAGCATCAGCTAAGTTTGGTAGCATCAAACCACCAAGTGCTAAAGCTCCTGTGTTTTTAAGGAATTCTCGTCTGTTTTGCATCATTATTGTTAGTAATTAAAGTTTTGTTCGTAATTTTTGCTTTGGAAGGGTGGGAGGAGGAGGCTTGAAAAATGAGAATTGGGTTTTTAGGCCCAATTCTCGGTACTGTATTTATCTTAGGGTTTATTATTCGCTGGCTTTAAACTCAATTGCCGATACAGCCATTACGATTTGCGTATCTTTTGCTTTATCATTTCTGAAAACCAAATACACATCGTGTTGACCTGCATTTTGAGGAACGCTTATTTTTAGTTTGCTATTCATGTTCGGACGAGCTGGTGGTGTTGTGGCTGGCGTTCCAGCGGCTGGAACGCCAGTTGTCGAGGCTGCTGGTTGAGCTGGTGGCGGTCCCATTCGCATTTCTCTTGGTTCAATTTTATCGCTTGTTCCAATCAAAGCACCCGTTGGCGAGTCGAGATGAAGTTCGATAACACCACCTGCTGCACCTACACGTGTTTGTGCTTGAGCAGTAACTTCAATTTCGTTGATGCCTGTTAAATCAACATTTGTATAACCCAAATAAGATTTATCACCAACCATTGAGAAAGAGCGTCCTGGGGTAATTACCAACTGTGTTCCTTTCGATTTATCGGCTAATTCTGGGTTCAATGTTGGGTTTTTCAAGACAACTACATCTTCGGTAGCTAACGATTTCATCACTTTCGTGCCTTTGTCTTTATAAGCTGCACGCAAAATATACGTTCCGTTTGATTTCTGACCGTCAGGTATTTTGGTAGAATAACTACCTTGTGTTGGCATTGATTTAGCCGTTTTTGGCTCGTTGATATTCAAGATATAATCAACCATGATATTTGCTTCGGCTGTCGAAATTTGTGGGTGAGCCGCCATTACGTGGTCGCCCCAAACACCACCACCACCATTGATGATTTTCTTTGAAAGGTATTCAACTGCTTTGCTATCGCCTTTATATTTATTTGCTACATCTTTTAAGCTCGGCCCAACTGATTTTACATCAACAATATGGCAAGATTTACAGTCGCTTTTGGCCATCAGACGCTCGCCCATAGAAGCAAATGCTACTGCATCAACGCCACGGTGATTTTGTGAAGCCTCGATTTTATCGTAGCCAATTGGCATATAATCAATACTTACGGCTACTTGGTCTGGTTTGATTTTTCCGTTTGTCAAGCTACCATCTTCTTTATCTGAAACCGTCACGTCATAGTCGATTGGTTTATTTGGGAAATAGAAAGTTTTGTTTCCTTTTTTGATATTAAAAGCTACTGCTGGCGGTTCGTTTCCAACTTTTATTTCGAGCGATTCGCTGTTTTCTTCACCTTTGCCATCTTTTACGCTCAACGTTACATCATAAATTCCTGCTTTATCAAGCAATACAGTTGCATTTTCAGTTTTGAAAACTTTTTTGCCTGCTTTGCTTTTTACTTCCCATAAGTATGTCAGTTTATCCCCATCTGGGTCGTTTGTACCAGCCGATGAAAGATTGACTTTCAATGGTGCAGAACCTGTCAGATTATCGGCTTTAGCCACTACTTTAGGCATACGATTACCGCCATTATATTCTACTTTTACCAGTTTGGCATTGTCGTTACCTCTAAACCAAGCTGAGCCATATTCAAGCACATATAAATCTCCATCTGGTGCAAAATCCATGTCAATGGCACTACCGAAATCAGTATTTGGCATAAAACGTTCCATTGATTTATAGTCGCCGTTTTCGTCCATCGTTACTGACATAATCCAGCCACGCATAAACTCAACAATTAACCATTTCCCTTCGTAATAGTCAGGGAAAACTCTTTTTCCAGTAGGGAAATCGGCTTTGTGGAAAACTGGTCCACCCGTTGCACTACGCCCCGAACTTCCAACCAACGGAAATTCTTCGGAAATACCATACGGATACCAAATGAATGCTTTTTGAGCAGGAGGAAGGTTTTTTAGACCAGTGTTGTTTGGCGAATCATTAACAGGTTTTGCTGGGTCATAAGTAGAGTTTGGACGAGGTTTGCCCGTTTCAAAATCCCAATCAGCATAGGCTTTGTTATCACCGATGAAATATGGCCAACCGAAGTTGCTTGCTTTACGAGCTTGGTTAAATTCGTCATATCCACGTGGGCCTTGCTCCGAGTCAACCGAAGCATCTGGGCCAACTTCTCCCCAATATAAATAGCCAGTTTTGCTATCAATCGTAGGTCTCCACGGGTTGCGGTGTCCCATTGTGTAGATTTCTTTTTTTACTAAACCATCGCCATTGTTTGGCAAAGTTTCGTATAGATTTCCTTTTGGAATTGAGTAAGTTGCATCGGCTTCTGGCTTAATTCTTAAAATCTTTCCCGTTAAGCTGTTTGTATTTCCTGCTCCACGTTGGTCGTCCCAATATTCCCAACCTTTTCTTTCATCAAGGTTTGCGTAGCCTGGAGTTCCACTGTTTGAAGTGTTATTACCTACAGTCAAATAAAGATTTCCTACTTTATCGAAAACCATTCCACCGCCAGTGTGGCAACATTCTTCACGTTGGGTTGGCACATTCAAAATTATTTTTTTTGAGCTTGCCACGAGTTCTTCACCACGCAATTCCCAACGAGCCAATACGTGCTGGTTTACGTCAGGGTCTGCATAATACATATAAATCCAGTGATTTTGCTCAAAATTGGGGTCATGAATCAAACCCATCAAACCTTCTTCTGCCTCACGTTTTACGCCTTTTGCATTTGTATATTTTGTATTAACAGGAATGGTTGCCAAGGTCTTGATTTCGCCAGTTTCTGGACTGTATTGTTTCAATGCACCTTTGCGTTCTACAAACAAAACTCGTCCGTCTTTTAGCAAAGTCATTTCCATTGGCTCGTCGAGCTTTTCGCCCAAAACTACTTTTGTAAAGCGATTTTCGTCGGGGGCTTTTTGAGCCATTACTTCGAAGCTGCTTATGGCAGTGAGTGCCGCAAAGATGCACGGCAAGGCTTTTTTGATTTGTTTCATTTTCTTTAGATAGGGTAAACTTAGATTCATGTGTTCGGAGTAAATGGTTGAAGATGTTTGAATAAACAAAAATGCAAATAAGATTTTTTTGAAAATACAGAAATCGGCACATCATCTAAAGTACTCGACAAATAGGCTTTTTTAAAGGATTTGTTGGATTTTAGGTGATATAGTTATTGTACCAATTTGATACAATGATAGGTGCTTTCTTTGAATATTACAAATAATTCTTTATTTTTGTATAAACCTAAACTCTTATGACTAAAAATACTGACCTTAAAGAATATTGGGAGAGTAAACCACGCCTTTTGCCAAGTGTTTCGATTGATTGTGTGACGTTGGGCTTCCATAATAACCAGCTTAAAGTCTTACTTTTGAAGTATAAAAACACCAATTACTATGCTCTTCCAGGTGGATTTATAAACATGGATGAGGATTTGGAAGATGCTGCTCAGAGAATTCTGGAAGAAAGAACAGGGTTGAGAAATATTTATTTAGAGCAGTTTCATGTATTTGGAAATAAAAGTCGGAGAAATGACGAGACTCACAAACAAATTATGGCGGGGTGTGGTATTGAAATGAAACCTAATAATTTTTTATTGAATCGCTTTATTTCAATTGGCTATTATGCTTTGATTGATTTCTCGAAAGCCACACCAAGCCCTGATGAGTTGTCGGATTCTTGCGAATGGTATGATTTGGATAAAATACCAACCTTGATGTTTGACCATAACGAGATTTTCCGGAAGGCTCTCGAAACTCTACGTATGATGCTTGATGATAAGTTGATTGGGTTTAATTTGCTCCCTGAAACTTTTACGATGAATGAATTACAAAATCTCTACGAAACGATTTTGGGCGAAAAACTGGTTAGGTCAAATTTTCAGAGAAAAATGCTCGGCTTAGGAATTTTAGAACGTATAGAAAAGAAAATGACAGGTGCTGCCAATAAAGCACCATATTTGTATAAATTTATTGGAGGATGAGGTGATTTACGATTTTTGATGGGGTACGATTATAGTTTTTTAACCAAAAAAATCATAACAATCTTAAAAATATGCGTTCTATTTTTGTCCTTTTATCTCCAAATTATCATCAGATTCGATGATTTTTGTTTCATTGTTCAAAATTTCCCATCGGTATGAGCAGACCTTTTCACTACCACATTTTGGGCAAGTCCAAAGCCAATTATTTTCGCTGGTAATTTCAATGTTTGATTGCCCAAATAATCGTTCGATTGCTGTTTTTCGATTGCTAATGTCCTCTGATGAGATGAGTTTATTAGTGTTGAGTAGTTCTATTAATCTATTGTTTTTTAAGTAATTAGCGAATATTTGTGGCAAAACACTTACACACAAAAAACGCTCAATATCAATAGAATTGATGCGAGCTGCTCCGCAATCTTGGCATCGCCAACCGCTTATTTGAGTAGAAGTAGTATTGTTACGAGCAAGAATATCCTCTAAAACTTCGCCACTGGCCAAACCATAAGCCAAACTTTGTAACATTCCGAATACTTGGCCTTGCCACAAACCTGCCGAATCTTGGTTGCCAATCACTACATCATTAAACGAACCCATTCCGCCATAAGCTCTTAGATGATGCTCGGTGCTTTTAGTTTTTTCCCAATTTTCTATGTCTTCGGACAGCCAATTTGCCCAAAAATCATATTGATTTTCGAGTAAAACTATTCGTAAATGTTCTAAAGATTGTTTATAATAGTCTGTCATTGATTTTATTTATTTATTTGTTACGATTACAATTGTGCCATTTGCTCCTCTTGCTCCGAAGGCCGCACTATTGCCATATTTTACTGCACCCAGAGATTTTATATCTCGCACATTTAGATTATTTAAGATGTTCATCACGGTCGATTCATCGTCGAAGAATGTACCATCATATACAAGAGCGGGTGTAAGAGAGCCACCACCACCATCTAAATTGGTATTTGTACTGCGGAAATGTATTTGATATTGCCCTTGAACGTTCGTAACCATTAAACCAGGAATACGGCGAAGTAAATCAAAAACTGAGAGATTTTGGTCATTCTCGCTGATTTTTACTGTAATATCATTTGAAACGATGGCAAACTCTTTCTTTTCTTCTTGAATTTTGCCAACAGGCTCTGAACTATAAACCACACCTTGAGCGATAATCTCTTTAGTAGCAATTGAGTCAGATTTAAACCCCTTTGAGGCAATTGTAGCAGGAGTATCCATCTGAGTTTCCTCATTATCTGTTTTTTTCCCAATAGAGTAAGAGGCAATTGCACGAATATCATTTTGAGTACTATCTCTTTTTATAAAATCTTCAGGGAGATAATCATCGGGGAGCATATTGGCGAAGCCTTCATGCCCCCAATAGCCCTGAATCAGAATACCATTGGGTTTTGTTAGCCAACCATTTTCGCCAAAAGTAGCATGGAAATTAACTAAATTGACAATCGAATAATAATAGGGATAATCGGTGAAAAGTTTTATTGGGTTAAAGCGGTTGGTTACGAATATCATTAGCGGGTATTCTGAGTAAAACACAAATTCTTCGGTTTCACGGTCGAACATACAGATTTCTTCTGCTTCGCAAGGTTTCAATGTGCCGTCTTTTACCTCTTGATTAACTGTTGTTTTACCAAAATACATTTCTTTTGGTAGCAATACTTTGAATATCGCAAAACCATTTTCTTCAACCTTATTGTCTTTTAAAGCTACCAAAAAATTACGGAATGAGTCTCGATATGACTTCTTTTTGTGTTTTTCCCAAATCCTTTGCTCTTGAGGCGAACCAGGTGTCATTTTTTCAAAATATTTCAAACCAGAGAAATAGGTTTTTTCGCCATCAGACTCAAATTTATCCATTTGAAACCTAATTTTTAGTCCAAAAGCATCGTTTTGAATAATGAGAGGTTCACGAGCAGTAGCAACTACTTTTTTCTTTTTATCATAAGTCAAAACGATTACTTCGGGGTTTAATATTTTACAATCTTTAAAGAACTCAGATTCACCCAAAAGGCCTCTATTAAAAACTTTCCATTTTTTTCGCCACTCATTATCATGTTTGGCTACTACTTTTACTTCTTTTAGCTCAATACCTGTTTGCAGGGTAAAGACCAAATTTTGGAGTTTTTTATCTGACTTTAAAATTGTCTTTTTGAGTGTTTCGTAACCCACAAACGAAATCACAAGGTCGATTTTTGAGAAACGTGCGGGTATTCTCAGCGAGAAATCACCGTTTTGGTCAGTCGTTGTACCGATACTTGTATTATTGATATAAACATTGGCAAACTGAACGTTTTTTTTGCTTTTATCTATGATTTTTCCGCTGACTTGCCAGTTTGAGTTTTGAGCAAAATGGTAGGTTGGAAGTAAAAACAAAATCAAAAATTTGATAATAGATTTCATCGTGAGTGGAGATTTAAAAGGTTGAATTTAATAAGTTAATGGAAAGTGATACAATAAGGTTGTATCACTTTTCAAACAAATTATTTGATTATTCTTTTAGTGCCATTTATTTTAACAATCTCAACACTTTGAACGTCTGAACTAATTATCAGATTATGAGCTGATTGTGATAGAAATGATGAACCAAAACCAATTTCTTCTCGGCGAGTTTTTCCATTTTTGAGTTTAATCAAAGCGGTTGTTTCATTGGCTTGTAGCGGAATCGTTCTTACAGGAAAATGATAATCGAATACTTTGAGGATGTTTTTATTTTGCGAAGTAATCGTGCGTAACTGCCCTTTCGGACTCATCACTTTTACGAGTGCTTTGGCATCGCCAGTTATGCAATAACCACTTTTTTCGAGTGAAACTGGCTCAAAAGTACCATTTCCTTTGCCTTTTAGTACCAAACCACTAAACGCATCATTTCGGCCAGTGCCGAGTTCTACGCCATAATCGTTGCCAGTCAGAAGTACATCAAGGTTGCCATCTTGGTCAAAATCTTGAGCAATCATGCCAAAAATTGGTGCAAATTGGGCTTGAATCGGTAATTCTTTTATTTCAAATTGTCCATTTCCTTTGTTTTCGATATAGCTACTTTTGAGCCAGTTGGCCTTCAGAACTAAGGCATCTTTTAGTTCTTCGGGTTTTAGAATTTCGTTAATTCCTGCTTCTGCAAATTTGGCGTAATTCTGAAAACGTTGGCGTGTTTGGATGAATTGTTTAGCTAAATCATCACGAGTATTATATGGAAATTCTTTGGATTCTCCTTCTTTATCTTTGAAATAAACTGTCGGAATGGCATCGAAGAATCCATCGTTGTTGAAATCTTTGGCGTAGATACTAAATGGTTGCTGATCAGATGCTTGCATGAGGTGGTTGATTCCCATATTGCCTGCAACGTAGTCTATATCACCATCATTATCAAAATCTCCCGAAGTAATACTATTCCACCAACCAATTTGATTTACGATTGACGAATTAAGAATTACGAATTTGCCTTGATTATTTTTTAAGAATGTAATCGGCATAAATTCTCCTGCCATTACCAAATCCTGCCAACCATCATTATCAAAGTCTGACCAAGTTATGTCGCAAATCAAACCGATGTTTTTGAGTTGTGGAGCAACTTGAGTAGTTACGTCGGTAAACCTCCCTTTGTCATTACGTAAAATATAGCTACTTACAGGCTTCGGATATGCTGAAGGTTCAACTCTACCCCCCACGAAAAGGTCTAAGTCACCATCGTGGTCGTAGTCGGCGGCTTTTACGCATGAGCCACTTTTTAAGAATTTTGGTAGGACATCGACCGCCAGTTGGAAATGCCCTTTTCCATCATTTAGGTAAAATTGATCTTGTAATGAAGGCGAATTTACTTGAAACTCCGAACTTCCACTCACAATATAAAGGTCTAAATCGCCATCACCATCGGCATCGAATAGTAGCGTACCCATATCTTCTGTGATTTTATCTTTTCCGTCATTTCCTGAAAGTAAATCTTGAACCGAAAACTTCCCATCTTTGCTTTGAATCAAAAATTTCCCTTTATGGTTATTCGAGCCACCCACAAAAACATCTTCTATGCCATCGCCGTTTACATCGCCAACTGCCAAAGCAGGCCCAAACTGTGATAATTTATGCGGAATAAGTTTCTGCACATTGAAGTCGATATAGTCTTCTTCTTCGTGTTTGTAATCAATCTTGAGTTGGTCAGTTATATCGGTAAAAAGAGCATTTTCTTTTGCCATTTGTACTTGTGGAAGAGGGGGTGTGGCATTTTTTTCCTCAAGCGTAATGACCTGATTTGTTTTCAAACTGCTAAATGTTTGGGTATGGCCATTAGCCCAAGTTACTTTTAATTGGGTAATTTGCTTGTGTTTGCCCAGACCGAAATGTGCAATTGGCTCAACAGTTGACAAGTACCCTCTGTATGGCGAATGTTCATACACTTGTTTTTCGCTTTTTCCGTACTTGATTTCTACCCAAGCACCTAATCCTGCCAAATTATCCTTATTTCCCTTAAATTTTATTCTTAAAAAATTACTCTCTTCGGGTTTTAGCTGCATCGAATTGTTTTGGTAAACCGAGGCTGAATCATTGATGTTATTGACCACATAGTCGAGGTCGCCATCATTATCTAAATCGGCATAAGCTGCTCCGTTGGCTGAGGTTGGCTGAGTAATTCCCCATTTATCGGTTACATCATCAAACTGAAATGCACCATCTTTTCCTTTATTTTTATAGGCATAATTTTTTAGTTTTACCTTAGGTACATACTCAAGTAGCATTGATTTTTCCATCAAAGCATTTACTTCATTGCGATAAGCCAGAAAGTCTTGGTCAGTGATATCTCTTGGAAAACCGTTAGTGATGATTATATCTCGAAAGCCATCATTGTCGAAGTCTGTTACCATCGGAGTCCAGCTCCAGTCGGTTTGAGCGATACCCGACAAAAAGCTAATTTCGCTGAAAACAGGAGTACCTGTGGCTGGATTTTTTCCTCGATTCAATTGAAGAGTATTTCTCGGAAATTGGTACAAATAATCAAATCGGTCGTTGTTTTGGTAAGTTACATAGCTATTAGCGGGAGTCATCATTTTTTTGCGGTAGTTGCTTTCGGGCATCATATCTACTGCAATTATATCTACCAAACCATCATTGTTTATATCCGAAATGTCATTTCCCATCGCCGAATAAGAAGTATGTCGGAAATACTGTTTGGCTTGGTTTGTAAATGTTCCATCTTGATTATTGATGTACAGCAAGTCATTGGTCAAGAAATCATTGGTTACATAAATATCTTTCCATCCATCTTGATTTATGTCTGTAATATTAATACCTAAGCCATAAGCATCATCAAAGATACCTGCTGTTTTTGATACATCGGTAAAGTAAGAGTGATTTTTAGTTTTATCAAAATCATTTCTATAAAGTTTATCACTGCGTTTTGAGGCTACAATTTTATCTTTTTCTTGATATTTATTCGGGAAACGGCTATCATCCATTTCATTGACGACTAAATATAAATCAAGGTCACCATCGTTGTCATAGTCAAAAAAAGCAGCATTTGTTGTGTGAGTAGTATCAGCGATGCCGTATTCTACGGCCATGTCTTTAAAAGTTGGTATGCCTTCTTTGTTTATTCCTTGATTGACATACAATAAATTTGTTCGTGGTCCAATTGTTTTTCTTGCCGTTGCACACACATAAATATCAAGTAGGTTATCATTGTTTATATCAACCAAAGCAACTCCCGACGACCATCTGTTGTGGCCGTTTACGCCCGCTTTTTCAGTAACTTCTTCAAACTTTAACTTTTCGCCTTGTTTGGTTCTATTGAGATAAAGTTTGTTTGGAGTGGTATTTCCTGTAAAATAAATATCGGTTAGATTATCATTATTGAAATCGCCCATTGCAACACCACCACCATTATATACATATTCAAAAGTTAAGATATTGAGGGTATCATTTTCTGAAATTCGATTTGAAAACGTGATGCCCGTATCTGCTGATTCGAGTTCAGTAAATAGTGATTTTTCTTTACAGGAATAAATTGATAAACTGATTAAAAAGAGAGTAACGACAGTAATTCTTTGCATTGGAATAGATTAAAACTTTTATTAACAAAGATAAACTAAAAACGTCATGTAGAAATGAATTCCACATGACGTTTTTAAGATAATTTTCAATTTAGAAACTTAATAATAAATCATTTAATATTCATCATTAATAGTTTCTAATTGAATATTAATACCCAGGGTTTTGCTTTAAGATGTCAGCACCAGTCAAGTCAATTTGAGCTTGTGGAATTGGCAAAATAGCATGTTTAGCTTGATATACAGCACCACCCAAAGTATTTGGTAAGAATTGGCTTTCATACTTCAAGTAAGCATTGATAGTCGCAACATCATCTCCCCAACGAACTAAGTCGAAGAAACGGTGACCTTCCATTGCTAACTCTAATTTACGCTCGAAACGAACGGCTGTACGAGCAGCTGCTTTGTCTGTCCAAGGGGCTGTGTAAGGCTTGATCACATATTTAGCAGCAAGACCACCATCTTGAGTTACGAATGAAGCAGGGTTTGCAGCACGATTACGAATCATGTTTACATACTCTTGAGCTTTTGTTAAACTACCAATTTCAACTTCACATTCAGCAGCCCACAATAGTACGTCAGCAAAACGAATAATTACAACGTTTAATGCAGTATAGCCAGGAGTCCAAGAGCTATTATCTTGCAATGAACCTCTATCATTTTTGTAGTATGAGAATTTCTTAGGCGAGTATGGTCCACCATTTGCTTGGTTACGAATCCAGTCAAATCCAGGGTGTTTTTGCCAGTCTAAGAACATGATACCACGACGACCGATAGTGTGGTCGAGACGAGGGTCAAGTTCACCTGCATCTGGAGTAAATGCTGTACTTGATTGAATACCCATGTCAGTTTTCAACGCATTTTCTGGTAAGTTATACGAACCATCCAATAATGGTAAACCATCTTTTGTACGGTATGAATTACCTAACTCAAAGCTTGGTTGGAAGAATCCACAACAGTTACCTGGGCCATTAGGACCAGTATTGTATGGCCAGTTCAAATCACCATCAGCATTTGCATTATTTACACTACCAGTGTTAGCAGCAGCCTGTACAGCGAAGATTGATTCTGAATTGTTATCATTAGACGCTTTAAACAAATCTGGGAAACTTGGCACTAAGGCAAGTTTTTTACCATTTGTAGTTACACCATTAGCGATAATAGCATCTAAAAGAGTTTTTGCTTCAGCATATTTCTTTTGTGCCATATAAACTTTAGCTAAATAAGAACCCGCTGCCCATTTGTTTGCACGGCCTGCTTGACCTTGTGTTGCAGGCAGATTATCGTAAGCAGCTTTGAAGTCAGCTTCGATTTTTGGCCACAAATCAGCATCATTTTTGATTTTCTCAATACCACTACCTACGTCAACAGTTTCATCTACGTAAGGAGTATTATTGTAGTTTCTTTTCAAAGAGAAATAGAAGTGTGCTCTCAAGAATTTAGCTTCAGCTTCCAAACGCTTTTTATCATCTGCTGTAACATCTGCTTGAGCCTCTTTCAATAAACCTAATACGTTGTTTGCACGTGCTACACCTTCGTATAATCCACGATAATTATCGTTCATTACACCTTGCGTAGAAAGGTACTCAAAACGTTGAATTGGGTTGATGTCAGAGAAGTCACCAGGGTCAGTTCCTTTATTTGCATCACCCCCACGAATACTTCCCCAAACCCAGTTTTGTGGGTGAACCATACGTGTACCATACCCACTCATTTGTCCGTAAGCTGAAATCAAAGCTCCTTCCAAACCTTTTTTAGTTGTCAACTGGCTCTTTGCAATGGCACCAGTTGGCAGTACTGTAAGGAAATCTTCCTTACAAGAGTATCCAATTAAAGTAAGCAAGGATACTGCTAATGTTAATTTACTGAAAATATATTTTCTCATTTTAATAATGAATTTTTGAGTTAAATGTTTTTAAAACTTACTCTTGTTATCATCAGCTTTTAATTTTAAAAGCTGATGATAGTGGCTCAAATTAGAATCCTAAGTTAAGACCAACAGTGAAGCTTTTTGTTAATGGATAGTTACCTACGTCGATACCAAAGTTTGTATCAGCATTACCACCAACTTGAGGGTCTAAACCTTCGTATTTAGTGATTGTAAACAAGTTGTTGGTTGAAGCAAATAAGTGAACTCTGCTTAATTTCAATTTGTCTAATACACTCTTAGGTAAGTTATATCCTAAAGAAACATTTTGAAGTCTCAAATACGAACCATTCTCAACATAGAAAGAGCTGGCTTGAGTATTTGTACTGAAGTTAGAAGCTGTTTCAAAAATCGGAATAGTTGCACCTGTATTTTGTGGAGTCCAAGATTCTTTCACACGCTCAGAGATAGCTGCTCCTGAGAATGAAGGATAGAAATCTGTAAACCATTTCGATACGTTAAAGATTTTGTTGCCAAGTGATGTATAAACATACGCTGATAAGTCAAATCCTTTGTAAGTCAATGTGAAGTTTACACCACCAGTAAATTTAGGGATTGGGCTTCCTAAATAAGTACGGTCATTTGCATCAATTTTACCATCATTGTTAAGGTCAGCATAACGGAAACGGCCAACACCTTTACCATCTTGAGCAGGAGCTGCATCAACCTCAGCTTTAGATTGGAACAAGCCTAATACTTTGAAACCATAGAATGATGACAAGCCATAACCCAATTGGTTACGAATAGGGTTGATACCACGGAAGCCTGGGTTTACGTTAGTCAAGTATGTTTGACCTTCAGCAATTGATGTGATTTCGTTTTTCAAGAAACTACCTGTTACGTTTACTTCGTATCCTAAATCAGTAGTGATTTTACCACGGTTGATCACTTGGATGTCGATACCTTTATTTACCATTTTACCAATGTTTACTGAAGGTGCAGCAGCTTGGAAACCAGCAGTTGCAGTAATCGGTAATTGATACAATAAGTCTTTGGTATCTTTTTGCCATAAGTCAACGATAACATCTAATTTACCTTTCAAGAATGAACCATCAAAACCGATGTTTTTAGTGATAGATGTTTCCCACTTAGCGTTTGGATTTCCGATACGTGTACGGTAGTAACCATCAACAATGCTTGAATTTGAACCATTGATGTCATATCCTGAGTTATTTACACGACCTTCATATAAGCTATATTGGTTGTTAGGATCAACGTTGTTTGAGTTACCCATTGTTCCGTAACCACCACGAATCTTTAAGTCTTGTACCCAAGGAAGGTTTTTCATGAAAGACTCAGATGATACACGCCAAGCAGCAGATACTGCAGGGAATACACCATAACGAGAATTCTCACCAAATCTTGAAGAACCATCACGACGAATAACACCTGTCACGATATATTTATCATTAAATGTGTAAATTGCTCTACTAAATAATGAGTAGAAATTAACACCTTTGAATAAGTTACTTGAAGGTGGGTTTCTGCTTCCTAATGTAGTGAGGGTTACAAAATTAACATCTTGTGAGAATGGATTTAAACCATTTGCACTCATATTTCTTCCAGCACCAGTGTTCAATGCTTCTTGACCTGCTAACACTTCGATGTTATGCTTGCCAAATGCTTTTTTGTAGCTTGCTGTATTTGTGAAAGTCCATCCGAATGAATAACCACCACCTTCTCCATAAGAGAATGCAGAGTTATTTTCAGAGTTTTCATACTGCCAACGTCCATAGTTCCAGCTATATGAGTTACCATAGTTACCAGCAGCCGAAGAGCGTAATGTCAAGCCTGGAATTACATCTAATTCAACATAAACGTTACCATTTGCTAAACCATTGAAGTTACGGTTGTTTAATAAACCTTGTTGGTTAGCTACTGGGTTACGTGGGTTGTTGAAACCTTTAGCAGCAGTACCAGCATATCCCCCGAACTCATCATAGATAGGAATGATAGATGGCATACGGAATGCTTGCAAGATGTCGTTTTCGTCAGCCGCAATACCATTACCACCCGCACCACCAGTTTGTCCTAATACTTGAAGGTAAGTCAACTGGATGTTTTCACCGATACGTAAGTTTTTCAATACGTTAAATTCTGTATTGATACGGAACGCATAACGCTTTAATGAATTGCTAATCAAGATACCTTTTTGGTCTTGGGCAGAGAAGCCTACGTAGAAACGACTGTTTTCTCCACCACCACTAAATCCAAGAGAGTGTCTATGAATTGGAGCTTGACGAGTGATTGCAGCATACCAGTCAGTACCAGCCTTATTAGCTTTAATAACTTGGTAGATAGCACCAGCCGCAGGGTCAACATTATATTTTAATTTTTGAGCAGCTAAATCAACTGTTCCGATAACACCTGGAGTTCCACCAACACTTAAATAGTCAGGAATAACTGGAGTAGAACCTTTACCAAACTGTGGGTGGTCAAAAGCTTCATTTGAATTTCTTTTTGCATTCCAAGTCCAAGTAGCGAAATCCGTTGGATTCATCATGGCTTGGCCATTACCTGGGTCAGTTACACCATACATACCATCATAAGTCACATTAAGTTTTTTAGCACCTTTTGTTCCTTTTTTAGTAGTATAAACGATTACACCATTGGCAGCACGAGCACCATAGATAGATGCAGCAGAAGCATCTTTCAATACTGTTGTTGACTCAATATCATCTGGACTTAAGAAGTTAGTAGAACCTACTGGCATACCATCAACAACATAAAGAGGCTCGTTACCACCAAATGCACCAAAACCACGTACACGGATTTGGCTGGCAGTACCTGGCTGACCGTTAGTTACAACTGTCAAACCTGCTACTCTACCTTGTAATTGTTGCTCAACGTTACCTGATGGAACAGCTGTTAAATCTTTCGATTTTACAGTTGAAATAGCACCAGTTGACTCACGTCTTTTGTCAATCGAGTAACCCGTTACAACAACCTCGTCAAGACTTGCAGCATCATCTTCCATTGATACGTTGATTGTGCTTTGTCCTGTTAATTTTACTTCTTGAGTTTTGTAGCCGATTGAGCTAAATACTAAAGTTCCGCCTGAGTTTGGAACATTGATTTTGAAGCCACCATTTGCGTCACTGATTGTACCTGTTGTAGTACCTTTTACTGTGATACTGGCACCTGGTACGCCATCTCCTTTTGCATCACTTACTTTACCACTTACGGATTTTTGAGCAAATGCCACCACAGACATAAGCCATAGTAACCCGCAAAACAGAGCCCCCTTAATAGGAACAAAGTAGTTTTGTTTCATAGTTTTGATTAAGTTAAAAAATTAGAAAAAAAATTGATAAAGATTTTTCCTTATATATACAAATTACTTGTTAGAGTAAGGTTTTTATATTCACAAATAACTGGTTAAGTGTATTTGGTACAATTATAAGAAGTGTCTTGCCTTGTTCCAAATGTTTCTTAAAATTTTTATATTTATATGATGAAGATTTAAATGATTTTTCGACTTAATAGGTATCATCAAAAGAACCATTTTTATGTATTGTATCAATATGATGCAATATTAAATATTTTATAGAAAACTACAAAATATTTCTATTTGTAAATTTATATTCTTTCAAAAAAAGTTTTCTTTATAAGAAATATAAAAATATTTATATGACTGCAAATATATAAAACTTTGGAGTTTTATTGGATGTATAGACAAGTTTTTCTTGAGAAATGAATAAATAATGCTATTTTCTTTGAAAAAATGGCAATAGTGAAGAGAAAAAAGGAAGTTGTATGGAAGTGTGATAATTTTAAGAAGTAATAGAATTATTTTTTTGAGAAATTTTCGGCAGCGGCTAAAACTCGCATTGTATTTCCGCCCCAAATCTTTTTAATGTCTTTTTCTGAGTAACCACGTCTGAGCAACTCGATTGTTACGTTTTTTATCTTGCTCACGTCTTCAACACCTATTACATCGCTGCCGCCATCCATATCCATGCCGATTCCTACGTGGTCAATACCCACGAGTTTCACTACGTGGTCAATGTGGTTCGCAACATCTTTTACAGTTGGTACATCACTTGGGTATTTGTATTTTATCTGGCGAAGTTCGGCATTCAATTTTTTCTTATCTTCGGGAGTAGCATCGGCTTTTTGTACTTGCATTCTGATTGTTCTTATCGAAACTGCCACTTCGGCCGAAGGTTTTTTCAAGAAATCAGCCACGAAGTTTATTTGAATAACTCCACCTTTTGATGCCAAAAGTTTTATCATATCATCGGTCATATTTCTCTTTACATCGCACAAAGCACGGCACGAAGAATGCGAAGCAAAAACTGGAACTTTGCTCAGACGCATTACATCGTAAAAAGCTGAGTCAGACAAATGAGATACATCAACCACAATTCCCAAACGGTTCATTTCTGCAATACATGCTTCTCCGATTTTACTAATTCCGCCGTGTTCTGCACCTTGTGGGTCGCCCGATGAATCGCTCAAATCATTATTAAAAGAGTGAGCAAGTGTAATGTAGCGTAAGCCTAAATCATAGTACAATTTCAGATTCGATAAATCGGTGCCAACTGGCCAACCGTTTTCCATACCTATAAATACGCCGAGTTTTCCTTGCTTGTGGGCAGCATAGCCTTCTTTGGCAGTAGTTACTAAACTTACTTTATCGGCATTGGTTTTTACGGCATCATGAATTTTGGCAAAAATCTTCAACGCTTTTTCTTTGGCTTCGGCATTGGCTTCGGGTGTGCGTTTACCTTGACCTAAATAAACGGCAAAAAACATGGCATCCATGCCACCTTCTTTCATTCTCGGAAAATCTATCTGGGTGCCGTCTTCATCATAATTATGTTTTGCTCCTACATCAAAGCCTTCCATATCCATCATATTAATGGGGGCGTCGGCGTGCGTATCAACTGTGTAAGCTTTCGCATGTATTTTATCGGCTTTTTTTAATAGGCGTTTTTCGGCTTTATCTTGAGCGAAACATAAAAAAGGTAGGCAGAAAAGGAAGGTGTAAAGATGTTTCATTATTTTCTGAGGTTTAGATGAAGTTATTTTATTGAATACTATTTAAGTTTTCTCCCTTTCCAAACATATTCACCTTGCTTTTGTGCCACGAGCCCAAAAAAGACTACATATAAAGGGTAAATGATTTGTACGAAAGGAATTACCCAAATTAGAGATTTTTTGCGTAAAAAGCTGATAACAAGGCTTAAAAAAATAAATTCTGCCGAAAATTTCAATGAAAGAACTAAGAAAAGGTTTTGTGTAGTAGTAAAATCAAAGAACCAAAAGCCAAAAGTCAAAGGCACAACCAAATTTGCCACGAAAACAAAAACCGCCAAAGCCGTAGTTTGCCAATTGTTATAATGTTTCCATTTGCTGGCCCAGCGTTTACGTTGGTTATAAAATGACCGCCACGAAGCGTGTGCATGAGTTTCAACAATTGTGTTTTGGTCTTTCAGAAATTTTACTTTATTGGGGTACTTTGCCGCAATTTTGTGCATCAAAAATTCATCATCGCCCGAAGCCAAATTTTCATTTCCTGCAAAACCATTTACTTCATAAAATATTGATTTTAAATAAGTTAAGTTTGCTCCATTACACATGTTGGGCTTCTCAATAAACATCGCACAAGCCCCTGAACCCACTAAACTCGCAAATTCGATGATTTGAGTATTGTTAATGATAGAATGAATGATTGATAGAGTGATAGAATGTAGTTTTGATAATGATGTCTGAGCGAAGCGGGCGGAGTTCCGCTCGAAGGCTGCATTGTCGAACGTAACCGCACAACTTACCAAATACGCTCCAGTTTGGGCCTGGAAATTTGCAATGCTTTCAAGCCATTTTTCGCCAACTCTACAATCTCCATCAGTTGTTGTGATTAATTGTCCACTCGCCAGTTTTATAGAAGAATCAATGGCTCGTTTTTTTGGTGATGTATTATTTGTTTTTGGAGGTAATTGGTTGATGAGTAGGTTAATATTGCTGTTTTTTTGAAATTTCTGAACGATTTTTAATGTATCATCTGTCGAATCATCATCGGCAATAATTACCTCAAATTTGTGTTTCGGATAAGTTTGTTTTTCTAAATCTTGTAGTAAAAAAAGAATATTTTCTGCTTCGTTTCGTACAGGAACGATGACTGATATTTTTGAGGTTTCAATGACATTTTCTTTCAAAAAAGAGCTATAATTTGGAGTTCTGAACCAAATAATAATCAAACTCAAATTTGCTAAAAAATATACACCAACGATAATTAATAGACTTATTATAAGCATTTTAATTGTTTTTAGATGTGAGTTTAAGTTGTAAAATAAAAACACTTCCGATAAGAATTGGCAGCAAAACATTGACTAACCAAATCATGAAAGTTGCTGAGGAGACAGCGGCAATATTTGCCCCAAAAAAGCTGAAAAAGTAAATCGAAGTTAATTCTCGGATGCTCAAATCTCCCAAGGCGTTGACTACCGAAATCAGTGTTTTGGTTAAGAAAATAATCCCAACGCCAACCAAAAGAACAGAAATAGGCAGGTTCATCTGGAAAACTTTAAACATCAACACAAATTGCAATGAAAAAATAAAATATCGGCTGGTAGCAATCACAAAAAGCGTTTTCAATTCAGTAAGCGTATAATTTTCTAAAATACCCAAATATTTTTTTAGGTATTCAAAGAATTTATTTTTGGATAAAAACGCATTGATATTTGATAAGTTGAAACTTAAAAAAATACCGAAAATCAAACAAATCATTAAAAAAGCAATAATACAAATATGCAAACCCAAAGGACTGGGATTTGTCCAAATTACAAAAATTAGATAAGAAATCGTACCAAAAAGCAGCGAAACGTACATCTGTAAGCTATTTCCGAGTAAAATAGCCCCGATACTTTGTAGGCGTTTATCGGTTTTGAGCATCAGTATTTTTCCTGCATAGTCTCCAATCATCATTGGTGTAGCAGTTGAAAAAGTAAGTCCAATCAAAACGCCTTTATAGGCATCCCAAAAACTGATCTTTTCCACTTTTGAAGCCAATTTTTGCCATTTCCAAGCTTCAAATGCCCAATTGACTGGTGTAAGTGAGATGATAATGACGAGTAAGGGTATGTTTTTCGGTAAACATAGCAAACTAAAACTTTGCTTGACTTCATCGAAATGTTCAATTTTTGATTGAATCAGTTGATACAACAGAAAAACGACTGTTAAAAAAATAACACTTTTTATCCACCACATCACTCGACTTGACGTAAGATTTGAGAATTTTGAGTTAATTTGCATCTATGAATCAAGATAAAATAATATTAGGCGTTGACCCGGGTACACGTGTGATGGGCTACGGAATTATCTCCGTACAAGGAAGTACTTTAACGCTTATTCAATACGGTGTAATAAAACTTGACAAATATACTTCACACGAAATAAAGTTAAAGAAAATATTTGAGCGAATTACGCAGCTAATTGCCGAATACCTACCCGATGAAATGGCCATCGAAGCACCTTTTTATGGTGTAAATGTACAATCAATGCTCAAATTGGGTAGAGCTCAGGGCGTTGCCATAGCCGCAGCTTTAAACAGAGAAGTACCAATTGTAGAATATTTACCCAAGAAAGTAAAGCAATCGGTAACAGGAAACGGAAACGCCACTAAAGAACAAGTGGCGTATATGTTGGAGCATTTATTGAAAACAAAATTAGAAACCCAGTTTTTGGATGCCACCGATGCTTTAGGCGTGGCAGTGTGCCATTATATGCACGGAAAAACGAAGGCTCTGACAGGAAATGGCTCAAAAAAGAAAGGTTGGTCTGCTTTTGTAAGCGAAAATCCTGATAGGATGAAATAAATATTAATAGGGTGGGACATTCCAAATTTTTGAGGTAAGAAATCTTACACTATTTTCATTAGAGATTTGTCCGAAATAAGAACCTAATTCATTTATTGATTTTTGGAAGATAGTTTTTTCATCACCTTTTTCTTCTTGTAAAGTCATAAAAAAATCTGTCCCGTATAGTATTTTGTCTTTTTGCTTTGCTGATAGAGTTGGCAATTCATTGTTAAAAACCGTCCAGAATTTCTTAGTGGCTAAAGCATAGCTGATGTCGGCATATACATTTGGATATTCTTCCATCATATCAAGTACTTTCAAGTGCCACTCAGGAATTATATTTTCGTCTGTTGGTTCTTGGTCGTCAAAACCAAAGTGGGCAAAACATAACTTTAGTGTTTTATATTTTTTTAAAACATCAACATATCTATCTGGATTGCAAGTGTTGTCAAAAAATCTTGCATAATCTTTTAAAGATTCCCATTCTTCTGTAAAGTCATATTTACCTACTGTGGAAATATATTTGATGGTTGGGTCGTTTTGAGCAACTGGTTGTGGATTAAAGCTTTTAGGAGTTACAAACTCCGCAACTGGCTCTCCAACTTTGCCTGTTCCGTAATTTACTCCTCCACGAGAGCAATGTGTTAAAATAGGGATTTCTTTTTCATCGGCATATTTATAAACTAATTCTAAGCGATTATCAAAAGGATAATAGCCCAGCGAAGGATATAGTTTGATTCCCATAAAGCCTTTCTGCTCAATATAGTATTTTACGAAGTTGAGATTTTCGGTTGCAGTGCCCATTCTTGGGTCGATAAAGACAAAAGGTAAGCACCTTGAAGGATACTTGCGTTTTAATAAGAACAAATCATGGAGTTGTTCTTCGTAGGGTATATTAACATTACCAGCTCCCATATTTTCAAAGCCGAGTGGCAAAACCACAAACTTTGTATCAGCAGGATATGCACTTGCTACTTTTTCAAATATTTGTTCTTGACTTGACAAAATTCCAATCTCAATGAAACTCGCATACTTGCCAATACCACCTTTGTTTAATCGTAGAGCATTGATTAATAAAAATGCCATTAACTTATTATCAAGCACAGTATTGATTAGTCGGACTAACCAATTTGGTGCATTTTTGATAAAAGGTTTTACAAATAATTCGGGGGTATATTGGGAGTTGAAGGTATGTATATGGCTGTTAATCATGGCTTTAAGTAGTTTTAGGTTTAATACCAGCTTTTCTCATATTTGTTATTTTATTCATAACGTCAAACCAAAACGGAGCTCCGAAAGATAGAGCTATTCCACTCAGAAGAATGCCCAGTACTTTCATCAAATACCATCCAATTTTTTTATATATATTACTGTCTGAATATTGAATAATTTGACTGTGTTGTTTATTTACAGCAATTGTGTCATGCTCATTTCCCCAACCAATAGGTAAATTATAAAGTCCCACTATTGTATAGATAGAATCAATCTTACTAATTAGTTTATTGGGGTTTTTATTTGCAAGTTCTTCATACTTAGGATTATTAGCAATATAGTTATTGGCATCTTTTACTAAGGTTTCTCTCAATTGTTTATCTACCCAAAGCCGTTTTATTATTACTAAACTATCAAGATTAAATATAACCGCAACTAAAATACCGCCAAATAAAAGCATTTTGCTCAATTTACGTTTATACCAGCCCGAAACCCTATCCATATAACTATTATACCAATTTTGGATATGGCTCTGTAAAAGTTCATATTGTTTTGAACTTCTATCTATCGAAATTGATGTACTGCTTTGTGCAGAAATATTGGCTGACTGATGAATAAAAGTTTCTAAAAATATTTTTAAGTCACTATACTTTAATTGCTGGACTGCATTGGTGAATGCTTCATAAGGATGAACTGTATTATTTGAATGAAAGACGAACTGATTATTACTATCCTGACTTACAGTAGTATTTTGTTGGTCGGCAATTACGATGTCAATTAAGCATTGAGAAAACATCGTATCAGAAATATATGAGGGAAATTCTTCGTTTGATTCTTTCATACTCCTTATCATGGGATGTTCATAAAGCCTGTGGGTAAAATTCTTCTTATTGATACCGTTATCTTGTAAAACTTTAGATAAGGCTTGGTATAGAAATATACCTCGTTGTTTTCTTCGGAAAGTGAGGTATTCGACAAAAAATGAAGTAATAACACTAAAAATAAAATAGATAAATGCTATCGAAAGCACCGTATCTATGACAGGTGAAGAAAACATGGTAGTTTCAGTTTATAAAATAGGCTTGATAAATCTTTGAGGAAATATATGTAAAGAAGAGGAGAAGGAAAAGTAATTTTTATTTAAAGGTACTTGCTTGATAATCAGGCAAGTACCTTTTGTGTAAGTATTAAAAGAAAAATCTTCTTATAGAACCCCCTTCGTACTCGGAAGTGAATTCATTTCATTCAAATTTCTTTTTACGGCCATTTTGATTGACTTGGCAAATGCCTTAAAGATTGCTTCTATTTTATGGTGTTCGTTATCACCTTCACACTTGATATTCAGATTGCATTTTGAAGTATCCGAAAACGATTTGAAGAAATGGTAAAACATTTCGGTTGGCATTTCGCCGATTTTCTCACGCTTAAAACTTGTATCCCAAACCAACCACGGTCTGCCAGAAAAGTCGATTGCAACTTGAGCCAAGGCCTCATCCATGGGTAAAAGGAAACCATAGCGGTTTGTACCTTTTTTATCACCCAAAGCTTTTAAATATGCCTCACCAAGTGCCAAAGCTGTATCTTCTATTGTGTGATGCTCGTCAATATGTAAATCGCCTTCAACAAAAATCTTTAAATCTGCACCTGAATGTTTGGCTACTTGGTCGAGCATGTGGTCATAAAAACCAAGTCCAGTATGAATCTCAGATTTGCCAGTGCCATCAAGATTTAGCTCAATTTTTATTTTAGTTTCCTTAGTGTTTCGCTCAATAAATGCAATTCGTTGTGGAAGCTTCAAAAACTCATAAATTTCATCCCAGTCATTACTGATTAACTTTGTCGCTTCTTTTTGTTCAGGCGTAAAGCCTTCAATCAAGTTATTGGTCAGTCCATCAGTAATAAAAATTGCTTTTGCTCCCAAGTTTACAGCCAATTGCACATCAGTTGCTCTATCTCCAAGTACATAAGAGTTTGCCAAGTCATACTTTTCGGTATCAAAATACTCAGTCAATAAAGCTGTTCCGGGCTTACGAGTTGGCAGATTTTCGTGCGGAAAACTACGGTCGATGTGAATGGCTGAGAAATAGATATTTTCATTTTCCATTGTTTTCAACATCTTGTTATGAGCAGGCCAAAAAGTTTCTTCAGGGAAAGAATCCGTCCCGAGTCCATCTTGGTTCGTAACCATAATGAGCTTATAGTCAGTTTCTTCGGCAATCTTGCGAAGATTAGAAAGTGCTTTCGGAAGAAATTCTAATTTTTCGAGTGAGTCTATCTGAAAATCAGTTTTTGGCTCATCTATAATCGTACCGTCACGGTCTATAAAAAGGAGTTTTTGCATTATCTTAGATTATCTTATAAAAGTTCAAAATTAGGCATGATTTAACTCAAATGCCAAAAAATGACCAATAAGTATATTTTATTGAAAACATCGTATAGATTGTAATTATGATAAATATTATTTAAATAAATAAAATTAAAATATTTATAAATAAAAATAATTCAAAATAAATTGAAAATAATGAAAATTTAAAAATCCGTCAACTCATTTCGAGAAGCCGGATTTTTAAATAATTTAGCGAATCCTGTTAAAGATTTCCTTTTTTCATTTCTTTTACTGCGTAATCAGCTGCACGAGCGGTGAGTGCCATATACGTCAACGATGGATTTTGGGTTGAAGTTGAGGTCATTGATGCTCCGTCGGTTACGAAAACGTTCTTGCAAGCGTGCAAAGCATTCCATTTATTTAACAACGATGTCTTGGCGTCTTTGCCCATTCGGACTCCTCCCATTTCGTGAATATCTAACCCTGGTGTGCGGTTCGAGTCGTTGGTTCTGATATTTTTGAAACCTGCCTTCGTAAACATCTCGCTTAATTGATCGAAATAATCTTTGGTCATTTTTACATCATTATCATCATAATCGACCGAGATTTTTAACTGCGGAATTCCCCACGGATCAACTTGGTTTTTATCCAAAGCTACATAATTACTTTCTTTCGGAATTGTTTCGCCCATCATGTGAGAGCCAACGCTCCAAACATTGTTTAAGTAAGGGTTTAAGATTCCCTTTTTCAATTCTTCTCCCAAACCACTTCTATTATCACGTTCGTAGCGTCCTGCCGAAAACCCTGCAGCATAGCCACGTAAAAAGTCAGTTTCTTGCTTAAATACATTGCGGAAACGTGGAATATAAGGCGAATTTGGGCGACGGCCATCGGTCATACTATCCAAATATCCTTCGTAGTCAGCATTGATGGTAGCACGGTAATTATGGAAAGCCACGTATTTTCCGAGTAAACCACTATCATTACCCAAACCATTCGGAAAACGGCTTGATGTTGAGTTTAATAGAATCAGATTTGAGTTTAAAGCAGCGGCATTGACAAAAATGATTTTTGCATAATACTCAATCATTTCTTTGGTATTGGCATCAATTACTCTTACGCCCGAAGCTTTTCCTTTCTTTTCATCATAAATGATAGAATGAACCACCGAATGAGGGCGAAGTGTCATTTTTCCTGTACGGGCCGCCCACGGTAAAGTAGAAGAATTACTACTGAAGTAGCCACCATACGGACAGCCACGCTCACAAATGGTTCGGTGTTGGCAAGTACCACGACCTTGGTCGAAGTGAATTTGCTTCGGTTGCGTAAGATGAGCCGCCCGCCCCATAATAATGTGGCGGTCTTTATAGTTTTGGGCTACTGATTGACTAAAATGCTTTTCGACGCAATTCATTTCGTGAGGTGGTAGAAACTCACCATCTGGTAAACTCGCCAAACCATCTTTATTTCCCGAAATTCCTGCAAATTTTTCTACATAACTATACCACGGAGCAATATCAGCATAACGAATTGGCCAATCAACGGCAAAGCCATCACGGGCTGGACCTTCAAAGTCAAATTCTGACCAGCGTTGGGTTTGTCTGGCCCACATCAATGATTTTCCACCTGTTTGGTAGCCACGAATCCAGTCGAATGGTTTTTCTTGTACGTAAGGATGCTCGGCATCCTTTACAAAAAACTGCTCAGTTCCTTCATAAAAAGCGTAGCATTTGCTGATAATAGGGTTGGCATCACGCAATTCTTTCGTGAGCTGTCCACGATGTTCAAACTCCCACGGCTGTTTCATGGTAGTTGGATAATCGGTTACGTGCTTTACTTCACGTCCACGCTCCAATACGAGTGTGCGTAATCCTTTACCAGTCAGCTCCTTAGCTGCCCAGCCACCACTAATTCCCGAGCCAATAACGATGGAATCGAAGGTTTGTGCTTTTACTGAATCTATATTTATGTTTGACATTTCTAAGTCTAATTTTGAATGAGTGAATACTTATAAAGTCCACAGTTTTCAGTTGGCAGTCTACGGAAAATTGCATTTGTTCTGCCAATTGACGACTATTAACTGCCTACTTTTTAACAGGTACACAACCGTGATAACGAGCTGGGGCAAATTCAAAAATTCGTAGGTTAGTCATTACGTATTCTGAGTTTAGGTAGCCTTGAATCGTGAGGTTTTTTACTAAACGCACGAAACCTTTTTCGTCTGCATTCTCCGAATTCGACATTTTATTCAAAACTTCGAGTTTTTGTTTGCCATCACATTCAATGAAGGTTTTTGAGAAATCTCTTTTTGCGGCAACATCGACTAAATCAAAACCTTTCGAGAAAGTTTCTTGTGATTTTTTATCGTAACAATCAGCCACCATTTTGATGGTAAATTGATGTACGTTGAGGTCTTTTGCTCCGAGTGTATCGGTTTTAGGAATAATCGTTTCGACGATTTCTGCCAGTAGATATTCTTGCGATGCCGAAATCTTTAAAGAAGTGCTTGCGATGGCTTCTTTGTTCCATGCGTTTGCCCACGAAGGTAGTATAATTGTACCACCAATCGTTAGGGCAATATTTTTTATTGCCGAACGTCTTTGCATTTTGAGTAGGGTTGAATTTTAAACGGATACAAATAAAACAATTTTTTACGAAAAAAAGTATGCTGTATTGATAGCAAGATAAAATTGTGCGAAGTTTAATCACTTATGTGTTAGAAATTACTCGTATTAAGATTGAAACTAAAAACAAAACTCTCGAAAAATATTTAATTTTCGAGAGTTTGAAGCTGGTCGGAAGTACCGTCAGACCTTTTATTGTAGATGATTCCAGCCTTGTGCTTTGATGGCGGCAGTGCCTCCGCTGTTGAGTGCAAGTTGCACGGCTTTATCTTGTGTCATGTAGCCAATTGGTAAAACATCACTCATGTTTTTGATTTTATCAAAATCTGATTGTTTTACAGTAAATAGAAGCTGATAATCTTCACCGCCATTCAATGCTGCCGTTATTGGACTTACATTAAATTCGGTCGCTGTAAGCATTGTAATATCTTCAATCGGAAGTTTATCTTCAAAGACCATTGCACCAACACCCGATTGCGTGCAAATATGCAATAATTCGGAAGCCAGTCCATCAGAAATATCAATCATAGAAGAAGGAACTACACCCAGTTCATTAAGTTCATGAATGATGTCAGTACGTGCTTCTGGTTTCAAAAGTTTACCTACTAAATATTCTTTTTCAGTAAGTTCGGGTTGCATATTTGGGTTGGCCAAGTAAACTTGTTTTTCACGTTCTAAGACTTGTAGCCCGAAATAGGCTGCTCCTAAATCTCCAGTCACACAAAGAATATCGTTTGGTTTTGCTCCGTTCCGATAAGCAATTTTATCTTTATCAACAAAGCCAGTGGCTGTAATCGAAATCACAAAACCTGATGCCGAGGCACTGGTATCGCCACCGATTAAGTCAACGTTATAGCTTTCGCAAGCAAACTTTATGCCTTCATAAAGTTCATCAATGGCTTCTACAGAAATTCTGTTGCTTAGGCCAATTGTTACTGTAATTTGTTTCGCAATACCATTCATGGCCGCAATATCCGATATATTTACGGCTACGGCTTTATAGCCTAAATGACGCAAAGGCGAATATGACAGGTCGAAATGAATTCCTTCAAAAAGAATGTCGGTAGTCACCAACATATATTTATCGCCAACATCAATCACAGCGGCATCATCGCCAATACCTTTGATTGTTTCAGCATTTTTATTCGTAAACTTTGATTTGATTCGGTCAATTAAGCCAAATTCTCCGAGTGTATTTAATTCTGTTCTTTCCATGATGCAAAATTGAGGAAGATTTTAGAATTTATTTAGCAAAAACTCTAAAAACTTGTGATAATGAACTTTTTCTCTTGAACTAAGTTCCACAAAAAAAGGTGAACTTTTCAGCCCACCTTCTTAAAATATTTTTATGTGTTTTATTGAGTAACCAAATTATAGTTATTAATTGTTCCACCTGTTTTTTGGCTGGGAGTTGTACGAGTAATATCCAATGCTGTATCAGTTACAGAATTGATAGTAAACTCAATAGTGCCGCCTGTGCCGGTTGGAACTGGCGTAAGATTTTTCAACACTAATTTAGTGTCGCCAACTAATTCATATTGGCCTGTGAATGTATTGCCGTCTGCTTCTTTTAAAGTCGCTGATGGTGCGATGAGTAGATCAAGCGTAAATGACGAATAACCTGGTTTTGTGTTGGATGCAGCACCTTTTGTATAAACTGTTGCACTTCCTTCTTTCACTATGTTGGCTGTCCAAGTTTTCTTGATTTTTTCAGAAACAGGCACAACTTTTTCTTTACAAGAAGAAATAGCAAGAGAAACTAAAGATACAAATAGAATGGCAATCTTTTTCATGCGAATATGGTTGTTTAATAGCTTTATTGACAATGTTAAGACACTTTTTTAGCAAATATGGTTTAAATATAGAAGAAAAAAAAATGTCGCATGCAAGAATGACGTTTTTTTTATTGAAAACGTTGTAAATGGTTTCAATATTTTAGTTGAATAATAAAAAAGCTCCAAATCATTTAAGATTGGGAGCTTCATAAGCACTATTCGATTATTTGTTTCTTACTTCGATTAAATACCCAGAAAATAATTGGGAAGACCAGTAATGTAAGAACTGTTGCTGTAACGAGTCCACCAATGATAACAATCGCCAGTGGTTTCTGAGATTCGGACCCAATACCTGTGCTGATTGCGGCAGGCAAAAGCCCGATTGATGCCATAAGGGCAGTCATAACAACTGGTCGGGTTCTGACTTTGACTGCTTCTAAGATAGCAATATTGAGTGCCATTTTTGCCTTGATATTCTTATGAAATTCTGAAATCAGAATAACTCCATTTTGAATACAGATACCAAATAAGGCAATAAAACCAACACCTCCCGAAATACCAAAATTGATACCCGTAACATGCAAAGCAATAATACCTCCGATAATGGCAAAAGGCACATTAGCTAACACTAAAAGCGAGTCTTTTACATTACCAAACATGATAAAAAGCAGCACAAAAATACCAACCAAACTGATAGGCACCATTTCGCCGAGACGTTTGGTTGCTCTCACTTGGTTTTCAAACTCGCCCGTCCAGCCGATTGAGTAACCCGTTGGTAGTTTGACAGTTTTTTCGACATTTTTCTGTGCATCGGCAATGGTACTTCCTAAGTCACGGTCACGAACTGAGAATTTTACGCCTATGAAACGCTTGTTATTATCTCGATAAATGAAGGCTGGACCAGTGATTTTCTGAACGGTGGCTATCTCTTTGAGCGGAATCTTGATACCTTGAATCGTCGGGACTTTTAGATTTTTCATGTCTTCTTCATCTTTACGATAATTTTTTAGGTAACGAACCCGCACGTCGAATTTCTTTTCACCCTCAAATTTTTGGGTAGCGGTTTTTCCACCAAAAGCCATTTCGAGTACTGCTTGAGCATCGGCAAGCGTAACACCGTAGGCGGCCATGCGTTCACGGTCGAGGATTACACTGATTTCGGGTTGACCTACGTTTCGGAGGATACCAACATCTTTTATGCCTTCCACTTTTTCGATTTGCTTGATAACTTGGTTGGCTATTTTATCCAATTCGTTGAGATCATCACCAAAAATCTTTACAGCGTTTGAGGCATTGATACCTGCTACGCTTTCAGCCACGTTATCAATGATTGGTTGCGAATAATTATAGCCAATTCCTTGATATTTTGAGAGTGAATCGTCCATCTGACGAACCAAATCATCCATGGTGATTTTTCTTTTCCAGTCGTCTTTGTGTTTGAGATTTACTTGCATCTGCACGTAATAAAAACCACTTGGGTCAGTACCGTCATTGCTTCGACCAACTTGCGAAAGCACACCATTAACTTCGGGAAATTTACGAAGTTCGTTGCGTAGAATAGCCGTTTTCTGCACAGTTTCGGGCAAGCTCTGACTCATCGGAAATTTTGCTTCTACCCACAATGCACCTTCGTTGAGTTGAGGCAAAAACTCTGTTCCGAGAAATGTGGCCGAGAAAAAAGTAAGCGACATAAATGCCAATGAAACCAAAAGCGTAATTTTTTTGTGAGCGAAAGTCCAAATGAGTCCTTTTTCTACGATTCTATTCCAAAAATTAACAAAAGGATTGTTTTTCTCTTTGACGTTTTTATTCAAGAAAATATGTGAAAGCACTGGCACTAAAGTAAGCGTAAACAATAACGCTCCCAACAAGGCAAAACCCAGTGTGTAGGCCAAAGGCGAAAACATCTTTCCTTCCACTTTTTGAAAGGCAAAAATGGGCATTAAGGCCGTAATGATGATTAGTTTTGAGAAGAAAATGGCTTTTCCGAGTTCAGTTCCTGTCTTTTTTATGACACTCCCGATGGCCAATTTATTATATGCCGCCATGCCTTTTTTATGGGCAATGTGGTCGAGGGTTACGAAAATTCCTTCGACCATAACGACGGCACCATCTATGATAATTCCGAAGTCAACCGCCCCCAACGAGAGTAAATTGGCACTCATGCCTTTGAGTTTGAGGCACAAAAAAGCAAATAAGAGCGAGAGCGGAATAATGATAGAAACCGTGACGGTAGTCCGCCAATCGGCCATGAACAAAAATACGATGACGGTAACGAACAAAATACCTTCAAACATATTGTGCATTACGGTTGTGGTGGTGTAGTTCATGAGGTTGTCTCGGTCGTAGAATGTTTCCATTTTTACATCCGAAGGCAGTATTCGCTCATTCAATTCTGTGATTTTGGCTTTTACACGTTCAAGAACTTCCTTTGGATTTTCTCCTTTACGCATCACCACGATTCCCTCTACTACATCATCATTATCATTTAAGCCAACTTGGCCTACTCGTGGCATGGCTGCTTCATGAACATCGGCCAGATTTTTGACCAAAATTGGGTTTCCGCCTGCATCATCGACAATGATATTTTCGATGTCTTGTATCGAACTTAGCAAACCGATACCACGCACCACATAAGCTTGTTTGTTTTTTTCGATAATGTCGCCACCGACATTCAAATTACCTTTATTGACGGCCTCATAAACTTGCAGCGGCGTAATATCATATTTCGATAAGCGATTCGGGTCAACGCTTATTTCGTAGGTTTTTTCTTGTCCACCGAAGGCTACTAAATCAGCTACGCCCGCTACCGAACGAAGTTGGCGGTCAATTACCCAGTTTTGAATCGTGAGCAAGTCTCTCGAATCACGTGATTTACTTTTGAGTGTATATCTGAAAATCTCACCAGTTGGTCCGTAAGGTGGCTGAACATCGGGTTCGACACCATCGGGAAGCGAGACATTTCGGAGAAGGTTATTTACTTGTTGACGGGCGAAAAAATCTTCTACATCGTCATCAAAAATGATTTTAATGACTGATAAACCAAACATGGTGATGCTTCGGACACTCGATTTTTTCTGTACCGAATTCATCGAGATTTCGATTGGGGTGGTCACAAAACGCTCAATTTCTTCGGCACTTCGTCCGTTCCATTCGGTCACGATGATAATCTGCGTATTGGTTACATCGGGAAATGCCTCAATGGGCATATTTTTGAACGAAATAAAGCCTGAAATAACCAAAATGCCCACCCAAAAGAAGGTAAAAGGCTTGTTTTTGAGCGAAAAGGCTATGATATTTTTAATGAATTTGTTCATATCTTTTTTGATGGATAATTGATACGGAGTCACCGTGCGATGAAGAATTGAAAACGGCTTAGGTTTTATCAATTTTCATTGACAATGTTATTGGCTTTTTGATAGCTTAGTGAGTTGATAATCAATTTATTAGCTCTTAACTGATATCAATCATTGAGTTCGTCATAAATCAAAAGTTGATTGTTGGTCATTACTTTTTCGCCTTCTTTTAACCCTGATAAAATATAAGTTATATTGCCTACTTGTCGGAAAACCTCCACTTGGCGGGTTTCGATATTATTGCGGTCTTTAAAAATCATTACGTAGTTTTTGCTTTTATCAAAAATGACCGATTCAGACGGAATCGCCAGCATTTGTTGGCCTTCGGTATAAGATAATTTGATGTTGGCACGCATTTCGGGTTTTAGTAAGTAATCGGCGTTTTTGAGTTTGATTCTCACTTTCATGGCTTTGGTTTCGGGGTCGATGATATTGAAGATTTTATCGACTTTACCATTAAAAACTTTATCAGGATAACTCAGCGTCGTAACGGCGGCATCAATGCCCAACTTCACTTGGTTAATGTCACTTTCGTTGACATTGGCAATGGCCCAAACATCATCAATTTCGGCAATATCAAAGATATTATCGGTGCGGTCATTGCGGAGGAGCATATCTTGGTTGATGTTTTTCTGAATCACAAAGCCACTTAGTGGAGAGCGTACTTCATAGACAGCTCCTTGTTTGATATTATAAATGTTGTAAGTCTCTTCGATTCGGTGGAGTTGCGATTTTGCCTTGTCGAGTTGGCTGCGGGCTTCAATTACGTCTCGTTCGGCCGTGAGTTTTCCTTCAAAGAGTTCTTGAGCAACTTTTAGATTATTTTTAGATACCAATAAATCATTGCGGGCATCGTCTAATTCTTTTTCAAAACCTGCCACTTCCGTACTACGAATAGTTGCCAGTAGTTGTCCCTTTTTTACATAATCACCGAGTTCGACGAAGACCTTTGTTACGTTTCCGCCTACTACTGGATACACCTCAATCATTTTGTTATTATCAGCCGTTATTTTTCCGTAGAAATTAAGCTCATTGCGTAGGTTTTGCATCGCAACGTCTTGTGTTTTTGTTGTTTCGAGCATTTTATTACTCAATACAAATGTTGTTTGGGTTTCTACCTTCCTTGGGGTTTTATCACAGGCAGCAAGTCCACAAATAATGAAGGTTAGCAATAATATATTTTTCATTGTTAGAATAAATTTACGTTTACGATATGATTGATGTTTTCGCCCGAAAGAATGACTTGTTTACGCATTTCGATAAGCAAAAGAGTACTTTGATTGTAGCTTTCCATGAAGTCGGTGAATTCGAGTAAAGAGATATTTTGCTTCTGGAAATTCTGTAAAATACCTTTATAAACAGCCTCAAGGTTTTCAGAACCCGAAGCAGTGATTTGGGTATATTGTAGGCGTTGTTGCTGCCAAGTTTGCGTAGCATTGGCAATTTGACTTCGTAGCTCAACTATCTTTTGGTCTTGCAATCGTTTCGATTTGTCGAGTTCGGCCTCGGCAATTTTGATATTTCCTTTGTTTCGATTCCATAAATTGAGCGGAATACCGAACGTAAAATTTACTTGATTGCCAAATGCTCCGCCACGTTGGTCGTAAGATGCACCGACAGTAAGGTCAGGTTTGGCGAGCGATTTTTGCCATTTTATCATCAATTCGTTGCTTTCGATGATTTTCAGAAAACTCAAATAGTCGGGGTTTTTCTCCAATGCCATGTTGAGCAAGGCTTCCGTAACGGGCAAATTATTTTTGGTGAAATAACTATTAAGAGCTTGCTCTTCAACAATGGGAATGATGTTTTCTTGGCTCGAAGTCAGAATCTTGAGCGATTCTTGCTCGTCGTTGATTTCTTTCTGAGCAATCATATAATCATTTTTTAGTTCAAATGACAACGATTGCAGACGTACAACATCACGCAATGGCCAGTTTCCTCGTTGAGCCTGAACGGCGTAACTTTTGACGAGGGTATCGACACTGGCAATTTGCTTATTGATGTTTGTGATTTTTAGTTGATTAAAATAGATGCTGTAAAAGCTCTGATGCAGCTCGAAACGCAGATTTTTGAGTAATTGCTCAAATTGTAGTTCGGCAATTCCGATGGTTGATTTGGCAAATTCTACTTCGTTTTGCTTCTTTTTGCCTAAATACAAAAGTTGTTGTACGGCAATGGCTTTTTGGCCTTTAGCCCCAATATCCAGTACACGTTTGTTTTGAGGATTTATGGCATTGATTTCGCCCGAAGCAACTGGTAAGTCCCAGATTTTGGCTTGAATCACGCTGGCTTTGGCAATATCGAGGTTGTATTGCTCGGCCAAGAGCAGCAAATTGTTTTTCACAAATTTATCTTCGCATTGTTGCAGCGAAAGGTTTTGTTGTGAAAAAACAGTTTGAGTAGCTATTAGAAATAAAAAGGTTAGCTTTTTTAACATTACACGTTCATTTTGTTTACGAGTTGCAAAGCTCTGACGTGCAAATTAAAAACACCTTTAAGGCTACCTTAAATATAGCTTAATTAGAAAAAATAATTACAAATTGATTAAGATTGGGCTGTGTACTACGGTAATTGATACTGGCCGAATGATAGTCGAGGATACGTCTTGAGAGCCTTAAACCCAAGCCCGAACCATTGATTTGATTGGAGTTTTGGCCACGCATAAAAGGCTGAAATAGCTTTTCTTGGTCAGTTTTACTCAAAGTTTCGCCTTCGTTACTGACTATAATTGTGAGTTGATGCGTGGTATTTTGTTCGATAAGCACATGAGCCGCTGGGCGAGACGAATATAAACAGGCATTTTTGAAGAGATTGTTGAAAACAATTTCGAGTAATGATTTTACACCCAAAAACTCCATCGAAAGTTCAATTTCGGGGTTATCAATGATTTCAAAATTAAGGTCGAATTGAGGATTGAATTTTTTGACCTTTTCATTAGCCGAAAATATCACTTCGTCAATTCGTACTTTTTCAAAGCGTTTTTGGGCATCTTCTTTATTGATTTTTGAAAGCAAAAGTAGCGAATTGACCAAATCGGAAAGTTGATGCACATAATCGTTGATACTTTTTAATGACGAAACTGTTTCGGGTGAATGTTCAGGGTTTAACAGTAAATTTTGTACTTTAAAAGTTATGCGAGACAAAGGTGTACGAATTTCGTGCGAAGCATTAGCCGTAAATTCTCGTTGACTTTGAAAAGCACTTTCGATGCGAGCCAACATAATATTGAAGGCTTTGGTAAGCAAATTAATTTCGTCGTTGTGTTTGGTTTCTTGAAGCTGAATATCAAGCTGATTGGCCGAAATTTTTGTGATTTGTTGTTGAAAAACATCAAGCGGTTTTAGAAGACGTTTAATAAAAAAGTATGTCGAAACCCAAACTAAACCGACTCCTGCTACAAAAGTGATTGCAAGCGTAAAAAGGAGAAATTCGAGTTTTGTTTTGCCGTATTTATCTTCGGCCGAAACCAACACATAATAATCTGTTTTCTCAAAATCGTAGTAAACACCAAAGACTTCTTTCTCTTTTTCGCTTCTGAAAAAGGTTTTTTCTTTCTTTAATTTCTTGAGGTCATTGGTATTCCAAGTGATGGTGGCATCATCAATACTGCTGTAAATGAGCTTGAAATTTTGGTCGAAAACGAGCGTTTTTTCGTTGTATAATTTATTGATTGTGTTACGGTCGATAACTTTAAGTACCTGATTATCAACTTCTTTTACCTCAACCAAAAGTTTTGCGGTGGTAAGAGCTTTTTCTTCGAGACGCTGCTCAAATTCTTCTTTTCGGAATGATGCAAACGAAAAAAAGATGATAAATGCCGCCAACCCAAATAAAACTGAGAAGGCCACTGCGATACTGATAGCGATGCGTCGTTTGAGGGTCATTAGTCTTCGATTTTTAGATAATAACCAAATCCTGGGCGAGTATGGATGAGTTTGGTGGGATGGTTTCGGTCGATTTTTTTGCGTAAAAAATTGATATAAACCTCAATCGTATTCATATTCGAGTCGAAATGAATGTCCCAAATCTGCTCAGCAATACTTTGTTTCGATAAAACTCGTCCTTTTGCTTTTGCCAGTGTCAGAAGCAGTTGATATTCTTTTGGCGTAAGGTCAATTAGCTCGTTTTTTCTATACACTTTCATTTCGGTAGTATTGATTTCGAGGTCATCAATGACCATTACGCTGTCGGCATCTTGGGGCGTATTGCTTCGGCGTAGGAGTGAAGTGATACGCAAAAAAAGCTCTTCAAAGTGAAAGGGTTTTACCAGATAATCATCAGCTCCGAGTCCGAAAGCATCGGATTTATCTTGAATATCGCCGTAGGCCGTAAGCATGATAATTGGCGTAAGTTTGTTCGATTCTCGAACTTGCCTACAAACATCTAAACCATTGATTCTCGGCACATTAATATCCAACAAAAAAATATCGTAGTCGTTTTTTTTGATTTGGCGAAAAAATAATTCTCCATCAAAAACGGTATCACACTCAATTTTTTTTAACAATAAAAAACGTTGTATTTCTCTCGACAAATCGGGGTCGTCCTCTAAGAGCAGTGCAGTCATTGGTTTGATTAATTTGATGCGAAGATACTTATTTTAATCAAGAATTAATAACTAAGCAAGTATCTGAAATTGCTTTTGGTGTAGTACAAATTGGCGGTAAGTTTTAGGATTATTATTAGTATATTTTCTGAATTGTCGATTAAAATTTGATAAATTTTTGAAGCCCGACTCGTAGCATATTTCCAAGATATTGAGGTCATTTTCGGCTAATAATTTACAAGCATATTCGATACGAATTTCGTTCACAAACTCAACAAATGTTTTTTGTGTGCGAAGCTTGAAATACCGACAAAAAGCAGCTTCCGAAAAACGGGTTTTATTGGCTATTTCGCTCAGATTAATGTCATTTTTGAAGTTTTTTAGTACATAATCAAAGACTTCGTTCATGCGTTCGGAATCTTTTTTACTGATACCCACAATGGCGTTTTCTGATATAAATCTAAATTCTTTCGAGCAAGACATTAGGTGTAAGATTTCTATCAAACCCAACATTCGGGCAACCTTATCGGCTTTTATTAGATTTTGTATTTTTTCTTGAATCCTCGACCTCGTTTCTCCATAAAATTCGATACCCAGCTTAGCTGTTTCGAGGAAACGTTTTACTTCGGTCATTTCGGCTAATTCAAAAAAATCTTTCCCGAAACAATCATCTAAGAAATGAATGACAATCGAGGCAGGTTTTTGATGCTGATAGCAAGCATCATCGGCACGATACCAATGGGGTAAATTACTGCCCAAAATTGCCAAATCGCCTTCGGCATAGTCAGAAACGTGATTTCCAATAAATTTTTTTCCGAAACCACCATCACAAAGCACAATTTCAATTTCTTGATGATAATGCCACGGAGTCTCGAAATACGGACTTTCAAAGCGGTCAATCAGAAACGATGAGCCGAAAGTAAGCGGTAGTTTTTGTAAAAGTGGTTTTTTGAGCATAAAATCAAAATAGTATCGTAAAAATAACTTTTTCGAGTGGAATCTATAATTATTCTATTAGTTATTTGTATAATAATAATTTAAACTGTTTTTAATAATACTTTATTTGCAAATGCTGAAAGGTAAATCAATCGTAATCATTGGCGGAACAACTGGCTTGGGGTTTTCGGCAGCGAAAGCATTTGTGCGTGAAGGAGCAAGAGTTGTGGCTGTTGGTCGTAAGCCCGAAAGCTGTTTATCGGTCGAATTAGTTTTGGGTGAAAATGGCCGAGCAATGTCCGCTGATGCTACCAACGAAAATACCGCAAAAAATGCTATTGAATTGTGTATCAGTGAGTTTGGTAGTTTTGATGGCCTCTATCATGTAGCAGGTGGAAGCGGACGTAAATTCGGTGATGGGCCACTGCACGAACTTACACTTGAGGGCTGGAATAAAACTTTTGAGCTTAACCTTACAAGTTTGATGCTCTCGAACCAAGCAGCAGTACAGAAGTTTTTGGAGCTGGGAAAAGGTGGTACAATTCTGAATATGGGTTCGGTTTTGGGTTTTTCGCCTTCTCCAAAATATTTTGTTACGCACGCCTATGCCGCAGCAAAATCGGCAGTTGTGGGTTTTACGAAGTCTTTGGCGGCTTATTATGCCTCCGAAAACATCAGAATCAACCTTTTAGCACCTGCTTTGGTCGAAACCCCGATGTCGGAGCGAGCCAGTAAAGACGAAACCATCATGAATTTTGTAAAAACCAAACAACCGCTCGATGGTGGTAGAAATGGCCGTCCCGAAGACCTTGATGGTGCTGCCGTATTTTTCATGTCGGATGCTTCAAAATTTGCCACTGGCCAAACGCTCTACGTCGATGGTGGTTGGGAAGTTTCGGAAGGACAATATTTTTAATTTAATTAAGAATGTAGAACTGAGAATTAAGAATGATGGTCAAAACATTCATTTCGCTTGATTTTACGACCACGAAGTGGTCAAACTTGAATAGCCCTAAATGAAATTTGGGGCCTAAAAGGAGCAATTTAGTCACGACCCTAAATGGGTCAAACTTAATAAAAACTTTTTTAAAGAATCAATAATTCCATAATGAAAGTAGCAATCGGTATCGACCTTGGTGGCACAAATGTAAAAGGGATTTTGATGCGTGAAGATGGAGAAATCTTGAAGCAGCATTATATTCCTACGAAGGACGATGCCGAAGGAAAATGGCGAGAAAATGTACTCGAAATGGTTAATTTTTTGAAAGATTTTCACCAACAACCAATCGACCTTATCGGACTTTCAGCACCTGGCTTAGCCAATGCCGATAATAAATGTATTGCCCATTTACCCAATCGTTTATTTGGCTTAGAAAACTTTATTTGGGAAGAATATTTCGGTACAAAAACACTTGTTTTGAACGATGCTCATGCCGCACTTATGGCTGAAGCCAAGTTTGGAATCATGCAAGGTTATAAACACGCAATTTTGCTCACACTCGGCACGGGCGTGGGCGGAGGAATTATGATAAACGGGCAACTTTATCAAGGTTTGAGCCAAATGGCTGGGCATCTGGGGCATATTTCGCTCAACGCCAACGATGATGAACGAAGCATTTTGGGAATGTCAGGAAGTTTAGAATATGCCATCGGTAATTGTTCGATTGAGCGGCGTTCGATGGGGCGTTTTCAGTCAACGCATGAGTTAGTGAAGGCTTACTTAAATAACGATTCGTTTGCTACGTGGCTTTGGCTTGATTCGGTCAGAAAACTTTCGATAGCCGTTACATCCTTAATCAATGCTCTTTCGCCAGAAATCATCGTTTTGGCAGGCGGAATTACCACTGCTGGTGATGCTCTATTTAAACCTTTGAATGAATTTATCGAGCTTTTTGAATTTCGCCCAAAAGACAAAACAACATTAATTAAACACGCAAAATTTGCCGATTTATCAGGAGCAATCGGTGCGGCCGCATTTGTGTTTGATAGAAATTAAATGTGTAATAGTTGTTGTAGAGACGTTGCACTGCAACGTCTTTGCGGAGAACATAAAAATAATAACAATGTCTTATACAAGTCAATATTTAAAAAAATGTCAAGGTTTAATCGAAACCGTTGCTGCTCAAGAAACACAAATTCTGCAAGCTGCAAAATTGTTTTCGGAGTCGATTTTGGCAGGAAGAATGGTACACGTTTTTGGTAGCGGACATAGCCGAATTATGGTCGAGGAAATGTGGCCACGTTATGGTTCGTTTCCAGGCTTTAACCCAATTGTGGAATTATCGTTGACATTTCATAATTTGGTAGTAGGAGCAAATGGTCAACGCCAAGCAATGTTTTTGGAGAATGTCACAGGCTTTGCTGCTCAGGTTTTAAGAAATTTCGACCTTTCGGAAGTCGATACAGCTTTGGTGATTTCCTCATCAGGTTGTAATGTCGTACCGATTGAAATGGCAGAGATTTTTCAGAAAAAAGGCATAAAGACCGTCGGAATTATTTCAAAACAACATTCTGAAGCCAGTACAAGCAAAAAACAAGATGGAAGAAAACTCCAAGATTTCTGTGAAATAGTGCTTGATTCGGGAGCACCCGTAGGCGATGCCATGATTTATGTCGATGGTTTAGAAACACCAGTTTCACCAGGCTCAACGGTTGGTTCGTGTATGATTATCAATAGTATAAAAGCTGAGTTGGCTAATATACTTACACAAGCAGAACATCCACCAAAAGTGCTTACGGCAGGGGCAGTAATCGGAGCAGAAAAAGCCACCGAAATTTTCCAAGCTGCTTACGACGAACACGCCCACCGAATCTCGAAAATGTATCAAAAAGTAGGCATCGAAAGCTATGTTTCTAAAGAAAAATAAACCTTGCTGACTTACAGTCGGCAATACCAAAAATATTCCTTTGTTCCTTTAGCTACCCATTTCAATGGGTAAAACAGGATAGAAAAGCTGTAAGAAAATGCACACTATTTAGTCATCGAAATTTTCCATTATCAATTTTTCATTCTACATTAATAAAGATATGCAACCAATTCCCATAAAAACCACCGTAGTTGGCTCGTGGCCGTTTCCGAGTTGGCTTGAATTTGCGTCTGAGAATTTAGATAAATTCGGCCCTGCCGACATCAACGAGATGATAGAAGATGCGGTTGTAAATGCCATTCACGACCAAGTTACGGCTGGTCTTGATGTAATAACTGATGGTGAGCAAACCCGCCTTGATTTTAATTTATCGTTTTATGGTTTCATCAAAGGACTTCAACCTAACCACGAAGAAACCCGAAAATTTGGCCCACCCGCACACGACCAGCGTGGCAAACACACAATCATAGAACCATTAACCGCACCTAAAGGCTTAGGTGTGGTAGAAGAATTTAAAAGATTGCAAAGGCTTGCTCCCGAAGGAAAAATCTTGAAAGCATCCATTCCTGGCCCTTATACGCTTTCGGGAAGAATGCTGGCGGGCGAAATCTACAAAGACCGTTGGGAAATTACCGAAGCCTTATTGCCGATTGTAGCCAAAGAATTAGAAGATTTGGTAGCCGCAGGAGCAAAAGAAATCTGCATTGACGAGCCATCAATGTCGTGCTATGCGTACAAAGAAGATACCAAACGTTTTGTTGATATTTTTAACCGAACCGTGAAGAATATTGTCGGTAAAACTCGCATCGGTACGCACTTATGTTTCGGAAATTATAAAGGTCGTTCGGTTGGGAAGAAAACAATTTTGCCGATGCTACCTGATTTTTTAGATTTTACGGTCGATGAATTGCATACCGAAATGTGCGTACTGAATTTTGCCGAAGTACATTTATTAGAACGTTTTGCCGAAAAAATGGACGTAGCCGTAGGCGTAATTGATGTGAAAAGTTATTATATCGAAACCGTAGAAGACGTAAAAGAACGCATCGAGAAATGCTTAAAATACGTTCCTGCCGAGAAACTCGCCGTTGCTCCCGATTGTGGAATGTCGCAAACGGCACGTTGGGCAACAAAGCAAAAAATTGCCAATATGTGTACCGCAGCCAAACAAATGAGATGAAATGGCCTTAATTAAATCAAAACAAAAAGATAATGAGTTATTGAACGACATCAAATCATTCAATAGCTCGACTGGTTTTAAAGTTTGGTGGTTGGCACAAAGTGGTTTTCTGATAAAATGGCAAGAAAAATACCTACTTTTTGACCCTTATTTGTCGGATTCTTTGAGCGTAAAATACCAAAATACTGATAAGCCACACGTCCGTCTGAGCGAGTTGGTTATTTCGCCAGACCAACTTGATTTTATTGATATTGTCACATCGAGCCACAATCACACCGACCATTTGGATGCCGAAACTTTGATGCCGATTATTCAGAATAATGTTGGTATAAGATTTATCATCCCAGAAGCAAACCGAGCATTTGTGGCCCATAGAGTTAAATGCGATTTGAATTTTCCGATTGGCATAAACGATGGACTCAGTTTTGAGCATAAAGGATTCAAGATCACAGGAATTCCAGCGGCACACAATGCCATCGAGCGAAACGAAAAAGGTGAGTGTAAATTTATGGGTTTTATTGCCGAATTTGGTGGATTTTCGGTCTATCATTCGGGTGATACACTTTGGTTTGAAGGCTTGGAGGAAATCTTGATACCATATAAGGTTGATGTTGCTTTTTTACCCATTAATGGCAATAAACCCGAACGAAAAGTGGCAGGAAATCTCAATGCTGACGAAGCTGCCAAACTCGGAAAAATTATCGGTGCGAAACTTGTCATTCCGCATCATTATCATTTATTTGAGTTTAATACCGAAGACCCACAACGTTTTGTTGAGGCTTGCGAGTATTATCAAACAAACCATAAAGTCCTCGAAATGGGCGAAGGCGTTATTATTAATGAATAAAATATATCATAAAATTATCTATTCATCAAACAATTTACAATAAAATCATGGCAAAAGTATGTATTCTTGGCGGCGGATTTATCGGTCGATTCTATGCCGATTCGCTTCATGGGCAACGTGGACGTGACCGAGTTTCGGTAGTCTATGCTCGACGTGAAGAAACCGCTATTCGTTTCGCTACCGATTATGCAGTTCCGCATTATTTTACCGATATGGAAGAGGCCATCAAACACTCCGAAACAGAGGTGGTGGTAATTGCCTTACCCAATAATTTACATGAAACAGCCGTAAATCTTTGCGTAAAACACAAAAAAGCAGTGCTTTGCACAAAACCACTCGGAAGAAACGCCGAAGAAGCTCTCCGAATGACCAAAGCTTGTGAGGAAGCAGGTGTTTTTGCAGGATATTTGGAAGATTTATGCTACACGCCTAAATTCATGAAGTCTTTAATAAGTGTGAAAAATGGAGCAATTGGGCGAATTTTGTGGGCAAAATCTCGTGAAACGCATCCTGGCCCGCACTCCGATTGGTTTTGGGATATTGATAAAGCAGGTGGTGGAGCAGTCTTAGATTTGGGCTGTCATTGCATTGAAATTGCCCGAAATTTTATTGGAAAAGACATCAAACCCGTAGAAGTAATGTGTTGGGCCGATACGCAAGTAAAACCCATTGATGCCGAAGACCACGCCATCGGACTCGTAAAATATGAAAATGGAGCAATCGGACAATTTGAGGTGTCGTGGACTTTCAGAGGTGGTATGGATTTGCGAGATGAAGTCATGGGAACCGAGGGAACAATTTGGATAAATTCATTTCTAAGAACTGGCTTCGAAATGTTTACGAGCGGAGCGGGCGAAGGGGGCTACGTGGCCGAAAAAGCCGAAAGTTCGAGCGGTTGGCAGTTTCCAGTCGGCGATGAAGCTCATGAATTGGGATATACCAATATGTTTACTGATATGTTTAATGCGATGGAAAAAGGCATCGAACCCAACGAAACTTTTTATGATGGTTATGTAGTAAACGCCATTATTGATGCGGCTTACAAATCGGCTAAAACCAAACTTTGGGAACCTGTTCAACTACCCGAATGGCGTGGACAAGTTGGCGTACAAAAACCATCGGTTTACAACGAATACGATGCCGACCACTGGTTTATCAAAGATGAAATTTTGCCAAATGGTGATAAGAAAGTTATCTTGAAAAAGAAAACAACTGGCGAAATCATCGAATTGGAAACTTGGAAATAATCTGTTCGATTAAAAAGAAGAAAGGAGCAAGTAGATTCTATTTGCTCCTTTTTTTGTTATTATGAAACACTTATCAATAGAAATTCGTTAATATTTTGAGTTTTTTGTGAAATAAATTACTGTGTTTAGACTATTTTAGGACATTAATATTGAAAAGATTTTTGTGTAAGTATAAAATTCTTTGTTTTTATGGTTTTGTTATTCAATATAATGCAACCAAATTTTATTTGGAAGCGTCTTTATGATACTAAAGCAGTGGAAACGAATTTAAAATGAAAAAATTATATATATATCTATTTTTTGTTGGGCTGATTTTGTGGAGCTGCGATAGCGTCACAGATCTTCAACCTCAACAAGATATTGATGAAGCGATTCCGAAAGCTACCATAAATGCAATCAGAATAAATTATCCAGAAGCCACAAAAGTTCGTTTCACAACTATCGAAAAAAACAAGATTTTTCAATCAGATTTCGATGTAAGAGTTGACAGAATGTCGGCAATTGTGAATAATGTAGGGGTAATCTCGGAGATGTATAAGCAGACCGTAGTTATAAATCTGCCTGATAATATCAAGACTTATCTTGAAACGAGTTATTCTGGGGCAACCATTATCAATGTTTGCCAACAAGTCAATAAAGAGGGAAAAGTTGAGGGATATAAGATTGTTCTTAAAGATAAAGATTCGAAAAATAATACATTGATTTTTGACGCCACAGGCACACTTATCATGAATGTTTCGGATAATCATAGTGGCCCTCAATCTGGAATGCCTCCGCCAAAATTATATTTTATTGATAAAAATGAGCTTCCACAAGTTATTGAAGACTTTTTAGTGGCAAAACACGGCGATTATAAATGTATTAAAGTTGGGGTTGTTTTAGATGGAACAAACAGAAATTATTCAGTTGTAATTAGCCAGAATTTCACAACTTTTGATTACCTATTCGATGAAAAGGGTAATGTTTTGAAATCATCATCGTTTGGCGTAAATGCTCCAAGTAATCGCATTGAAGACAAGCCGATTACAATAAATGATTTGACTTCAAAAATAAAGTCTTATCTCGATAATCAATATAAAGGATGGCAGTTTGAAAGAGGTCTTGCTTTTGTTCAAAATGGGGTTATTCAAATCTATAATGTTTTGATTACCTACGATAAAAAACAGTATTCATTACAATTTGATAAAGACAGTAATTTCCTGAAAAAAGAACAAGTAGGAGTTGGAGGAAATGATAATAAAGTAGAGGTTAAACTCATTTTTCCTAAAGATATTCCCGCAATAATCGTAAACTATTTAGCAACCAAACATAAAGACTATAAATATCTTCAGACTGCCATCATCATTGAAAAATCCAAAAAAACTTACTGGATTACAGTTTTGAGTGATAAAGAAATTTATGATTATACTTTCGACGAAAGTGGTAAGTTTTTGAGTGTGAAGGAAATTGAAATGAAATTTCCTGAAAATAAAATTTATGATAGGCCACTCGACCCCAAAGATATTCCCGCCAAAGCAAAGGAATATTTAGATGCTAATTATAAAGGATGGGTATTTCAGCGAGGTGTTACGGTTTACACCGAAAATAAAATTTTTGGATATGTTATAGCAATAAAGGTCGCTAACGACTATTATTACATAAATTTTGATGCAAATGCTGCCTTTGTCTCAGCAAGAAGAGGCTAATAGCATCAATACTAACCTTATTAATTGAATCTATAAACACAGCAACCCTTTTCGGATGCGGAATGAAGTTGAATTAGTTCTTGGTTGTCAGCGAAACGACCCGAGAGCCCAAGCAGCCTTTTATAACCTCTATAAAGGTCGACTTTTGGGTGTGTGTCGTCGCTATGCCCGAACTGTAATGGAAGCCGAGGATATTTTCCAAGAGGCATTTATAAAGATTTTTAACAAAATCAATGATTTACAAAAACCTGAATCGGTTGAATATTGGGTAAAATCGTTGGTCGTCCGAACGGCCATTGACCATTATCGGCAAAATAACAAAGACCGACAATTTGTTGATTATGAGGCCATTGAAAATCAAGGTGATGCCGATATTGGCGTGATTTCGCAGTTGAGTCACGAAGAAATTGTGGGAGCAATCAATCAGCTACCTGATGGCTATCGTATGGTAGTAAACATGTATTTGATTGATGGTTATGAGCATAATGAAATAGCTAAGATTTTACAGATTTCGGAAGGAACTTCAAAATCGCAGCTTTCGAGAGCCAAAGTACATCTCCGTAAAACTTTACAGGAAATGGGCGTAGTGCTTTAGCCTCGACAGCGTTGGCTGCCCAGTTCGCTCAGCTACCGAAAGAAAGTATTTAAAATTACGAAACGAATAAAATTGCTTAAATCTCTTTTAGAGATTGGCGTATATGAAACCAACAGACGACATAAGGAAAGTTTTATCTGAAAAATTCGAGAATTTTGAAGCCGAACCACAAGATACCTCTTGGGATGCGATTCGTTTTGCTCTTGATTTGAAAGATAAACTTAGCTCTTATGAAGCTGAGCCACAAGAAGAATCTTGGAGCGAAATAAAATTTGCTACTGACCTCTCCAAAAAATTCAAGAACTACGAAGCCGAGCCACAAGATGATACTTGGAGCAAAATTCAACTCGCAACTCAACTAACCGCCAAATTCAGTGACTACGAAGCCGAACCAACAGCCGATTCGTGGGAGAAAATAAAAACAGCTTTACCAATTAATGAATCAATTGCATTAAGCGAGAAATTCAAAGACTACGAAGCCGAACCAATGGACGATTCGTGGGAGAAAATTCGTGCTGCTATGCCAGCCAGCGAGCCAGTTTCGTTGAGTGAGAAATTTGAAAATTACGAAGCCGAACCACAAGCCTCAACTTGGGAAAACATTCAACTTGCCACCCAATTATCAAATAAGTTTAGTAACTATGAAACCGAACCAACGGCCGATTCGTGGGAGATTATCAAAGCTGCCATCACGCCAGAAAAAGAACGCCGTGTGATTGCGTGGCCGTTTGCATTTAGAGTTGGTATTGCGGCAAGTATTGCACTTTTGTTGGGTTTTGGTTGGTTATTCTATAATAATAATCAAGAAAATGGGTTGGCAGAAATAAAAAACAAAAAAGCTCAATCTGCTAATAGTCAAGGAGTTAGCGAAGATGAAAATCAGGATTTAGCTACAAATAAACCAGCCGAAACAGGAAAGAGTAATACGGAAAAAGAAACGGATAATAACAAAGTTAATGAACCAAAACCGAGTATTATTGAGCCGTCAAGCGATTTGAGCGGCATTGCTTCAAATGGTAAAACTAAGAATAGAAAAGGCTCAGATGTCAAAAGTTTAGAAAAAGCTTCGACCGACAGTCAAGTTGCTAAGGTTATCAGAAAGAAAGAAAAACGTTCGCTTAGAAATAACTTAAATAATTCATCTTCAACAGAAAGTATTGCTCAAAGTAATAAAAATACAATACCGCCGACTAGTACAACACCGAATGGTAGTGAGTCGAGTATTGCATCAAATAATAATTCATCAAATCAAGCAAATAATATTGAACTAAACTTGCTTGATAGTAAGGATTTTAAACAAAAAAAGATCACACTTCCTTTTGGTGAAATTGCGTATAATAACGAAGTGCCAATGGAAGAGCCAGAAGTGCGTGTAAGACGAAAAATGATTCTGACGAGTAGTATCATGCCGCTTCAAACTTATCAAGCTCTTACGATTTTGCCACAAACTTCAACGTATATCCAACAAGTAGGTTCGTTGAATGCTCTTGATGCCCAACGCTTAGGTGTGCAAGCACGTGTGGGCGTCATGCAACCGCTCTCAAATCGCTTCTCAACTGGTGTTTCGTTGGCTTATGCAGGCATTCGTCAAGCAGTTAGTTATGAAGTAAACACGGGCGTTTATGATGTAGATTTAACAACTACTGATTATACTCTCGTGGGTGTAGGCGAAACCGTGAGTCAGAATAAGTTTTTACACACCGTTGGTTTGAAACTTGATAATTCGTATTTGGTATCGAATAAGAAAAATAAAGTCTTTGTATTGGGTGGAGCAGAAGCCGTAAGAGTTTTAAACAATAATCAATACGCCTACTTTCTCAATGCCTCAGTTGCTTTGGCTTACCCAATGAAAGGCGGCAAAACCGTTTGGATTGAGCCAACTTACCGTTATAGTCTCTCACAATCGCTCGATGCGAATAGTTATATGCAAATCCGCCCTTCAAATATTGGTTTGAATCTTAGGGTTAATTTTATGTAAAAAGGCTGTTTTCTTGAAGTTTTATACAATATTTCCGCCCCAAAACCAATCTTTGAAGTCTGAATTTGCCGCATGGCGAGCAATAAGCATAGTGCTTTCTAAACTCAATTCAGTAGAGCGATGAATCAAAACTTTTAAATCTCTATCTGAAGGAGTTTCTTTTACTTCTATTCCAACTTTTTCATTCAAAATAAAATCAATTTCCTGTCCCGTTTTTCTTTGGTAATAAGCCAAGTTACCTTTTGCTTTTAGTTGCAATGCAATCATGTTTTCGAAAACTTGTCCACTACTCACTTGAGCTAAAATCTGTAATATTCCAGTATCAGCAAAGTAGAGTTTAGTTTGTCCCGAAATTTCTTTGTCTTTATTTTTAGTAAATGTTGGAATCCTGTGAATAAAATAGGTGTATTCGAGCAATTCTAAATAATCAGTAATTTTATTTCGATTAATACCTGAGACACTACTCAATTTGCTTACATCTAATCTGCCTCCAACTCTTGAAGCCAGTAATTGAATCAACTTATAAAGCTCGTTACTCATTTTGAAATCGGATAATAGCTTTATATCCAGTTCAATATAGGCATTGATGACATCTTTAAGATAAGCTATTTTATCTTCTTTAGTTTCGGCCAAAACTACCTCAGGGAAACCGCCAAATTGGATGAATTCCTCATATAAAGGTTTGTATTTTAAATAAATAAAGGCATTGTAAGAAATTTCTGTCAATGCAGATGTTTCGGCCTCGGGTAACCTTTTGAATAGTAGAAACTCTTGAAACGAAAGTGGATACATTTCAAAAATGCGTTTCCTTCCAGCCAAACTTTCAGAGAAATGGTTTTTGAGGTAATAGGAACTTGACCCCGAAAGTAAAAATTTGATGCCATAAGTATCGTATAAGTATTTGACGACACTAACTGAAATCGGTACGAGTTGAATCTCATCAATGGCAATGACACAATTTTGATTTAAGGTAAGCCCCAAACTTTTTAATCCAGCTTCAATGATTGTATAACTATTCTCAGAAAACAAAATCCTATTTTCAATCTTTTCGAGGTCTATATAAGTTTTATTTTCATGGTCAATCTCTTTCAGCAAATACTTTAATGCTGTTGATTTTCCAACCCTACGAAGCCCCGTAATTACTGTAATTTGAGGCTTAGCGAGATGCTGTTTTAATTCTTCAAAAATTACTCTTTTATACATTTGGTATTACTTTTTGTGTAAATATAATGCAAAAAGTAATACTATATGAAAGTATTTTCAAAAAAAACTTAGGTTTTATACTTGAAAGCGGTTACTTCTTCAAAGGAAATAACTCCGAATCAACTCTTGAAGTTTGCATAATTTTTTCCATTTCAGCCAAAATTTTCGGGTATTTGGCAGCTAAATTGGTTGTTTCCGAAAGGTCTTTACTCAAATCAAATAATTCAGTGTTACCTTTTTGTTTCACGAGTTTCCATTTGCCTTTTCTCACGGCTTGGTCGAAGCCTCGCTCGTGAAATTCCCAGTAGAGGTAATCATGCTTTTGGGCAATTTTCTTGCCCGATAGAATATTAGCAAACGAAATCCCATCAATATTTTTTGGGGAATTTGCTTTAATTAGGTCTGCAAAAGTGGGCATTATATCCCAGTTTGCCAGTGGTTCACTCGTAGTTCTTCCTTTAGGAGTATTTGCTCCCCAAGCAATCATCGGCACTCTGATTCCTCCTTCATATAAATCTCTTTTGAAACCTTTTAATGGCCCATTGCTATCGAAAAACTCCATTTCTCGGCCACCTTCATTGTGTGGGCCATTATCTGATGTAAAGAAAACGTAAGTGTTTTTATCCAAACCTAATTCTTTCAGCAAAGCCATCAAACGCCCAATATCGGCATCTATATGGTCAATCATAGCGGCCGTATTAGCGTTAGGTTTATCCTGCGAACGATACGAACGAGCTTGTAAATTCTTTTGCACGAATGGCTTTTTTTCTTCAAAAATACTACTGCCGTCAGGGTTTAAATATTTCTTTAAAGTAGCTGGCGGGGCATACATTTCAGCATGCGGCATCGTGATAGCCCAGTACATAAAAAATGGCTTTTCGTGACCTTCTTTTACATAAGCAAGAGCTTTTTCAGTAATAAAAGGATGAGAATGTTGTAGTGAATCCATCGGGTAAGATTCACATTTCCCATCTTTGATTGTCCAGAGATTATTGGTATAAAATCGGTGGGCATGACCTTGTGTAGCATAGCCCAGAAATTCGTCCCAACCTTGTTTTTCGGGCGAACCAGAGTTGTGGCTTTGCCCGAGCCCCCATTTTCCAAACATGGCGGTTGTGTAGCCATTTTCTTTCATCATTTTTGGTAAAACTTGCTCGTTTTCACGCATCGGAAACTCTCCATTGCCACGTATGTAGGCGTGTCCCATGTGCAAGCCTGTCATGAGAGCGTAGCGTGATGGAGCACAAACGGTATTTCCCGAGTAAAAATCCGTAAAACGAGTTCCTTCGGCCGCCATTTTGTCGAGATTAGGCGTTTTTATAGTCTTTTGTCCATAGCAACCGATGTCTCCATAGCCTAAATCATCGGCCATGATGTAGATGATGTTTGGTCGGCCAATTGTGTTTGATTTATCTGATTTTGCTGACAGTAAAATAATCACCGCAGATAGAATGAATGTAAAATAAATGAGTTTTTTCATATTTAATGTTGAATAGCTAAGTGAGAGCAAGTTAAACTTTTTTTTGAAAAATCGCATCCTGCAAATTACTGACTTACTGTTACCTTTCAGAACTCAAATTAGTCTCAATATTACCGTTTATAAATTCAAAAAAAGCCTTTTAATGCTTTTGATAACCTATGAACCACAATTCTTTGCATATTTCTAAAAAATCCGTTCTTTTGTATCATCAAACAATAAATATTTTCAAGCAATGAAATTCAAAATCACTCTTTTTATCATATTCGGACTTCTCGTTGGCGTAGGTTATTATCTGACAGCGGGTTATTACTCTAAAGGCGAACGAGCAGGCACAATCTCAAAACTCAGCGAAAGAGGATATGTATTTAAAACATACGAAGGAGTTTTGAATGAAGGTGGATATTCGGGTGAAACAGGTACACTTACGCCACGTTATTTCGATTTTTCATGTAAAACCGATTCGACTATTACGAAATTGCAAAGAGCTTTAAAAACTGGTGAACGTGTAACGCTGAAATATGCCGAGAAATTCTTCCAGTTTCCGTGGAATGGTGATACAAAATATTTCATCACCGATGTTGAATTTATCACTCCACCAGCACAACCAGTACAGCAATTACTTCCACCACAGCAAACCGTTGCCCCTGCTGCTACTGAAGCAAAATCTGACTCTACTTTATAATTTTCAAAATATAGAATAATTCACAAAAGCAAAAAAAGACAGTCTAAAAGACTGTCTTTTTAAATTTTACTTATTTCCTATAATCTAATACTTTTATTCTGGGGTTTCGTCTTCAACCACACCATCTTGGTCGCCAGGTTTCGAGTCCAAGAGAGCATCGGCATCATTGGCAACCGTCGCTTTGATTTTTTCTTCCAATTCGGCCATCAATTCTGGATTATCTTTCAGCATATCACGCACACCGTCACGTCCTTGACCTAATTTTGATGTACCGTAAGAGAACCACGAACCCGATTTTTTCACAATTTCTAAATCAACTGCTAAATCAAGAACTTCACCAGCTTTTGATACACCTTGGCCGTAAAGAATATCAAATTCTACTACTTTAAAAGGTGGAGCAAGTTTGTTTTTCACAACTTTCACACGAGTACGGTTTCCGAGAATATCATCGCCATCTTTGATTTGACCAATTCTACGAATATCAATTCTCATCGAAGCATAGAATTTCAAGGCATTACCACCCGTAGTTGTTTCTGGGCTACCAAACATCACCCCAATTTTATCACGCAATTGGTTGATGAAAATACAGCAACAGCCAGTTTTGTTAATCGTACCTGTTAGCTTACGCATGGCCTGCGACATCATACGTGCTTGAAGTCCCATTTTGCTATCGCCCATGTCGCCTTCAAGTTCGGCTTTTGGAACGAGGGCAGCCACTGAGTCAATCACGATAATATCAACCGCACCAGAGCTAATCAAATGCTCGGCAATTTCGAGTGCTTGCTCGCCATAATCGGGTTGCGAGATTAATAAGTTTTTTGTATCAATACCCAATTTCTCGGCATAGCTACGGTCGAAAGCGTGTTCTGCATCAATAAATGCTGCAATACCACCTTGTTTTTGAGCTTCAGCAATTGCTTGCATCGCAAGTGTTGTTTTACCCGAAGATTCTGGTCCGTAGATTTCAATAATACGTGCTTTTGGGAAACCACCTACACCAAGAGCAAGATCAAGGCCAAGCGAACCCGTAGAGATAACTGGTACATCCATTATCTTCGCATCACTCAGTCTCATTACTGTTCCTTTACCGTAAGTTTTATCGAGTTTCTCCATTGTGGTTTGGAGACTTTTCAATTTGTTTGCTCTGTCGTCGCCTTTTGGTTCTTTTTCTGCTGCCATTTTATTTTTAAAATTGAATTTTAATGATATTACTACAAACTGCTACTATTTAGGTAAAATTTGTTTATATTTCAAAAATACTGTGTTTTTATTTAAGAAAATCATATATTTTTTATTTTTACTATATTAAAAAAATACAATTTAATTTTCTTAAAAATATCAAAAAAAGTATAAGTCTTTTTAATACATTCTATGTTTCATTTTTACCTGTATTGCTCATTTGAACACTACAAAGGTAATACAATTATCTAATACAATGCACAAATATTTTTATGAACGGTTTTTTTTAATGATGAATGGCTTTTTAAAATCTTTATTTTTTTGTATGTATTTTCTTGCGTGTGTGCATACATATACATACGCACAAGTAGATAATATTAACCTCGAAAGTAATCATAAAATTACTGGCATTAATATAGGAAAAGTGCAATTTAATCTTAACTCTTTGGTTTATGTTAAAAACAATGAGTATTTCAATGAAATAGCTGATGGTTACACACTTATTGGCTATTATGCTAACCCAAGTATAAGGTATAAACTTCATAAAAAAGTGCAAATTGATGCTGGGGTCTTTGTTAGAAAAGAATATGGTTATAATGGATTGAAAGAAATCGAACCGACTTTTATGGTACAAGTAAAACAAAAAGATTGGCGGTTTTTATTTGGAAATATCGAAGGAAATATCAACCACCGATTGATTGAACCATTGATGACTTTTGAGCGTGTTCTTAGCCAACCTTTAGAGCATGGCTTTCAGGCAAAATACCAAAAGAAAGAAGCTTTTTTTGATGGCTGGCTCGACTGGCAACAAAGCACAATTGCGGGTAAAACTAACCAAGAGCGTATTTGGGCTGGAGTATCATTTTATAGCCCCGCAGTGAGTTTCAAAGATGTTAAGTTTCAGGCTCTTGCACAGGCGAGCGTGTTTCATATTGGCGGGCAAAATATTCAGAGTTTACAGCCAGTTCGTACGCTCCTAAATCCTGCGGCTGGGCTGCGTGTGAAGAAAGATTTAGGAAAAAATCAGTCGCTTACGATTGATAATTATTATGTCGGATACTTCGAGTCTCCTCTGCAAGGAACGGCCTATTATTTGAATTCATTTTGGAAAAACACTAAGTATCAAGCAGGTTTTAGTTATTGGTTTGGTAGCTTTTTTAACTCGCCTTTTGGCAATGATTTGATGCAATCGGCCTCTCGAAAATTCAATAATGAAAATTATTATGAAAATACTCGTAGTTTGCTGATAATAAGGCTGGTACGTGATTGGAATATTTCGGGAAAAGTGAAAATTTCGCTGAGAGTTGAGCCTCATTATGACCTAAATAACCGAATTTTTGAACACTCGGAAGGGCTTTATTTAAGCTGTAAATTATAAAAAAATGCCACAGGTAAACCCGTGGCAAGCAATTTTTCTCAATAGCAATTTGTAAAGTTTTTATCAAAATCTGGCTTTCATTTTTCCTGTAAATGAAAGTAGATTTTCGTAGTCAATTTCATCAAAAATTAAGTCGTCAGGTACTTTATCTTCGGCACTGTGATTGACAATCATGTTGTAATATTTGAAGCTACTCACAGGTACTGAAAGGCGGAAGATAACACCACGTTCGTAGCGAGTATCTTCTATTTTCCAAATCGCCAACTTGGTCTTTTCGTCAAGGAATTTTACCGTAAACTTGCTTCCTTGAAAACAATCAATGATGATTGAGTTCTGAAATTTCTTAACCGATTTTATAAAATGTGTTTCGGGACCTTCACCTTTTGTGATTACAATGGTCGAATCGGTTAAATGAAAAGAATAGTGTCCTTTGATTGTCTTTGGACAAAAAATGTACGTTTTACCATTTAATTCTTGTGCTTCAAACCACTTTTTAGGTAGCGAATTATAAAGTGTATCATCTTTGAAAGACCAAAGTTCTTTCATTTGCTTCGATGCTTTAAAGTCTCTACAATGACGAAAAACAATTGACTGGTAATAGTCATCAAGATCGATTCGTTCTTCTAAATTCCTGCAAAAAACCGAATTTTGTGTGGTATCAATAAAAATCCCGTATCGGCGTTTGATAACCTTATCGGGATTATCGGGCTTAATAGTAATGGTTTCGTTATAAAAACTTCGGTAGATTGATTCAGAAATATTGCTCGTTGTTTGAGCAAATGCCGAACTAATAAAAAACCAAAGTATTAGGTATGCAAAAGCTTTTTTCATAAAGGCACGAAGGGCTTTTTTCGTATATATATATTCTTAAAATGAGCAAAAATCGTGCTAAAAGTTGAATAAAAAAAATTAAAAAATGCTTTTCATCTAAAATGCTTATAGTCAACGAACTATGATTTTTTATGGCTCGTTTAATAAGAAATTTTGACTTTCGGAATGGTTATTGTACGGTACTTTAATAAGTTTTTGGGAAGAAATCCTACTTTCTGAAAAACAAAAAAACGTAGCAAATTTACTTTTGATAATTTGCTACGTTTTTACTTTTTAAACCTATTGCTGTTTGGGTTAATCCCTCTGTTTTGGCTCATATTTTTCGGGAGCATACAAAAATCCGAATGCCTCTGCACCATCTTTTGTGTGTACCTTATGATGAATATAATGTGCGTGCATGATACGCTTCATATATTTACTTCTGGCCACAAATTTGATTTTTACTCGGCGATGCACAATTATATCGTGAAACACAAAATAAGCTACTCCATAAAGCGTAACACCCGCACCAAACCAGGTCAAGTACCAAAAATCTGGATTCAGATTTCCGTAGATAATTGTTGAAGACGCTATAATACTAAAGACAACTGCGTAGTAATCATTTTTCTCAAAAAAACCTTTGTGATGGTTGTGGTGGTCGGCGTGCCATGCCCAGCCAAAACCGTGCATGATATATTTGTGGGCAAACCACGCCATGAATTCCATGAATGCAAATGTGCCGATGACGATTAAAAACTTGATAAGCATAGTGCTATAAATATTTGATTGAGTTCTGTATTCTTAACACAAAACTACAAATGATTGTTTGATGAAAAAGATATTTTTAAGAGAGTTTTTTGCTATAAAAAAATCCCTGCTTGATATTCAAACAGGGATTTGCTCACCAAACCAAGTTTTTTATTGTTATTTATTAAACGCAAAATTTGTAAGATATGATATTCGGAGAGTTGGATTACTTTCTAAAATAGTGTCCGAAAAGTTCCAGATGTGTTGGTGAATATAACACAACTGGATTTGGTGACGAGGATTAATGACATAACCCAAACCAGCAATGATTCTGTTTTGATTCATAAAGGTTTTTCCAACGTTATTTTTGCTTATATCTGTTCCTAACGGCCCGATATTCATAAAAGCTTCATCGCCAATAATTCCGAGTAGTTTTGGCTTGTTATCAACTTTCACGAGCGGATAAGTTGCTAAAATCATATAACGCAAGCGGTCACGGAATTTATAATCGTTGATTGCATAATCGTTTTGGCTCGTTGGAGTTGCCACCGTACTGCTCGCAATGCCCACAAAGCGGAACTCGTTTCGCAAACGATTCGTGAGTTTCAAATCGCCCAATTGATGATTGAAAGTACCTTGAATCCAAGGGTGATTTTCGGGAATTGGACGTTTGTTGATGGCGGGATTTCCGTAAACGTAAGTATTATAATGACTAAAACCCACACTTCCGATAAAATGCTTAGTTAGTTGATAATCAAGCGATGGACGAATAAAATACTGCTGTTTCTCGCTGAAACCATTGGCGTATCGCATGGTAGCTTCGAGAGTAAAGGACAGTTTTTTTGTAAGCATATTTTTCCCTACATAATGTAGCCAAATATCATTGTTTTGGCTTTTAGTTTGAGCAAAAAGACTACCGATGCTACAAAAGAATATGATAAGTGTGATGTATTTTTTCATGATTTTTAGACAATAGTTTTCCAGACACAATCAAAATAGCTTGTGCCTGAAAATGAAATTTGTGAATTCTTGATTGAAAATGTTTGTTGATAAATCAAATAAAAAGAAAGATTTTGACAAAAATAATAGCGAAATACTAAAGAAATGACTTCAGTCAAAAAGACTTTTTATTCCATTTATCCAAATCTTACCTTTTACGAGCAGCTAAATGATGCTCCGATACGGGTTTATGAGTTTCTAAACCAATGATACTCACTGTTCCACCATTTACTTTATAGTCATGCTCAAAGTGGTGTAGATTTTCCATTACTGAGTGGTCAACTAACTTAGTTTCTTTTAGGTCAATAATTACATTAAACCCTGGTGGAATTGCTTCTAATTTGGTTTTTATGCCCAAATAATTAGTAAAAATCGCCGCTTTATCAATCTCGACTAAATAAGTATCGTCGGTGAAAGATACCACAACTGGGGCTTTAAACAATGCCGTTACCGAAGCTCCATGATAGAGGTGAATAAGAATTTTTAGCAACATACCAGCTCCAATACCTACCAATAAGTCTTCAAAAAGAGTAAAGAAAATGGTTACTAAAAAGATAGCAAGTTGCTCTTTCCCAATTTTGAAAGTTTGAACAAATTCTCTTGGGTGAGTCAATTTGATACCTACCGTAATCAACATTGCTGCCAATGCAGTGTTTGGAATCAGCTCGATGAGGTGCGATGCAAGCAAGACAAACCCTAAGATAAAGAATCCATGAAAGAAGTTTGCCCAACGAGTTCTTGCTCCATTATTTACGTTTGATGAGCTACGTGCAACTTCTGAAATCATTGGCAAGCCACCTAAAATAGCTGCCAAAGTATTGCCAATTCCGACCGCAATTAAATCTTTATCAGCGTTTGATTTTCTGCGGAAAGGGTCGAGCATGTCAATTGCTTTTACGGTCAGCAATGACTCCAACGAACCTACCAAAGCAAACATAATTACATATTTTATAAAAACACCTGTTTGAGCAACTCCAGCAAAATCTACGTTTATTTTAATGTTTTCGAGCAAATTTCCGATGTGAACCAACGCATAAGCTGGCTCAGTTGTCTGAAAATCTAACATCAATTCAGCAGGGATAGCAAACAATAAAACCATCAGCGGAGCAGGGATTTTCTTGATTGGGTGATTGATAAAAGGCCAAATCAACATGATTGTTAAACTTACTAAGCCAACCAACGTAGCTTTGGGGTCCATGTGCATAACGAATGACGGAATTGAAGCCAATAATTCGATTGGACCTTTTCCTTTAACCATTGTAGGGTCAACATCAAGCAAAACAGGGATTTGTTTAGCAATGATGATTAAACCGATAGCCGCCAACATTCCGTGAATGGCCGAAAGAGGAAAAAAATCGGCCAGTTTGCCGAGTTTGAAAACGCCAAAAAGTATCTGAACAATACCCGCAACTACCATTGCTCCTAAGGCAAGATGCCAGCCAGTTTCGCCACCGCCAAACTCACCCACTGCCCCTGCTACAATTACAATCAAACCAGCCGCAGGACCTTTGATTGTGAGGCGTGACCCCATAAAGAAACTTACGACAATACCACCAATGATGGCAGTAATCAAACCCATAATTGGCGGAAATTCTGATGCTTTTGCTATTCCTAAACTAAGAGGTAGTGCCAATAAAAATACAATAAAGCCTGAGATTGCATCGGTCGAAAAGTTCTCTTTCAAACCTTCGATACCATCTTTTGGTAATAGGAGTTTTGTGTTATTTTCCATTTTTTAATATTTTTTAGAATCTATTATTTTTTGTTCTGTTACTGGTTATTGGGAAACTGGTTACTGGATACTTGTTACTGGTTATTTGTTTTCTAATTTCCCAGTTCTCCAGTAACCAATCCACCAATAACCAATCATGATGATTTATAAGCTGTTTCGTGATAGGTTTTTACGTGCGGCCCAAGGAAAAGGCGAGAGTATAGACGAATTAATGAAATACCTGCCAAAATATAGCTTGATGCCGTAGCATAGGCCAAAACCACTTGGTTTTCGTGAATGTGACTAAACACCAAATCAAGGCCAATGAAAGTTGGTGTAATCGGAAAACCAGCTAAGCCTAAGCAAGCCAATAAGAAAACCATGGCAAATTTTGGATGCTCGAACGAATGACCGTGAAACTGGTTGAGGTCGATGTTTTGCTCGTAGCTTTTGAGTTTCAAGATTCCCCAATAGCCCACAAGTCCCGAAACGATGATTCCGCTGAGATAAAAAGCTATTTCGGTCAGTTCAAATTTTTCATTGAATGAAATTGCCAGTGCAATCCAGAAGTGGTTCATTATCAGCAATAACCAACTCATTAGTGGGCTTTTCCGCTCCGAAAATGATTTCAGAATCATCAATAAACCAATCAATGCAAATGCACCAGGAAGATATTCATGAGGGTGTTCGCTGCCATTTCCATTAATAAATAAAAAAATCAGACCCAATAAATAAGCAGGAATGAAGAGTAATAAGAGCCGATTGACCGTCAAAAAATCAAGTTTACGGCCGATATTTTTGAGCGGTTTCCAAAGAATATAATTCATAAATGAATCAAGATTAAATTCTTTTAGGCTCAATAAATAAATCGAATATTCGATTTTCTTCGGTAAGCTATCTTCGATTGTATGATGACGAGGTATGAAATTGTAGAACTGCTCACGAATTTTATAACTAACCACCGAAGGCGAAACCAAAAGTTGATAAGTACGCAAAAAGGCATTTCCAGCGAAGTGAAAAAGAGCAAATTTCTCAAATCCTAAAGCAACTTCAATGAAAATAATACCAATTTGTGCAATCGAAGCATAAGCAATTTGGCTTTTGACCGATGATTGAACTCGGGCAATTGGTGAAGCAATCAGAGCTGTGCATAAACCAAGTAACACGATGAGGATTCGTACTGAAATCTGATGTTCCCAAAAAGTGTACGTACGCATTAATAGAAATACCCCCAAGTGCACCGACAACGAGCCATAAAAAATGGCACTCGATGGCGTTGGGCCTTCCATGGCACGTGGCAACCACGAAGAGAACGGTAGTTGAGCCGATTTGGCCGCAGCCGCCAACAAAATCATTAATGAAATGAATACGCCAATGTAACTATGCTCGGCAAGATGTTCGTGTACGAGTTCGTAGTTGCTCAATTTCAAGAAAGTGATGTTTTCGTGCCATAGATGGTGGCTCGCCCACATCGCCAAAATTAAGCCCACATCGCCGATTCTGTAAACTGAGAATACTTTGATGGCGTTTTTTACGGGGAGATAACGGTCACGATAAAAAGCAATTAGTAAAAACGAGCATATTCCTAAAACTTCCCAACCGATAAAAAGTGTCTCGAAATTTCCTGATAAAATCGTTATGTTATAGCCCAAATAAAAGAACAGAATAGTATTGAAAAAACGCTTGTAGCCACGCTCACGGTGTAGGTAATATCGGCTGTAAATCGTAACCAGAAAAGTCAGAAATGCACCGACCAGCAAATACACAACCGTGATTTTATCGAAGCATAGATCGACCAAAAACTCATATTCTTTTGATATAAAAAGTGCGATTTCTTTTAGATTTAGTACAGGATGACCATTGAATAACCAATAGCCAACAAAACCCAGTACAAAAAACAACGTTAGTCCAACGGTTAGAAATGCGGTTCTCGAAATAGCGGTTTCGTTTTTACTTGGAATCAATAAACTGATAATAAAGCCCAAAAGGGGTATAAAAATAAATAACTGAAGTATCGGAGTCATAATCACTTGATTAAATAAACAGGGAAATTTTCTTGATGCGATTCAATCAAACTTTCAATATCTCGCACAGATTTGACAGTTTTTTGAAGTGGTTCATAGCGACTAAAAGCTCCATCTTTGAAGTAAGAAAGCTCTTTCGTAACTGGGTTTACAACTACCAGATGAATCCATTCATTCAGAAACCATTCGTAAGTTTGGTCAGATTTCTTAATCGCCGACAATACTACATCCGTGAAATGTTCTACAATTACCATCAATCTGATGGGATCATGTACTTCAATCATTTGGCTCGGAAGACCAGGGCGAAGGTCGCCGTCGATACCGTTGGCTACTCCGAAAAGCCCCATCACGTTGTGTGGAAGTTTTGAGCCAGCTCCCAACTTATGATTATCTACTCGTGAGAAATAATATTCAAGATTGATACCGCCACAAACAGGAGCAACGGCATTGAGAATATTTACCAAAAATTTACCTTCGGGGTCAACTTCATAATCGAAAGAATTCATAAACGAACGGCGGTCAAGGAATAGCTTTTCCGACATTTCTCTTCGGCCGACAAGGCAAAGGGCATTGGTAGCATGATTGAGCTCTGGACGTGGTTCAAACAATGATACCGCTCTGATTCTGATGCGTTCGTGGATTGCTTCAGGGCTTTCGTTTGTATCAATCGATTCGAATCTTCTTGAGCGTTCTTTGGCATTAAAATCAAGGGATTTTACAAATAAAGCCTCGTTTTTGAAGTGTTTTTGCTTATTTTCGTCGGTAAAAATTTCTGTATCATAGAAAGCGATTTCATCACGAGTCGTATCATGTAATGCTCCCACAAACTGTGTACTGGCAGGAATATCAATGCCTTGCGTTCGCAAAATCTCACGCACACCCGCATGATTCGCCATGAAACTAATCACACGTGCATTGACCGAACCAGGGCGACCCGAACAAGCCCCGCAATCATAACCCGCATAATGTGTGTTGTTTACGCTACTTGCACCATGCCCAACCACATAAACTATCGAGGCAAAATCTTTCACTAAACCGATGCTATTCAAGAGGTTTCCTACACGAAGTGCCATTTCTTCCACCGTAAAACCTACTTGTAAGCCTTCTTCTACATCCTCAAGGTTTTTGTTTTCAATCGTCAGTTTTGAAGTAGTATCCATGTGTTTGAAAGACGATACCGCAGCGGCGTTTTCGGATGGACGAAAAATATTGAGCAACAAACGAAATGCCGACCAAAAACCTAAAGTTTGAGCAATAAACCAACCCGTGAATAACGACTGCGAATGCTTACCAAAGTGAATATCATTATTTGTTTTTGCTTTTGAGTTTTCGATTTCTTCCTTAATCAAATACTTGGGAGTGACTGGTGCGGGGCATTGTTTCGTAGAAGAATTGGCATGAACAGGCTTATAGAAAAACTCTACACCAAAGAAACCCGCCGTACCATAGGTTTTGCAGCCCTCATCAAATTTTTCTAAATATCGTCGAATTGAGCATTCCCGGTCGTCGATACAAAACATAGCTTGGAAACTCTTTTCTTTGATTTCTTCATGTTTTGAAGCATCTATTTTTACACCCGCCAAAACTTGGTCGTAATAAGTCCATTCAAAAGCATCTTGCCAAATATTGAGCAATTCGCTGAGTTCGGTTTTAGGTACATCGCCAAATAATTCGTTCGGTTTTGAATCTAAACGATGTTTCAATGATGTCCAATTTTCGCCAAATTTTGTGTCAAGAGCATCAATTTCGAGCAAAAGTTCAAAAATAATGAGTTCTTTGAGCGTAATTTTCTTACGGTCGAGCAATGTTTGAGGTAAGTCTTCAACTGCTGAAACCATACCCGACCAACCCTGATGGGCAAACTGTTGGTCGAAAATATATTGATTAAAAAGCGATTTATCTTCAACAATAATTGTGAGTAAATCTTCAATGGTACAAGTTCCTTCTAAAAGCAATTTCTTGGCTCTTTCATTTTTGAAAAAACTCGAAAATGTATTCTGTTCAATTTCTCGCATCGAAGCCAAGAATCCTTTTTTAGAGTCAGGGAAACTCCAAATCGAAATACCTTGGTCGAGATAGCTGCACAAAATTCTGAACAACAGCGGATGCACCAACAAATCAAGGTCGATATAATATTTCTTCTTCCAATTAGAGCGAAGCCTGCCAATGCGTGGCGAAATAGACTCATCATATTTGCCATAAAGGGCTTTGGCTTTCCATTCTTCTACATTCGTACTACCTTTTCTTGCGGCAATTACTCGTTCTAAAATGTCGTGATTTATTTGTTCGTTTGAGTAAAGCGAACGGTATTCTTCCAATGAAAGAGAAACTTTATACCCAAAAATTTTTGATGCTCTACGGATAGCATCGTAGAATTTTAAATCTTGAAAAGCATGGAGCGTATTGTGATGAACAAAGTCTTTGAGCGGAGCTTGTGCAGGCAGAAAGTGCTTGAGTTCGTGCAAAAGCTCGTGTTCATCGAATCCGTGAGATTCGTTTGAATGGCTCTTTTTCATAAAGGTTTTTATATAATTTATAAAACGAAACGGGTCTAAATGAGCCATCTTGCTTGGTCAGGCTCAGTGAGACTTGGATTGTAGGCAAATAAAGAATGGTATCCTAAAATCAATTTAAAAAAGAGATTAAAAGTCTTTAATCTGCACTACGAAGTAGGTCGAAGGAGTGTGCGGTATCAGAGCCACAATAAATGGCTGATGCCAACACGGGTGTGATATCAGATTCTGAAATTTTGATTGAGTAAGAATTTTGCCTGATTAATGGCAAAGAGTGTGCGATTGTCGAGGATACGAATGGAACACAAAGATGCCTTCAACTGCACCAAAAATAGATAATCGCTTGCCGTATTTGTCAAATCGCAGTCTAAAAACTGAATATCCGATTCGCCATCGGCATCTTCCTCGATGTTTTCTTGAAATTCTTCGGCAAGTAAATAGAGTAGAGTGCCTTTGCTTGATGAATGTTCAGAAGGTGATTGCGACCAAAATGTATTTTTTGAGTCTTCAAATCCCAGCTTGCCTTGTTGGTAGGGGCTTCGCAATGTATTGAAGCTCAATACATTCAGCACAAACCACAGTATGGGCAAGAATATCCTCATGAGTAAAATTTATAGAAGCTTAGGTTTTATCTAACCAAATTTAACAAATTAAAAGAGCAAAAAACAAGAGTTTAGAGCTAAAAAAAGTTAATTCTTAAAATCTTATAATAGATTATTTGAATAATTACCAAATTTAATTTTGAGATTAAAAAGTGATTAAAAATTTAAATATGTTTTTTGTGTTTTTTGGAAAATAAATCATGGTGTAACAAAAAAGCCACTACTCCGAAAAGTAATGGCTCAGGGACATGTAAACAAATATCTTTTATCAATTATAACTAAAAGCTACTGGCAAAATATACATCTGTTTCGCTGGGCGATTATGATGTCTGGCTGGTAACCATTTTGGCATTTCATTAACCATTTTCAAAACAGAATTATCGAAAACCGTTCCCAAAGATTCTTCTATTTTCGGATTTTCAATCGAACCATCTTCGTTTACCCAAAAACTAACGACGACTTTTCCTGCAATTTTAGTAGCGGCTGCTTCGGCCGGATATTGTAGATTTTTCTTCAAATATTCGCTCATCAAAAGCTGTCCGCCATTAAACATAGGTAACATACGCTCTGCGGAAGATTTATAGATAAGATCAGTACCGTCTTCATTCCAATAATTTTCTCTTACTCTATTTCCATTTTCATAAACTTCCAAGCTACTCATTTGTCCATTCGGGAAATAGAATTTCCATTCGCCAGTAGGGATGTTTTCTTGATAAACGCCTTCATAGTCAATTACACCGCTCGGACGATAAAATTTAAATTTGCCTGAGCGAACTTCTAATTTTTCATCCAAAAATGTTCCTTCCATTTTCAAGAAACCATCGGCAAAAAATTCAGCGATATCCCACAAGCCTTTTGCATTTTTTTTGGAAATCTGAATATACTTAGCTCCATCTAATGATTTTACTTCTTCACGATTGATATTGAAATACTTTCTCGTGACATCGTTTGATGTTAAATCAATTTGCGAACTCGCCACTTCGGATGCTTGGGCATATACAGGCGAGTTTTCCGAGGTTGAGGTTTGAGCAAACACCGATAAGCTAAAGCTCAATGCAATGGCAGAGGTAAAAACCTTTTTCATGTAATTATTCTTTTTGGGTATGTGTTAAGCACGTAAATTCTTGGATGAAAAGAAGTTTACGGGTACATTTTGTATCCGTTTAATAACTTTTCAAAAACTATGCCAAAGTTGCCTTTGGGCTTTTTCACAGCAAATAGATAAACAGTGTCGAAGATTGTATATACTTATACTCTATAAATTATTAGGCACAAATTTTATTTTCTGATGGTAATCGTTATTGGCATTGTGAATTTTGTTCTGATAAGTCGATTATGTGATTTTGCAGGAATCCACTTTGGCATTTGGTCAAGTACTTTAAAGGCTGCTTCATCTAACGCACGGTTAAGCGATAGTTCGATTTTAGGATTCGTCAGCGATCCATCAGGTTCTACAAAAAAACCTATTGCCATTTTACCCGTAATTTTGTTTTTCACAACCTCTTCAGGAAGTTCGATTACTTTTTGTACGAACTTGTCCATTTCTGTTACACCGCCTGGAAAACTTGGTTTCTCACGTACGGCCGCTGTAATATCAGTAAGTTTACTTCCATCTTCGTTGAAGTATTCTGCATCAACTAATAGACCATCTTCATAGATTTCCTTGCCACTAAGTTTGCCATTTCGGTGATAATAATACCAGTTCCCGACCTGAACATCATTCTTATACATGCCTTCATTGTCAATTAAAATTCCATCTGGTGCGTATAAACGATAAGGCCCATTTTTTACATCATAGGCGGTGTTGGTCACATAAAGTTCCATCGAAGGTCGGCGGTCTATGCGGTATTCGCATACTTGATAGAGTTTTTCGGCTACTTGCTTGAACTCTCGGTAGAAGGCAGCGTCTTGAGGGGTTTTTACTTCTTTTCGATTGATTGAGTAATATTTGGTAATGGTTTGTTCGGAATTAGGAGAAGATTTTCTTGCATCATTACCGATAACAAGTACAGAAACGGGCAGTTGTGATGTTGGGGCTTGTCCACGGACATAGTTGTAGCACAGCAGCACACCTGTGAGGGCGACCAAGGTTAATTTTTTCATTCTTTTATGGGTATGTGTTCACTTCAAGTTAACAAATGTAAATATTACTTTCTAAATTTTCAAAATAATTTGAAAATTTTTACATTTTCTTGAACTATTACCTCATTTTTTCTTGATTTTTTATAAATACCTAACTGTAAGGTATTTTTTTTAATAATTGGATAAAATAAGCGGCAAATCTTTTTAATTAAAAAACAAAAATATTGCCATTTAATAAATTCATAATTTTTATTATACTTATTTATTAAAAAATATTAATATATTTGGACTCTTATTCAAAAACTCAATTATTAAACAAAACAAAACTTAATTTTTTTATGAAATGTAAGTTCTACCAATTCAAGTCGAGGTACTTGTCAGTCCTCTTTTTCTTACTTTCTTTGGTAACGTTTGGCCAAAGTTCTAAAGTGGTTACTGGTAAGGTAACTGATGGAAATGGCGAGGCGGTTATCGGTGCCAGTGTAGCTGTGAAAGGCACAACTAAAGGTGCAAGCACAGATGTAAGTGGTAATTTCAAAATTGAAGTGCCAAACAGTTCAACTACTCTTGTAATATCGTTTGTTGGCTACGATACACAAGAAATCGTGGTTGGTAATAAGACTAACTTCGATATTGTACTTACTTCTAAAGAAAACGTCTTGGAAGAAATGGTTGTGATTGGTTACGGTACACAAAAGAAATCAGATTTAACTGGTTCGGTTGGTACGGTAAAACAAGACCAATTATTGGAACGTCCAGCGGCATCGTTGAACCAAGCTCTTTCGGGCAGAATGTCGGGGGTACAGGTTAACACAAACTCTGGTCGTCCTGGTGGTCGTACAACCATCCGTGTCAGAGGTTTTAGCTCAATCAACTCATCAAACAATCCTTTATATGTAGTTGATGGAGTAATGCTTCCACAAAACAACCAAAATCAATTTAGTTCGGCAATTGACTACATCAACCCTAACGATATCGTTTCGGTAGAGGTTTTGAAAGATGCTTCTTCTACGGCTATTTATGGTGCCAGAGGTGCGAATGGTGTGGTATTAATCACGACTAAAAAAGGAAAAGCTAATGAAGGACAAGTTACTTATAGCTCAGACTTTAGCGTGAATACGATTGGGCCAAACCGTCCAGAAGTATTAAATGCCAAAGAATACATGGCTGTTGAAGATTTAGCTTGGGCAAATATGCAAAAATATGACCCAGTAGGTTGGGCAGCTGGTAGATGGGCCTATTTAAACCCAAAATTACGTCGTACTGACCCACGTGTGTTTGATTCGCAAGGAAACCCACTCTATGATACAGATTGGTTCAAAGAATCGTCACAAAACAAATTATCTCAAAATCATCAGTTAGGTTTTAATGGCGGAAATGAGCGTACGCAATATTCATTCTCATTAGGATACCGTGATGACCAAGGTCTTATCAAGACTTCGTACATGAAACGTTATGCAGGAAGATTCACGATTGATGACCAAATCAAGAAATGGTTGAAAGTAGGAGGAACGCTCGCTTACAATAATCAATCAGAGAACTTAGTGGATGTTAATGATGCCGTTGCTCGTCAGATTGTAGAAGATTTCCCTTTCCTTCCTGTACAATACGCCGATGGTACGTATGCCAATAACCGTGATTTCCCATTTGCAGAAGGAACATTCAGTTCGGTTCACCGTTTGATGGGTCGTAAATATATTTTGAATACACAAACGACAACGGGTTCGGTTTATTCAAACATTACATTTGCGAAAGGTTTAGAGATGAAAACGGTTTTTGGAGCAAACATCATGACTCAGGAAAACAACCAATCTACCACTCGTACGTTGGCAATTGGTGAGCAAGGAACTGCCTCGACATCGAATCAAAAACAAACGTTCTGGTCATTAGAAAACTTCTTGACATACAACAAAACGTTTAATAAAATTCACTCATTTACGGGCTTATTGGGTCTTTCTTGGCAACAAACTGACTTCTTTAATATGAGTGCGAGTGTGCGTGGTTTTGCTACTGACTACTTCGGATTCAACAACTTAGGTGCAGGTTCTACGCTTCCAGCGGTTGGTTCGGGTGCTTCGAGTTTTGCATTTAATTCATATTTTGGTCGTATCAATTATAGCTTGAGCAACAAGTATTTGTTTACATTTACGGGTAGAGCTGATGGTTCATCAAGATTCGGTGAAAACAGCAAGTTTGCGTTCTTCCCATCGGGAGCATTTGCATGGAAGATTTCGGAAGAAGAATTCATGAGCAAAAACACAGTAATTTCTAACTTGAAATTACGTACAAGCTACGGTCTTACGGGTAACTCAGAAATTCCTTCGTATTCATCATTATCATTGCTTAGCTCAAACTACGCTACTATTTATAATGATACTCGTGTTTCGGGAACTGGTCTTTCACGTTTGGCGAACCCTAACTTGAAATGGGAAAAAACAGCACAAGCTGACGTTGGTTTAGAAATAGGTTTATTCAGCAACCGTGTGAACATTGAAGCTGATTTCTACTATCGTAAAACAACCGATATGCTTTTGGATGCACCTGTACCACAAACAAGTGGCTATGGTACTATCAGAAGAAACGTTGGTTCGATGCAAAACAAAGGGTTCGAATTTGCTGTAAACACTGTAAACATCAATACAGCAAAATTACGTTGGAATACAAGTTTCAATATTTCATTCAACCAAAACAAGGTTCTTTCGTTGGCAACGCCTTCTGATATCTTTAACGTTGGTGGGCCAAACTTTACAAACCCTACTAATATTATCCGTATCGGAGAGCCAGTTGGTTCGTTCTGGGGACTTACTCGTTTGGGTGTTTGGAGCGAAGCTGAAAGAGACCAAGCTGCTAAATTTACAAGCTACCGTAATGGTTTGACAGTTCTACCAGGTGATATTAAATACTTAGACGTAAACGGCGATAATGCTATCACTGACGCTGACCGCTCAATTATCGGAAACGGTAGCCCTAAATTCTGGGGAGCTTTGACAAATACTTGGAAATACGGTAACTTCGATTTAACGCTTGAATTGCAGTATTCTTATGGAAACGATGTAATGATGATGAACCTTCACGCCAGCGAAGACCGTCAAGCATTGGCAAACAGCTACAAATCAGTATTGAACGCTTGGACTCCACAAAACCAAAACACAATGATTGCTGAAATCAGAGATACAAGAGCAGGATACGTAACAAACGTTGATAGCTGGTGGATTAAAGATGGCTCTTTCTTACGTGGTAGAAACTTATTGTTGGGTTATACTTTCCCTGGTAGCGTAACTGATAAATTGAAATTGAGCCGCTTGAGAGTTTATGCTTCTGCACAAAACTTCTTCTTAGCTGTTACAGATAAAATAATAGGCGACCCAGAGGTGACTCCAACTAACCAAGGTGATGGTAACAGTGCTTTCTCACAAGGTATGATGTGGCACAATTACCCAAAACCTACTACTTACATGATGGGCTTACAGCTTGCGTTTTAATCAGTGAATTATCTTGAAAATAGCATTAAAAATGAAATATATTTCTAATAAATTTAAAATAGCACTTGCAAGTGCATTATTGGTTAGTCAGACCAGTTGTTCTGATTTCTTGAAAGAAAATGCTCCTTCAAACCTTACGCCTGAGAGCTTTTACACGATTCCAGACCACGCTGAAGCGGCTTTGGCGTCTGTATATGCTGACCTCAGATTTATGGGCGGCGGTGCTGGTATTTTCTCTTCTAACTGGCAACTTTTGGAAGCCCTAACGGGAACTTCAACTACCGAAACAGCTCAGAACTCTGACCTTAATAACTTATACGGTTTGGTTCATGATGGAAACACCGCTCACGTAGTAAACTACTGGAATGGTTTGTATAAAGTAATTGCACAAGCCAACCAAGTGATTGCGAAAGTGCCACCGATTACGCCAATGCCAGATGCTCAAAAGAAAAAGATTTTGGGTGAAGCTAAGTTTTTGCGTGCATCAGCTTATTTCACGGCTGTGAGACTTTGGGGTGATATTCCGTTGATTACCAACCCTCAGACTGCAAGTTCGGAAGATTTCTTACCTTCGAGAGCATCGCAAGAAGATGTTTATAAATTGATTATTGCTGACTTGACCGAAGCAGAAAACGCAGGTTTGGCATGGATGGATGCAAGTGGTAGAGTAGGCTTAGCGGCTGTAAAAGCTCAATTAGCTCGTGTATATCTCACGATGGCTGGTTTTCCGTTGAGCAAAGGTGCAACGCATTACAAACTGGCGGCCGATAAAGCTCTTGAAGTAATTACGTATGCCAATAGTAACCCTGCTACAATCAACCTGTTTCCTACTTATTCTGAAGTTCACAGAGAGAATCTTAAAAACAGAGTAGAGCATTTGTTCATGATTCAGTATAACACTTTAGTGGCTGGAAATCCGATGGGTAATATGTTCCCTAACTTTAAGCCTGTAACTTATAATGGCCCAGGTGGAACAGGTAGTACAGTACCAACAATTTCGTTCTATAATTCTTATGAAGCGGGCGATTTACGCACGAAAGACCAAGAAGGATACTTCTATACAAGCTATTTCACAAATGGTAATGGTGCAAGATTTGAGTTAGGTGCTCCGTATATTTTCAAACACTTCAACCAAACTGCTAATGGTTCGGCAGGTGTAGCGGGTTCTCGTAATGATAACTTGAATGTACCACAAATCAGATACGCAGAAGTATTATTGATTTTTGCTGAGGCACAAAATGAAGTTGGTGGGCCAAATCAAGCAACTTATGATGCCTTCAAGCGTATCAGAGACCGTGCAAAACTAACAACTCCTGCTTTGTCATCTTATACAAAAGATTCATTCAGAGAGGCAGTTTGGAAAGAAAGATGGCACGAGCTATGCTACGAGCAAATCACTTGGTTTGACATGGTGCGTTTACGTAAAGTATTTAACGAAACTACTAAAGGATTCGATAATTTCGTTGGACACATCAACCAAAGCTCTAAGCAGCCTTTGCAAGAAAAACATTTATTGCTTCCTTTAGGAAAACAAGAAATGTTGAATAACCCGAACTTGAAACCACAAAATCCTGGTTATCCAAACTAAGAAATTGTAGGTTTTAGACCATAAAAAAGTCCCTCTTTTGATTTCAGAAGAAGGACTTTTTTATAGCATTTTTTCCTATGTAGAGCCGTTGCATGTAACGTCTCTACTATTTTAATGTTTCCCTTTCAATAACTCAGGAAATTGAGCTTTCATGCGTTCTAACCTCGGAATCGAAACATTTTGAACGTAAGGGTTTTCGGGGTGATTACGCTCGTAATCTTGGTGATAAGCTTCTGCTTTCCAGAAAACTTTAAAAGGAACGATTTCCACCGCAATCGGTTTCTTGTATTTGCCCGAAGCATTGAGTTGTTTTTTGTAGTTTTCGGCCAATGTTTTTTCGGTTTCGTTTTGGTAAAAAATTACCGAACGATACGAGTCTCCTTTATCTGGGCCTTGACCTTTCACTTGGGTTGGGTCTTGCGAAGCAAAATAGACTTTCAAAAGTGTTTCGTAAGAAATGATTTTAGGGTCATAGATTACCTCAACTGACTCGGCGTGGCCTGTTAGTTCGGTGTTTACGTCTTCGTACGTTGGATTTTTCGTATGCCCGCCACTATATCCCGAAACAGCTTCTTTAACGCCTTTTAGGCTCTCAAAAATAGCTTCTACACACCAAAAACAACCCGATGCAAAATAGGCTTTTTCAGTTGGGCCATAAACGGTTTTGTCAACCACTTTTTCGGTTGGTTTGGTAGTTGTGCTACACGATAATATAAAAATAAAAACGCTCAGCGTGAGGCTGGCAACAAATGTTTTTCTCATAGCTTTTCTGAAATGATTTTGATTAAAAAAGCGTGTCAGGCTTGGGCTTGACACGCTCATGTATATAAACGCTGAAACAGGTAATTTGGTTTTATGAACAATTTTGAAAATTGTTTTACTCGATTTCTAAAACTTTAAATTCAGTACGACGGTTAGTCTGATGCTCTTCTTCAGTTTTGGCGTTTTTAATGATTAACTCACTTTCTCCGTAACCTTTCGCCGACAGACGTTCACGAGCAATGCCTTTAGATACAATATAATTAATGGCCGATTCGGCACGTTTTTGTGACAAACGAAGGTTATAAATTTCAGTTGCACGAGAGTCAGTGTGCGAGCCTAACTCAATTTTAATCTGAGGATTATCCGTTAACGTTTGTACCAATTTATCCAATTCGATGGCTGCATCTGAGCGAATATCCCATTTATCTAAATCATAATAAATATTATCAACTCTGAATGTTTTTCCTACAAAAACAGGCTCTAAATTGAGTGATGTATAGAAAGTCGTATCGGTTACAGGCTTTTTTAATAACGACTGCGGAATCTCTCGGCCATTCATTGAAAATTCTTCACGATTGGTTAAGAAATTTGCCTTTTTCGACATCACTAAATAATTACCATCAACTTTTAATTTGATTGGGCCAAATTTGCCATCTTTTCCCGTTGAAAGCTCGGTAACTACTTCGTTTTCATTATCAGTATCAACTATTCTAACTCGTGCCGAATCAAGTGGAACAAAAGCATTTGCCGCATTTTTGGTGGTAATTGTACCAACTAAATAATAATTAACTGTCTTGATTTCGAGTGCCTTGCTGGTGCTATCAGGATTGCCATTTTTAGGCGAAAGCAATGGGTTTTTCGATGGGTCGTCGTTATCGGCTAAATCTGGCTTTTTCGGAGCTTCATAATAATAAATATCGTCGTCGCCCGAGCCACCCGCACGGTTCGATGAGAAAAACACATCGCCACGCTTGCTCATTACCAAACCGAAATCATCCATGTTTGAATTATACGGAATCCCCATATTTTCAACCGTAATCTTTCCACCCGCACGCACGGCCAAGAAAAGGTCAAGTTTACCGAGGCCAGGGTGGCCATCAGAAGCAAAATAGAGTTTTCCATCTTCTGATACATACGGAAACATTTCATCGCCAGCGGTATTAATTTCTTTACCTAAATTCACTGGATTTCCGAAACGCCCCGAAGCATCCATGTTTACTCTGTAAATATCCAGTCCACCAAAACCACCAGGGCGATTTGATGAAAAATAAATCGTTTTACCATCACGTGAGAACGCAGGGCTGCCATCCCAACTGGCTGAATCAGAGGCACTTACATAGCGTGGTTCTGTCCAGCCGCTGCCATCAACGTAGCGAGCGATGTATAAATCCATATCAGGCGAAAGGTCTTTACGTTTACCTGTATTGCCACGAGAATAAATCATTGTTTTGCCATCGGGCGAAAAAGTTGGCGTTCCTTCGTTGCGTTCTTCGTCAAAAATAGCATCGCTGAATTTCTCAACTTTGCCCATTTCGCCAATCGTTTTATCTATTTTTACTTTGTAAAGTCCAACATACGGCAAGCCATTGGCATAAATTTTATTTTTGCGTGAAGCCGTAAAAATCAATTCGTCGCCCAGTACCATTGGGGCAAATTCTGAGCCTTTAGTATTGAGTTGCGAAAGATTTTTGAACTCAACTACGCTTTGTTTTTTCTTAATATCATCAATCGTTTTGAGCGTATTTACTTCACGATAAGCCTTTTCGTTGTAGGCTTTGATAGTGCTTTTCGAGTCGATGAATTGTTGCAATTCTTTCAAAGCCAAATCATAATTTCCTGCGGCTTTCAGAGCAAACGCATAGTGGAAATGAGCCTCTGGATTGGTGAGTTTTGCTTCAAAAGCCTTCTGATAAAACGGCACGGCTTCTACCCAACGATTCGACAGACGATAAGCTTCGGCAATTTTATGATACAGATTGGCTTTTTCGCTTTCGGCAATATTTACTACCTTCGTCAAATCTTTAATGGCCAATTCGTATTGACCTTTATCGAAGCTCGAAAGCCCACGTTTATAGGTTTGAATTTGTCCAAAAACCGAATTTGTAAGCACCAAAAGGGCAATAATATGAATTATTCTTTTCATGTTTTACGGGTTGTTTCATGGAAGGTTTCGCTTTCCATAGAAATTTGATATTTCGACTCAATTTATGAGTTTAACCTAATCAATCAAACGATTTTTTCAAAGAATTGTTGTTTAAGAATTACGAATAATCCGATTGACGAATTACAAATGGTTTGTTGTAGTAATAAATAACTGATAGTCAGTAGTTTACGTGTACAAGTTTTACTTTTGATTCACGATTTAATTGAAAAAACAAAATATGTCTTTTATTGTTTCTGAAATCACGATTTATCCAATCAAATCACTGGGCGGAATTAGCCTGCAACACGCCGTTGTTGAGGAACGTGGACTGCAATATGACCGCCGTTGGGTACTTGCCGATGAAAATAATGTGTTTATTACGCAACGCCAAAACGAACAAATGGCTATGATTGATGTGGCTATCGAAGAAACGGGTTTACGAGTAACACACCGATTGAAAAGAATAGCTCCTTTACAGATTCCGTTTGTGCCAGAAACTACTGAACAACAGCAAATTACGATTTGGGACGATGTGGTGCGTGGAATCCGAGTAAGCGATGAGGCAGATGCGTGGTTTACGACGGTTTTGGGTAAAAAATGCAGTTTGTTTTACCAACCCGATGATTCGATAAGATTAACTGACCCGAAATATTCAATCACAAAAGAAGAACACACGAGTTTTTCGGACGGCTATCCGATTTTGGTAATTGGACAAGCAAGCCTCGACGAACTGAATGCTAAACTCGAAGAGCCAGTTTCGATGAAGCGTTTTAGACCAAATCTTGTTTTTATAGGTGGGGAAGCTCATGTAGAAGATACTTGGAAATATTTTACTGTGGCCGATGCAAAATTGGTAGGCGTAAAACCCTGTGCAAGGTGTGTTTTGACAACGATAAACCCCGAAACGGCCGAGAAAGGGAAAGAACCTCTCAGAACACTGACACAGTATAGAAATGTGAATAATAAAATTTTATTTGGGCAGAATTTGTTGGTTGTAGAAACAGGAAAGGTTTCGGTAGGAGATGAAATATTAATGTTAGATGATAAATGATGAATGCTTGATGGTTGAAGGTAAAAATAATTTCCTTAAAACACTCCATTATCTAAGCCTTGATGTAGTGTTGGGAGCGGTGGTAAGTAGTTGGATGTTTTGGAAAATACCCGATGGAAATGGTATGGTAAATCTACCCTCGATTTTGATTTTGGGTATCTGTACTTGGATTATTTATATACTCGACCGCCTGCTTGATAACCTAAAATCTGAGCCAGAAGATGCCCGACACCAATTTCATTTTCAGTATCAGTATTATCTGCAAGTAGGCATTATTATTTTGTTTTTGCTTGCGGCTATTTTAGCCTTTTTCTTGCCCCGAAATGTCATTTATTTTGGTATTGCTCTTTCGGTTTTGATAATGATTTACTTTTATATTTTACATAAAAAATCAAAATCGGCTAATTATCAATACTTTAAAGAAATTTTTACTTCAGCAATTTATAGCCTTTGCGTAGTTGGAAGTGCTTTTAGTACGAAATCAAATCTTGACTGGCAAGCCTATTTGGCTGGTTTTGTCTTCTTCTTATTGGTGCATCAGAGTATCCTGATTTTTTCATTTTACGAATCACAAGCGTATCCAGCAACAAAAAACCTCGCCAAGAAACTTGGCAAGGCCAATTGTACTTATCTAATATGGGGAGTTTTAGTTTTTTCGATTGTCTCTATCTTTTTGACCGATAATTTATTTATCAAAAAAGTATTTTTGATAGAAAGTTTAATGGCTTTCTGCTCGGTGTTGATTTATTTTTTTGAAGTAAAACTTGCAAAAAACGAAAACTATCGTTGGCTTGGGGAAATGGTATTTTGGTTGCCTTTGATACTTATTTTCTTTTAAGTCTATCCTCAATTTTTTTTGATTTTACTTCTGTTTTAGCGTCTTCTTCTTTCTTTTCTTTCATAATTCTAAGTCCACGGCGGTAGGTATAATAGAAAAAACCTGCCACGGCAAACATCAAAAAGAAATAGCTATCTTTTAGAGCTACGCCTTTATAAAGTGCTTGATCAACAAACATGGTCAGGAATGCCAAGCTTGCAAAAAGTATGATTGATTCGATGAGTTTCATGATAAATTACTAATAATGATTTAATTGATAAGACTATTTTATCAGTCCCATAGTTCATTTTTTTCGGTTAAAATAATCGGTTTTCCGTCAGTGATAAGAATAGTATGCTCGTGTTGAGCCATAAAACCGCCTTTGTTGCCAATCATTGTCCAACCATCTTTTTGAGTGATAGCTTCTGTTGAAACCGTTGAAATAAAAGTCTCGACGGCCACTACCGAATTTTTACGAAATCTGGTAGTGTTGTATTTATCTCTGTAATTCGGAATTTCTTTGGGGGCTTCGTGCAGGCTTTTACCCACACCGTGTCCAGTCAGATTGCGAATGACTCGATAGCCTCTTTTCTTGGCTTCGGTTTCCATCAGAAAACCTACGTCAGAAATTTTTACTCCACCTTTGATATTGGCAATGGCCTTACGCAAAATATCTTTAGAGGCATCAATAAGTTTTTGGTGTTGGTAAATGTCATTTCCGAGAACAAAAGAACAACCATTATCAGAGAAAAAGCCACCAACTTCGGCCGATACATCAATGTTAATTAAATCGCCTTCTTGTAAAATTCTTTTATCCGATGGAATACCGTGGCAAAACTCTTGATTGACACTAATGCAAGTGAATCCTGGGAAATTATACGTTACTTTCGGAGCTGATTTTGCTCCAAAATCTTTGAGGATTTGTCCGCCAAAATCGTCTAATTCTTGGGTGGTCATGCCTGGTTTAGCATAATTTATCATTTCTCGGAGTGTCACGGCTACTGCCTCACTCGCTGTTTGCATTCCGACTAATTCTTCTTCTTTTGTTATCGACATTTTATTTTGTATTCCTGTAATTAACTAACCAACTTCCCAATCACCTTAAATTTCTCAAAAACGGCTTCGTTATGCGGGGCATCGGCCAATTCTTCGGTTAAATCTTGTCCAGCCCAGTGTTCGTAATGTTTGCCGTTTCTCCACAATCTTGAGCTTCCTACATCGTAGATTTGTCCTTTGTAAGCCACCCAAATATCATCTTTCTCTTGTCCGTTTCGGAGGGCGAGTTGGTTTTTGGTATATTCTTTCACGATGCTAATTGTATCTTTTTCACAACAAAATTGGCATTAAATCCGTCGTGAAGCAAAATTTTTATTTTTAATTTCAGCACTTCGTGACTTTGATTGACTAAGAAAATATTTCAAATCTTAGTGGAAACTTAGTGTTCTTTGTCCCTTGGTGGTAAAAAAATGATTGACTGAGCCGACTAATATTCTAACTTTCAATGCTTACTTTTGTTTTCAAATACAAAAACTGATACTAAAAATACCTCAACGAATGATACTCGAAAAACTCGAAGACGCCCACAAATTTAAACTTTGGAAAAGTAATTTAATTGCTAATGGTCTGAAAATCAATAAAGTAGATGAGCATTATACTCGCCGACGCTATAATGGAGAAGTGCTTTTTTCGTTGTTGATGCTTGATGCCGAAACGCCCGAAGGCGATAAAATTCCACCGATTTGTTTTCTGAAAGGTGAAGTTGTGTGTGTGTTGATTTGTTTGATAAATAAAGAAACTCGTGAGAAGTTTTTGCTTTTGGTAAAACAACGCCGCATAGCCGAGGGGGGCTTTACGTACGAACACCCAGCAGGAATGGTTGACGGCACAAAAACACCACTCGAAATAGCGGTACAAGAAGTAAGAGAAGAAACTGGGCTTCAAATTTCGGAAAGCCAATTAATGGATTTGATGGATGGAAAAAGAGGTTTCCCCGCTACTGGAACGAGCGATGAAGCAATTTATTTATATGCCTGTGAAATAGAAATGACAGCCGAAGAAATTGCGGCCATGAATAATAAAGAAATGGGAACTGATTATGAATTTGAGCGAATCACGACCCATGTAGTTCCATTTGTAGAAGGACATCGAATGATTAATAACACCAATGCTATATTACTTGACTATATGTACCTCACAAAAGTAGGAGATTTTGAAACTTTAAAAGTTCTGAGTTAAGAGTGCTGAGTTCTGAGTTGGGTTTACTCATTAAAAACTCAGAACCGCACGGGCGGCCCCGTCTCAACTCAGAACTCTAAACTCTATACGAGTTTCCAGCCTTCACGGTACTGACGTTTTACGAATTGATTCGCTTCGTCGAAGTTCGTGATTTGCATATTCGGACCGTCCCAAATGAGTTTTTTACGACCATCATAATTGAAATTATTACGGCCTGAATTACCATTTGGTTTTCTGAGCATATAGCTACGAATGGCCAAATTACCCATGATAACGGTTTCGGTCAAAGGTCCAGAATAATCAAACGACGACGTCAATTCTTTGTGTGCTTTGCTACCAAAACCAGCTTTACAAGCCTCTGCCCACGACGCTTGGTGTCCGTGTTCGGGTAAAGGTTTGAAATTCGGGTCAGGTTTAGGCATTGTTATTTTCTCACCATTTTTCAAATATATTTTCGGGTCGTTACCATACGTTCCGCATGTCATTACGCCTTTTGTTCCAATCATTAGCACACCGTTTGAACTATCTGCTTCGGCCAATGGCTCGTTGGCAGGAATCCACTCTGGATGGAAAGGTCTAATTCCACCGTCTGTCCAAGTCATTGTTACTGGCGAGTTATTACGTTTCGTTGCTGGGAATTTCAACTGCACATTCGATGATGGTGGGCAACCTTCTGGATTATATTCAGGAGTCCAATCTTGCAAAAATACTTGTCCAACACTACATTCTACTTCGGTTGGGTAGCCCAAACCTAAAACTCTGAAAGCTGGGTCAATCAAGTGGCAACCCATATCGCCCAATGCACCCGTACCGAAATTCCACCAGCCACGCCACTTGAATGGGTGATAAAGTGGGTGATAGTCAACCCATTGAGCTGTTCCAACCCATAAATCCCAATCTTTTGCGTCCATTGAATCTATCAATTTGGGTTTATCGGTCGGGACTGGACTTCCCTGCGGCCAAACTGGGCGGTTTGTCCAGATATGTACATCACTTACTTTTCCAATCAAGCCTTTATCGAGCCAATCCATCATTACTTTTTGAGTTGGATTGGATGCTCCTTGATTTCCCATCTGCGAAACTACCTTATATTGTCTGGCACCTTCGGTGAGCTTGCGAGCTTCATAAATATCATGCGTGAGCGGTTTTTGTACATATACGTGCTTGCCCAATTGCATGGCTGCCATTGCAGCTACAGCGTGCTGATGGTCAGGTGTTGAGATAACAACGCCATCAATATCGCCTTTCATTTCTTCGAGCATTACCCGAAAATCTTTGTAACGTTTGGCATTCGGAAACTTATCAATACTGGCTTTGGCACGAGCAAAATCTACATCGCAAAGTGCTACTACATTATTGACACCGTTATTGTAGGCGTTGGCAATGTCTGATGCACCTTTGCCACCTGCACCGATGGATGCGAGGTTGAGTTTATCGCTGGGTGCGGTGAAACCTTTGCCCAAAACGTGGCGAGGGACAATAAAAAAGCCACTGGCTGCAATGGCAGAATTTTTAATAAAACTTCTTCTGCTGCTTGATTTATCTTGCATATTGTAGATGATAAAATTAGGTTGAATATAGAAACCAAATCTACTAATAAATTAATAAAATGTTGTATAGACAAGATAAAAAAAGACGAACTCTGTGAAAAGTTCGTCATAATGAAAGATTTTGTAGGTTTCGATTTTACTTACAAGAAGTCGTATATTCTACTAAGTGTTTATCGAAATTTGTCCAACGGTGGTCGCTTTTGAGTTTGGCCAATAAAGCTGGACAATCTTTGTAAAGTCTCAAATATTCATCATCGTATTCTTTTTTCTTGATTCTTTCGGCTACTTCATTGCCCACTTGCACGTAGTAAGATTTATCATCACCACCCGCCATCGTGATGCCCGCATAACCAAAACTCATGCTTTCTTGTGCCAAAGGGTCATGAAAAACCTTGATTTTGCTCGAAAAAGCAGGGTTTACCATTTGCATTAAAAGTTCTTGTGTATCTTTTTTTACTTTCACTTTAGTCTTCTCGAAATACGCATAACCTTTGTTGATGATTTCCATGTTCACATCGTTGTTTTTCCATTTTTGAGCATCAAATGCTTGGTCGAGCGAGTTCACCAATTTGAAATAACCACTGGCTGGTAAGTACATTGTTTTGATTTCTTTTGGCTCAAGTTTGCGCTTTTTCTTTTGGCCAGTTGGCAAAATCGTAACTTCTTCGATAAGTCCTTTTTTGCGGTCGAGGTCATCAATTGTGCCTTCTACTTTAGAGCCATCTTCTAAATAGATATAGGCAATTTCTTTTCCCGAAAAGCGGTCGAAAGCAGGAATGAACGACTGTGCCAATGAGGCCAACGAAACACAACTAAACGAAGCAAGCAAGAGGAGAGTTTTTTTCATAAATAATGAAGGTTTTGGTTGAGAAAATCCAATGTTAAGGCTTTTTGTTGGAAATGGCAAAATTTTGAGAAATCAATATAAGTTTTATTTATCCAAAGGTAAATTTGTTATAAATCTACCTAAGATTTTTCACCCCCAAGCCTTCCTCAAAAACCTCAACCAATTTCCATGAAAAACCTTTTCTATATCTTGCTGCGAATATCCTCTTTTGGCAAGTAAACCTTGTAATTTCTGCAAATCAGCAATTGTTTCGAGGTCGGTTGGTGTTTGTTCAGTGCCGAAGCAGCCATCTAAATCGCTACCGATGGCAATGTGGTTGGCATTGCCCGCAATTTGGCAAATATGGTCGTAGTTATCAATCAATTTTTCGAGCGTAACGCCACGTTCTTGAGGCGTATCTTTGCCACGAGTCCAGTTGGGTACAAGCATCCACGCATCAAGCACGCCACCGATAACTGCTCCACGCTCAATCAAAATCTTTATTTGCTCGTCGGTCAGTTGGCGTTGGTAGTCCACTAATGAGCGGCAGTTGTGGTGGCTTGCCCAGACATTTCCTTTAAATATATCAAGTGCTTCCGTAAAACCTTCGTCGGTAAGGTGAGTTACATCAAGAATCATATTCAAATTATCCATTTCTTTCACCAATTCTCGCCCCATTTTGGTCAATCCGCCCGACATCGTTGTGCCTGGGGCGTAGCGTCCTGGGCCGTAATGGGCAGGACCACATGCACGTAAGCCGTAAGCGTAAGCTTTTTCTAAATATGACAAGTTGATAAGTGAATCTGCTCCTTCGAGGCTCAAAATATATCCAACTGGCTTAGTTTCGTTCGATATACTTTCATCTTGCCAAAGTTTTAGGTGAGCTTCTAAAGCAGCAAGATTCGTAATCTGTACCATTTCGCCCAAATCTTCCATCGCTTTATACCAAGCGAGTTGAGCTTGCGTGATTCCCCACGCAATTTCGGGCGAATTATAGCCAGCAATTATGCTATCAGGGGCAACGTAGCGAGCCAATTGTGTTGCCACAATCAGCCCAATATTTCCTTTGCGGAGTTCAGGCAACGATGCCACGCCATTGCCTCGGTCGGGCTTATCGGTCAGACCTTTTTCACGGTCACGAATTTCAAAAACAGATTTTCGATAGTCTCGATTCCACTCGATGGCGTTCATCGCAATGTCCAGATGGGCGTCAATAATAAGCATAGTTTTGTTGTTGAATAAGAAGCCCGAAATTAGAGAAAAATAGTAGTCACCGCAAAAAAGATTTCAGCGTCATGACTATTATTAATGATTCTGAACTAAAAGAATCTACTAAAAAGTGTCTATTTTTACCGAATATTTTTCTAATAAACGTGCTTAACTAATTTGTTCTTTGTTGATGAAGTATTTTACACTTATACTTATTACTGTTTTTGTTACTTTGAAAACTAATGCTCAAACTCCCAAACGAGAGTTTCGTGGAGCTTGGATTGCCACCGTCAATAACATAGATTATCCTTCAAGTAAGAATCTTACGTCGGCTCAACAGCAAGCCGAGTTTATCAAACTACTCGACCAACACCAACAAGCAGGCATTAATGCCGTAATGGTGCAGATTCGCACCAATGGTGATGCCTTTTACCCTTCTGAATTGGCTCCGTGGTCGGAGTATCTAACCGCCAAACAAGGCAAAGCCCCCGAACCATTCTACGACCCAATGGCATTTATGGTGGCTGAGTGTCGCAAACGTGGTATTGAGTTTCACGCGTGGTTTAATCCTTATCGGGCAGTTCCTAATATCAATACTACCGTTTTAGATGCCAAGCACGTGGCAGTGAAGCATCCTCAGTGGCTTTTGCCTTACGGAAACTTGCGTGTGCTTGACCCTGGCAAACCCGAAGTGATTAAACACATAACCGAAGTGGTGCTGGAAGTTGCTACCAAATACGATATTGATGGCGTGCATTTCGATGATTACTTTTATCCGTATCCATCGGCAGGGCTGACCATCAACGATTCGGCAACTTATAACAGAAATTCGAGAGGAATTTTAAACCGAGCCGATTGGCGACGAGACAATGTAAATATTTTGGTAAAAACCATTGCCGATACCTTGAAAGCCGTGAAACCGTGGGTGAAATTTGGTATCTCGCCTTTCGGAATTTGGCAAAATAGAACCACTGCACAACCACTTGGCTCGGCCACAGGAGGCTTGCAGAGTTATAGCGATGTTTATTGCGATTCGAGACTTTGGCTGCAAAAAGGTTGGATTGATTACGTTGTCCCGCAACTTTATTGGAACATCGGTCTGGCAGTGGCCGATTTTTCGGTCTTAGTGCCGTGGTGGGCAAATAATGTTTTTGACCGACATTTATATATTGGTCATGCTGCTTATCGAATTAATTCGACCGATGCCGCTGCTTGGCAGAATCCTTCGCAGATGCCAACGCAGATTCGGCTTGTAAGAGCTACCCCAAAAGCACAAGGTAGTGTGTTTTATAATACCAATACGCTTAATAAAAACTTACTCGGTTTTAGAGACTCTTTGGTTACGAAACTCTACAAAACCCCTGCATTAATGCCACAAATGCTTTGGAAAGATGCAGTTTCACCCAATTCGCCTAAAAATCTTACAACGAGCCTATCCAACACAGGTTTACAAATCAGATGGGAAAAGCCAACGACAGGGGCAACAGAATTAGAAAAAATCAGAGGCTATGTGCTGTATCGTTTTGCTGATAACGAAACAATCGATATTAGTAATTCGGCCGCTATCAGAAGTATTATTTATAAGGATACAACAACGTACTTCGATACTGATATTTCTCAGAAGGCTAATCGCTACACATACGTACTTACGTCATTCGACCGCCTACATAACGAAAGTTTACCATCGAATAATGCTACGGCTGTTTTAGTAACTGGAATCGATGAAGAAAGCCGCACTCAGTCGGAGTTAAGTCAGAATGTCCCCAATCCATTTACCGACTTCACCAAAATTACTTATAAATTGGAAAGAGCAAGTCATGTTTTACTCAGTATTCATGATATAATGGGAGTTGAGCGAAATAAATTAGTTGACGAATACAAGGCCGCAGGCGAATATACCGTCGATTTCCAAAACCTTAATTTGGAATCGGGTTTGTACTTCTATACTTTACAAACTCTGAGAGACATATCGGTTAAACGTATGATTGTGGTGCGATAAACCCACGAAATTTGGCACTGTGGTTAGTTTGTAGAATATATTCCCCATAATTACTGTTTTTTTCCACAGATAATTAGTTGCTATTGACTGGTATAAGTTTTTCAGAATATGATTTAAGTAATGAAACATTAAATCAATATTCTATGGAATTGCTTGTCGAATATCAAAAAAGCCAAATTGCGGGCATGGGAGCTATTCCACACGATGGTGGAGTTGATTTCAGAGTTTGGGCTCCAAATGCACAAGAAGTTTTTGTAGTTGGAGATTTTAATGATTGGCAAAATGATGCCATCCCATTAGTACACGAAGAAAACGGCTATTGGTCGGTGAGTGTGCCAGAGGCTACCATTGGACAAGCATATAAGTATTTATTGAAAACCCACAACGGAGATTTCCTACGCAATGACCCTTATGCTCGCCAGCTTACGAGTTCGATTGGCAATTCGCTTATTCACAATCCAGCGTTTGATTGGGGCGAAGATAATTTTCAGATGCCGTCGCAGAACGAAATGGTTATCTACGAACTTCACATCGGTACTTTCAATGCCAAAGAAGATGGAAAACCTGGCGATTTTTATAGTGCCATCGAACGCCTCAATTACCTTAAATCATTAGGCATCAATGCCATTGAAATAATGCCCATTGCCGAGTTTCCCGGCGGTTTTTCATGGGGATATAATCCTGCTCACCCATTTGCGGTCGAAAGCGACTACGGTGGTCCCGAAGGCCTCAAAGCTTTCGTGAAAGTAGCTCATCAAAAAGGCATTGCCGTAATTTTAGATGTGGTCTATAATCATTTTGGCCCTTCGGACATGGATTTGTGGCAGTTTGATGGTTGGAGCGAAAATGGTTTGGGCGGAATATATTTCTATAACGATTGGCGAGCCAAAACTCCGTGGGGAGATACTCGTCCAGATTATGGAAGAGGCGAAGTGCGTCAGTACATAAGAGATAACGCCCTTATGTGGTTGGACGAATATCACATTGACGGGCTCAGAATGGATATGATTCCTTATATGAGAAATGTCAATGCAGATGGTAATCCTGGCAATGATTTACAAGAAGGCTATTCGCTAATTCAGTGGATAAACTCCGAAATCAAGAGCCGATACCCCAACAAATTTACAGTAGCCGAAGACTTACATAATTTAGATTGTATAACTGGCCATATAGATGATGGAGGGTTGGGTTATAGCTCTCAATGGGATGCTGTATTTGTGCATCCAGTAAGAGATGCCATCATTACGATGCACGACCAAGACCGAGATATGAATGTGCTTGTCAATTCAATCTTGCATAAATATAATAATGATGCTTTTCAGCGAGTAATTTATACCGAATCGCACGATGAAGTTGCCAATGGCAAAGCCCGAGTGGTACAGGAAATTGCAGGTCAGGAAGATGTAAATACTTGGTATGCAAAAAAACGTTCGATTCTCGGAACTGTTCTCACGATGACCTCGCCTGGAATACCAATGCTGTTTCAAGGGCAGGCTATTCTCGAAGATAAGTGGTTTCATGATACTGACCCCATTGACTGGGAACGCTTCACGATGTTTAAAGGCATTTCAAAACTCTACCGAGACCTCATAGCCTTACGTCTTAATAAGTTTGGTAATTCGGCTGGCCTTACTGGGCAGCACACCGAAATTGTTTCGGTCGATAACGAAGCCAAAACCATCGTTTTCCATCGTTGGAAAGAGGGTGGGCCAAGAGATGTAGTAGTTGTAGTGATGAATTTCTCGCAAAATGTAGCCGAAAACCTACCAGTTGGATTTCCTGGGCCTGGTAGTTGGCGAATGAGATTTAACAGTGATTGGGAAGGTTACGATAATGATTTCGATAATCATTTCACCCAAGAAACCGTTATCATTCCCCAAGATATTAATGGAAAATTTATCTCCCCACTTTCAGTAGGAGCATACAGTACCGTTATTTATTCACATGATTAATAAAATTTAAACGAATTAAAAAAATGAAAAAATCCATCAAATTTATTATTGCCGTATGTGCCATTAGTGCTTTTACACTAACAAGTTGTTCTCGTAGTGAAAAACAAGAGGTTGCTGACGATGTGCAGGATGCTCAAGAAAAAGTAGAAAACGCTGCTGATAATACAGCCACTGCTGTGAAAGATGCTGCCAACGAAACTGCCGAGGATATTGAAGCCACACGCAAAGAATTGAAAGCTAAAATCGAAGAGCGTCGTGATAAAATCAACGATGAATTAGATGAGCTTGATGCTAAAATAAAGAAAGCAACAAGCAAAGAAAAAGCTAAGTTGGAAGAACGTCGTGAAAAATTGAAAGCTAACTTAAAAGAGCTTGATAATGATATGACCGAAATCGGTAAAGATATTAAACGTGACTGGAAACAGTTTAAGCGTGACCTCAACGATAAGATTGATGCCATGCAAGAAAAAATTGAAGAGTAAGTGGTTGTTTTTAAGTATATATAATAGGTAAAATCAGAAAAGAGCCGTGCATTTGCAGGGCTTTTTTTTATGTCTCCTAAATAGCTTCATACCTTACCAAGTCTACACATTTTTATATCCCAAAATGGGGTATATATTCTACACTTTTTCTCATTTACAGTATAGTTAATTTTGTTTAAATACTTGATAGTAAGTATTTTATGTGTTTGTTTGGAGAAAAACGTATAGAGGTATAATATTTTATGTATATAATATATCAAACCAAAAAATATAACAATAAAAAGAGGTTTAATCATGAAGACAAATAGAATCATAGCCATCACGTGTGTAAGTGCATTGTTGGCATTTAGCACAGAGCCAGTATTGGCTCAAACCCAAAAGAAAGCCCCTCTCAAAAAATCACAAAAAGGTGCCGTAATTGGTGCCGGCTCAGGGGCAGTTATTGGTGGTATAATCGGAAAAAATAAAAATAATACTGCTATCGGGGCCATCATTGGTGCAACCGTGGGAGGAGCAGCAGGAGCAGTTATTGGCGACATTATGGACAAGAAAGCCGAAAAACTCAAAGAAGGCTTGGGCGAAAATGCTAAAGTCGAAAGGGTAGGAGAAGGTGTAAAACTTACGATGGACAATAATCTATTGTTTGACTTTGGTTCTGCTGTGTTATTGCCAACAACTAAGACCAGCCTCAGAACAGTTGCCGATAACTTGAAGAAAGACTCACAAATAGAACTTCTAATTGAGGGAAATACAGATAACGTCGGCTCAAACGATTATAATCAACGATTATCAGTGCTACGAGCCAGAGCCGTGAGTAACTTCTTGATAAGCGAAGGCATAGCAAGCAACCGAATCAAAACCGTGGGTATGGGCGAGGGCAATCCTATTGCCAGTAATAATACTGAAACAGGCCGCCAACAAAACCGCCGTGTAGAGATTGGAATTTATGCCAGCGAACAAATGAAAAAAGAAGCAGGCTCACCTGTGAGTCTTAAATAAATAAAAATCATAGGGGTAGAAGTATAGCTAAGTTAGCACACAACTTTATTACAATTCATCAACAAACTTTTCACTAAAAACAAACTAAAATCATGAGAAATCGAATCATAATCACAGCTTTTATTGCAGTTTTGGGCATTTTTAAGACAATTAATGCCGACGCACAAAAAGCCCGCTCGGGTATAAAAGGAGGTTTAAATGCCTCGAATCTCTACATAGATGACATCAACGACCGCAATCCTCGATATGGATTTAATGTAGGCTTGTTTACTCAAGTACCGCTCATTGAAGGTACATTGTATTTACAACCTGAAATTGGCTATTCGACCAAAGGAACAACCGCTCGATATAATATCTTGAATACGTTTCAAGGCGAAACCACTTTCAAATTAGACTACGCCGAAGTGCCACTTTTACTTACTTACAAAATCGGTAATGTAATTGATATTCAGGCAGGTGCGTATGGTGGATATTTGGTAAACGCTTCGTCAAAGAGTAAGGCAGATAATGGCTCGTCGAGCGAAGTATTGTTGAATAAAGACAATTACCGAAATTTCGATTATGGTCTTTCGGCGGGGTTGAATATTTACTTCGGAAAACTGATGGTGGGTACTCGCTACAATCATGGTCTTCAACAAATTGCTAATACCGATGCCGCTCGCACTTTCTTAGGCGATTCTAAAAACTCGGTTGGACAAGTACACATCGGAATCACATTCTAATCAAATACACAAGAAGTATGGGTCATTTATGACTCATACTTTACCCCAAAAAATATCCATATTTTTTAAAATCATTTCACACTAAAACATTTATCAATCATGACAAGCACAAAAGAAGAATTATTGAAAGAAGCAGCACAACACAAAGCCGAGACTCTTGAGAAAAAAGCAGATGTAGTGAAGGCCGAACTACAAGAAAAAGTTGATGAAGCTAAAATTGGAGCCGTAGAATTGGCCGAAAAAGCCCAGGATAAGTGGGAAGATTTGAAAGACGGAATTAAAGAAACTTGGGAAAAAGCTAAAGATAAGGCCGAAGAAATTGGCGATAAAGTGGCCGACAAAGCCCAAGAAATAAAGAAAGATATCAAAGAGAAATTAGATTAATTTCGTCGAGTATCTAAAAAATAAAAATCCCCAAGTCGATGTGGCTTGGGGATTTTTGTCGTTATAAATTATCAAAAAAATATTTTCAGACCCATAAGTAATGTATAAGAGAGGTGGTTCAGCAACCAAAAATTACATTAACACACTCTGAATTTTGTTTATATCCAGAGGTTTTTCAATAAAACCATCTGCTCCAAGTGCCAAGGCTTCTTCACGCAGTGAGCTGATAGCAGTAATCATCACGAGCTTAGCATCTGGTAAAACCTTTCTGAATGTTTCTATACGCTCTATGCCCGTTCCATCGGGCAGATTATTATCCAAGAAAACCAGTTGTGGTTTTTCTGAAACTAATTTTTCAAAACCATCGGCCAAAGTGTGTACTTTGAGCGAAGGTATTCCGAATTTTTTAAGCAACATTCCGAGTAGAAGACAAGTGTCTAATTCATCATCTACAATCAATGCCTTCGGATAAAGTGTCTTAAATCCATCCTCATTCATTTCCTTATACTTGTTAATAGAGAAAATATTTTTTTAATATTATTCAACAGCCAATTGTTCAACTATTCGTGTCACTTATACATTTATTCAATGAAAGTAAGTGAAGTTATTGGTACTATCAAAATAAACATTGTATATCTACCTAATTTAGTTCTAAAAAATCATGCCACTGTATAAGGTAGAGTTTTTTGTGTGTACATAGCTATGTCCCAAATTGTAGAAAATACACCTCGAATCGGCTAATTTTTGCTTTAAAATCTACTGGAATAATGTTTTTAGGAATAATATCAAACAGCAATGTTTATACACAATTTCAAATAATTCTAAATTTCAAACACAATGACAAAGAATTCAAAAATCATCATAGGAATAGCTGCCGCCGCTGCCGCAGGTGCTGCGATAGGTGTATTATTTGCTCCAGAAAAAGGTTCAAAATTGAGAGAAAGAGTGCGTGAAGCTGCCAACGATTTTGCTACCGATTTATTAGACGCTATTCAACGCGGAGGACGCCAGTATACTGATTCGGCCGATAACATTGAAGATGCAGCCAAACGTCTAAAATCAAAGGCAGTTGGTAAAGTTGCCGAGCTGAAAGACCGTTTTCAAGATGGTGTTGAAGATGTGAAAGACGTCGTAAACGCATAATACAATAATCATCAGAAAGTTTGGGGTAAGCGTACGGTTTACCCCAATTTCTGAATCTTTAAAAATAACAAAATCATGCAATTGATAGAATCTGCCAACGAAATAAAAGAACGGGCCACCGATTGGTTCGATTCCGTGACCGAATACGCCGAAGCTCGCTGGAATTTGGGCGTATTAGAGTTATCCGAAAAAGCAGCTAAATCTGTTTCAAATCTTGCTTCGGCTCTGATTGTGGGCATTGCTGGCGGTCTCATGATGTTTTTTATGAGTTTGAGTTTAGCCTGGTATATTGGTCAGAAACTCAATAATATGCCCGTAGGTTTTTTAATCGTAGGTTCTGTTTACGGCCTGTTAGGTGTTATTTTATTTATTGTTCGAGAGAGGTTCATCAAACTTCCCATCATTAATACTTTTATACGAAACTTTTATTATGAAAAATAACATTGAAAGTCTTGATGATTTAAAGGCCGAACGTGCCAGACTGCACAATCAGATGCAGTTATCGAAAATCAGCATGAGAAATGAAATAGCTGCTATCAAGGAAGAGTTGAATCCTGCTCGACAAGCCGTTGGGGTCTTGAATAATGTACTTACATCGCCCAAAAAGGGATTGTTGAACGTAGGAATTGGTTTAGGTGTTGACATCATTCTACGTCGAACTATCTTGGCACGTGCTGGCTGGCTTCCGAAATTGGTTGTTCCTTTTTTAGTGCGTAATGTGGCTACTAATATGGTGCAAAAAAACGGTAAAACAATTGTTGAAAAAGGGTTGATTTGGCTAAAAAATGCTACTGAAAAACCCGTTGTGTCTCAGAAAGACTAAAAGGACTAATTGGTAAGAATTTGTAAATCAACGACTTATCTCTTAATAGGTAAATAACTTAGTTCGAGCCAAAATTTACTCAAGGTCTTAATGGCATCGTTTAGGCCTTCATACGACGAAGGCTTGGTTATGAAACAATTTGCTCCCAGTTCGTAGCACTTTTCAATATCCTGCGGAGCGTTTGAGGTTGTCAGAATAATAACAGGAATTCTTCTAAACTCAAAATTACTTTTTATGATTTTGAGTGCTTCTCTGCCATCAATCTTTGGCATATTCAAATCTAATAATATAAGCCCAACTGAAGTATCTTTCTTCTGATTTTGAAGATATTCCAGTAGCTCTGCACCATCTTTCAGATAGACAGTCTGATTACTAAATTTGGTGTCATTGAAAATCGATTTTACTAAATATAAATCGTCTTCGTCGTCGTCACAGATTAAAATTGAGGCGTTTCGGTTCATTGTTGTAGAATTTAATAGGGCAAATATACATGAAAAATTGCACCTTCATACTCCTTTTTTACTTCAGCAATAATATGTCCGTTATGATTTGTTACAATTCTTCGGCAGATTGCCAGCCCTATTCCAGTTCCTTCGTATTCATTTTTATTGTGTAATCGTTGAAAAATCGTGAAGATTTTTTCGCTATATTTTTCTTCAAAACCGATACCGTTATCCATAAACGTAATCTTATGATATACCTTTTCTTGCTTTATTCCTTCAACATTTGGTATATCGCTTCCCACTACTTGTTTATATTTTATTTCAATTATTGGACTAACGTTGGCTCTACTATACTTGATAGAATTTGAAATAAGATTATTGAATAACTGCATCAACTGTACTTTTATTCCGTTGATTGTAGGCAAGTGTTTGCTGTAAATCATTGCTTTTTTCTGATGTATCAACTCCGAAAAGTCTTCTTTTGTTTCATTCAGAATCAAATTTAAATCAACTTCATCAAAAACATAATCTTTCATGTTGGTGATTCTCGAAAACGTAAGCAAATCGTTGATGAGAAGCTGCATTCGGCTGGCCGATTGATTAATTTTTAGGATATTGTTTTTGGCTTCTTCGCTTAGCTCATTGGTTTGTCGAGTATAGAGGCGTTCGCCAAAAGCCCTAATTTTGCGTAAAGGTTCTTGCAAATCATGTGAAGTAATATACGCAAACTGTTCGAGCTCGGCGTTTGTGTGTTCTACTTCTGTCAGTTTATTTTCGAGTGTAATCTGCAACGCAATCCGCTGACGGAGTTCAAGGTAAAGCAATCTAAAGAAAATCGCTAAGAAAGCTAATGTAACTACCGATAATCCTAGTAAATAATAAGTCAAGTTTTTATCGCTTTCATTCTGAAGCTCGTTTCTATAATGCAGCAATTGTTCTTCGTCGGTATCAATTTTTTGACTTAGACGTCGTATTTTATCCATATAAAACTTTCCTAAATACAGCTTTAGCGTATCAACTGATTTTCCGCCCTTGATTCGGTCAATATTTACCGACATTGCCTTTAAGCGTAGCGTGGTCAGTGTCTTAATCGAATCCAGTCGCTCGCCCTGTAAATGATTGTCTTTGACGAGTATAGATAGCTGGTGAAGTGTAGAATCAATGCTTTCCTGACTTTCGAGATACGGTTTAAGAAAGTCTTCGTTATTAGTCAGCAAGAAACCTCTTTGGCCTGTTTCGGCATCAACCAAAAGTTTTATTAATTCTTTGTTTTTAAATCTTACCTGATACGTATGCGTTACGTCCTCAGTACGTTTTCCCATTTCTTGAAGATTCGTGTAGGTTATCCAGCTTAAAAAGCTAAGCATCGTAATACTAATTATAATCGAAAAGACAAAACTGAGCAAAGCTTTTGGTAGTGTGAAAGTAGATAGGCTGTTGGGGAAAAAATTGCCCAATGTGTTGTGGAAAAAGTTCTTCATTTTGGGGAATGTTTGTTTACTCAATAAATATCTTTGTTGAGGAAGGATATGAGTTGAATAATATTTTTACAATAATCCATCTAAAACAAAACAATTTTATGTAAATTCTGCCTTAAAACATAATTTTTTGTAAAAACGACGTCTTAAAATCTCTAATAAACTGATAGTTAGGTATGTTTTTTTCCTTATCAAAAAAACTTAATCCCTAAAAAATTGTTCCTATGCTTAACTTCGTTCAGTCTCAGAAACAGACACTCAAGATTTCGCCCTCGCAAATTCAGTTGTTGAATTTTTTTCAACTGAACTCGCTCGAACTTGAGCAATACATAAAAAATGAGTTGGAAGAAAATCCGATTTTAGAAGAAGGTAATAGCCAGAACGATGACCTTGCCGATGAAAATTTTAGTACCGACGACCGCACCCAAGATTATATGGACTGGGACGAGTTTCATGACGATAACCTGCCCGACTACCGCACACGAGTAAATAATTTTTCGGAAGATGACACCTTCTTTGCACCTACACTCGTTGAAAGTATCGGTTGGCGAGATGAAGTAAAGGAGCAGTTTCATTTATTACTTGATACCGAACGCCAATGTTTTTTAGCCGATTATTTGGTTGATTCGCTAACCGATGAAGGCTACCTGCAAGTGAGCCTCGATTCGTTGGTGGATGATGTGTCGTTTTCGAGTGGAATGTTCGTTGATGATTCCGAAATTCAATATTTGATTGATATTCTGCACAAACTTGAACCAGTGGGTTTAGGTACGAGCAACTTACAAGAATGCCTGTTGATGCAGTTAGAACGCAGCCAATGCACCAATGCCATTATTGCTCAAAAACTTGTAAAAGACCATTTTGATGAGCTGGCTACACGAAACTATGATAAATTGAAGCGTTTGTGTACATTTAGCATCGACGAAATCAAAGAAGCGGTGGCTTTGATAGCTACGCTTAATCCACAACCAGTGGTGGGTGGACAAGCAGCCACTACCTTGACCGTAAAAGATAATGTGATTCCTGATTACATCATAACCGTTGAGGGAGAATTGCTTGAAGTATCGCTCAATAGTCGAGGAATTCCACCACTGAGTATCAATAAATCATATTCGGAAGCATTAGGCGGTTCAAAAGAAGCAAATAGTTACCTGAATTCTAAAATAAATGCCGCTAATTGGCTAATTGAGGCCATTCAGCAACGAGAAAATACGATGCTCAAAACCATGAAGGCAATCGTAAAATTACAAAAAGAGTTTTTTATATCTGGTAATGTGCGATTACTAAGGCCAATGGTTTTGCAGGATATTGCCGACCAAATTAAGATGGATATTTCAACCGTCTCTCGGGTTACCAGCGGAAAATACGCCCAAACGCCATTCGGTATTATTCATCTCAAAGATTTGTTTACCGAAGGCATGAAAACCGATAATGGCGAAGAAGTATCGAATCGTCAGATACAGTTAGTTTTAGAAGAATTAATAACAAAAGAAGATAAAAATAATCCTTTGAATGATTTTCAGTTGACCGAATTATTATCTCAACGTGGCTATCAAATTGCACGACGGACGGTGGCGAAGTACCGAGAAATACTGGGTATTCTACCATCAACTCTCCGCCGAACTTTATAATTATACCCGAAACAAATAACTTCCTTAAATTTACTTACCTATGACACAACGCATCTTAATTATCGACGATGATACCGATATTTGCTTATTATTACGCCGTTTTTTGAGCAAAAATGGCTATGATGTGGCTATTGCTCATGATGGTATTACTGGTTTAGCTACCTTAGAAACCTTCACGCCCGATTTGGTCCTAACCGATTTTAGGCTGGGCGATATGGACGGAGCCACAATTTTATTGAAAATCAAAGAAAAGCTACCGCATGTGCCCGTACTTATCATTACGGGCTACTCCGATATAAAAATTGCTATCAACGTCATGAAACAAGGGGCCTATGATTATATCACGAAGCCACTTTTTCCTGACGAAATCTTGCTTACTATCAAGAAGGCTCTGAGCCAGCCAACGCATTACGTACATATTGCTGAGAGTTCAGTTGATAATACCGAAGGTAAAACAACAACCTCGGCCAGAAAAGATAAGAAGGCCAGTTATATCTTCGGCGAAGGCCCCGAATCGGTACATTTATATAAGCAAGTCGATTTGGTTGCACCTACCAACTACAGTGTCTTGATTTACGGTGAAAGTGGTTCAGGCAAAGAGGCCGTAGCTCTCGAAATTCATAAGCGAAGTAAACGTGCTGCTGGACCATTTGTGGCAATGGACTGCGGAGCAATCTCGAAAGATTTAGCTGCCAGCGAACTCTTCGGGCACGAAAAAGGCTCATTTACAGGAGCATTAGCCCAAAAAATCGGTCACTTTGAAATGGCCGATGGAGGAACACTTTTTTTAGATGAAGTCGGGAATCTACCTTATGATATTCAAGTATCGTTGCTGCGTGTGGTGCAGGAGCGTAAAGTACGAAGAATCGGCGGAAATAAAGAAATGTCCGTTGATGTTCGCCTTATAGTCGCCTCCAACGAACGCCTCATCGAAGCCGCTCGTAAAGGCAAATTCCGTGAAGATTTGTACTACCGTTTCAATGAATTTAGTATTGATGTTCCGCCTATTCGAGAGCGAAAAGAAGATTTAATGGCCTTTGCTCAGTTTTTCTTAGATAAAACTAACGAAGAACTCGGCAAAAGCGTACGAGGTTTTTCGCATGAAGTTATACGTGCGTTTCAGGAGTATCCGTGGCCAGGAAATCTACGAGAAATGAGAAATGTTATTCGTCGAGCAACTCTTCTTTCTGAGTCTGATGTTGTTGAAGTCGGTACATTACCTTTCGAACTTATCAATTATAATCGTTTATTATTCAATGAGCCGAGCAGTGCTTCGCCCGCACCCGTGCAACAAGATACTCCAAGGTATTATTCGCCGCCGCCCACTCCAATGAGTTCGCCTGTGGCCTCTGCCAGTCCGTTACCCTCAAAAGTTGATTTAAAGTCAACCGCTTTGGATGCTGAGTATGAAATGATATTAGCCGTTTTAAAGCAAGTGAAGTTCAATAAAACCAAAGCTGCCGAAGTTTTGGGCATTGACCGAAAAACGCTCTACAACAAAATGAAACAAATAAACCTGAATAACTAACTAAGGTATGGATAATCCTAAAATCAGTTGTAGTGCATTTGGGCTTTCGTTGATTGCAAAGCAAATAGAAGGTTTGGTGAAAATCTTGCCACAGCTTATTTATGTTTATGATTTAAAGCTACGCAAAATAGTTTTTATAAGCGACCGAATCACTGATATCTTGGGGTATTCCAAGCAAGATGTTGAGGCTATGGGTAACTCCATTGCTCCAATCATGGTTCATACCAATGCAGCAGCATTCGCAAAAGATACTTTGGAGAGGTTTGATGCCATGATTTTCGGCGAAAAGTATGATTTTACATTGGCATTTCGTCATAAAAATGGAGAGGTTCGAACCTTGAAATATTCAGCAAGTCTTTTACAACAAAACGATAAAGGCGAAAATACATTTGTAATGCTCATAGGCGAAGACGTTACTGAGCAAATATTAAGACAAGAAATTTTAGAGTTCAGAGATCTTTATAATGATGATGCCGAGCGAGTATTTCAATATGGATCATGGGAAATGACTGAAACAAGCGATTATGTAAAATGGACTGATGGACTTTTTGAATTATTGGGTATTGCAAAAGAACAGTTTCCAAATAACCGAGTACCACGCGGATTTTACTATAATTTTGTGCCAGCATCGGAGCGAGAAAGTCTTCGAGCTGAGGTAAATAGTATTATTGCTTCTCGAACGCCCTATCACGAAATTACGCATCCCGTAATAAGTATTGATGGACAAACTAAGTATGTTTTCTTACGCATGCAAATCTTTGTCAATAATAACGTTACGGTAATTATGGGTTCGGTGGTTGATAATACGCATAAGATAAAAGCCGAAAAAGCCTTGAACGACCAAATGTTGCAGCTTCAACGCCAGCATACACAAATGGAAGAGGCAGAATCTATCTTCAAATTTGGAAGTTGGGAGTTCAGTATAAATGAATCTAATTTCAGATGCTCAGAGGGTATGTTTAAACTACTCGAGCTGGATTCTCATCTTTATCCGCAGAGTATTGTATCACTTGATTTTTACACAAGTTTTGTGCACCCAGAAGACATTCAGGCAGTACGAGATTATACATTAAAGGTTTTGGCCGAACAAAGACCTTTTTATGAAATCGAACATCGAGTGATTGATTCGACAGGCCTTGTTAAAAACGTAATGCTTAGAGCAAGAGTGCAATATGACGAAGGTGGAGGTATACTTAGAGCCATAGGCGTAACGGCCGATTTGACCGAAATAGAAACTTATCGCCGAGAACTTGAACGTCAAGTGGCGGCACTCAACCGAAGTAATCAAGAGTTAGAACAATTTGCTTATGTGGCTTCGCACGATTTGCAAGAGCCACTACGAAAAATAAAAGCTTTTGGTGAGCGTCTAGAAAAAAAATACAAAGATGTAGTGGGCGAAGAGGGGAAGTTTTTTATTGACCGAATGATCAATGCTTCTCAACGTATGAATACACTCATCGATGATTTATTGACTTATTCGAGGGCATCCAGAGAAATCGAAAATCGAAAAGAAATATCTCTCAATGATATTGTAAAAAATGTAATAGAAGATTTAGAAATAAAGATTCAGAACGAGAGTGCTCAAATTATAGTCGGCGATTTGCCTGTTATTGAAGCACAAGCCGTTAAGATGCAACAATTATTTCAAAATCTTATAGAAAATGCTTTGAAATTCAAAAAAGCCGAAGTGTCGCCGATTGTAAAGATAAGTGCCGAAAAAGTCAAAAAGGTGGAGTGTCTTAAAGCCTTACATCTAAATCCGCTACTCGAATATTTTCAGTTTACAATTAGTGACAATGGGATCGGCTTCGACTCCAAATATGCCGAATCTATTTTTGCGATCTTCCAACGCCTTCATGGTCGTACAGAATATGAAGGAACAGGCTTGGGTTTAGCCATTTGTCGAAAAATTGTCGAAACTCACGGAGGATGTATTACTGCAAAAGGTGAAGAAGGTATAGGAGCAACTTTTATATTTTATCTACCTACAACAAAAAAATAAAAATTTACCATGGCAAATAGTAAAAAAAAATTGGTGATTTTGGTGGCTGATGATGACGAAGATGATCAATTATTTACAAAGGAAGCTTTTGAAGAAAGTAAATTATTGGTTGACATTCGCTTTGTTAATGATGGGCTCGAACTGCTCGATTATTTAAAGCAGCAAAGTAAATATGCAAATTCAGAAGATTTCCCGAAACCTGCATTGATTTTGCTCGATTTGAATATGCCTAAAATGGATGGTCGTGAAGCATTAAAAGTAATAAAATCAGATTCAAAATTAAAATTGATTCCAGTAGTAGCACTTACAACCTCAAAGGCAGAGCAAGATGTATTGAAAACCTACGAATTGGGCATTAATAGCTTCATAACTAAACCCGTAACAATTGCTGATTTTATCGAAATAGCCCAAACATTAGGGCATTATTGGCTCGATATTGTTCAACTCCCTCAAAATCCCAAAAAATGATTAATAAAGCCGTTAAACTTCTAATTGTTGATGACGATGAAGATGACTTTTATCTCACATCTGAGTATTTAAATGAAATTCCATCGAAGAAATTCGATATTATTTGGGCAAGTTCGTTCAACGAGGGCATCAAACACCTTTCTCATACTAAATTTGATCTTTGTTTTTTCGATTTCCGTTTGGGAGTCAGAACAGGTATTGATTTACTAAAAGCTGTAAGTGAGATGGGTATCAATACTCCTGTAATCTTGTTTACGGGTAAAGGCGATAAACATGTCGATAACGAGGCCATGAGGTTGGGAGCGATGGATTATTTGGTAAAAACCGACTTAGATGCCGAAAAACTCGACCGTTGCATCAGGTACGCTCTTGAGCGTTCTGAAGCCGTGAAGCGTTTGCGTGAAAACGAAACTCGTCTCAAAAGTATTTTTGAACAAATGAAAGAAGCAATCGTCTTAAAATCGACTGAAGGCTTTATTTTTTATCATAACAAAACTGCCTACGATTTATTGGGCTTCGAAAACTCAGATTCACCTAATCTTAGCTTTCGGACCTTTTTTGCTGATACTACTGACTATCTGAGATTTAAGCAAATTCTCGAAGCCAACAATTCGATTGAAAACTACGAGATTTGGATGGTCAATAAAAATACCGAGCGAGTGCTTTGCTCGCTTAGTGCAAGTAAACAAAATGATAGTGAGGGTAATATCTACTATCTGATTGTCATTCAGGATATTACATCAAGAAAAAAGCTTGAACGTGACCGACTTTTGGCCGAAAAATCAGCCTCTACGGCACGTTTGGCACGTACACTTGCCCACGAGGTCAGAAATCCGTTGACTAATATTCATCTCTCACTCGACCAACTCGAACCCGAATTAGCCGACGAAGACCTCAAACTATTTACAGATATTATTAGGCGAAACAGCCTCAGAATCAATACCTTAATTACCGAACTTTTAGAGTCGTTTAAGCCGCAAGAAACTATCCTGACCTCGATTTCAATCATTGAATTAATTGAAAGAGCATTAAACGAATCCATTGACCGAATCAATTTGAAAAAGATTACATTAATCAAGAATTTTGGCGAAGATTGTAGGCTTAACCTCGACCAATCGAAAATTAAAATTGCATTGATTAATCTGATTATCAATGCAGTAGAAGCAATGGAAACCGAGAAAGGTCAACTTACGATTCAAACTACAAATCAGAATGGTTATTGTTTCGTTACCATCAAAGACAATGGCGTAGGTATCAGTCCCGAAAACCTCAATCGACTTTTTGAACCTTACTTTACGCTCAAAACCAACGGTTTGGGCTTAGGTTTAGCCGCAACACTCACAATTTTGCAGTTGCATAACGCACGAGTAGAAGTAGAATCGGAGTTGGGTATCGGTACGGCTTTTACAATTGCATTTCCACTTCCAAAAGGTTGATAATCAAACCCAGCAAGTTTTTTATATGCTTGCTGGGGCAGATTTAAACTTTCCGAAAAGCCGCTTTGGTGGTTTCAATAAAAATACTCGTAACCACGATAATAATGGCAAAAACCGTTATCCAGACAATGAATCGGTGATATTCGGGGGCTTCAATTCGTTTGATGATGATACCCACAAATGCCCATAAAACGGCTGCTCCGATAAAGGCATTGTTGACTTTTGCAAGCGTAAAACTAACTACCAACGCCCCTATAATTACCATCAGGCAAGTCCAGAAAGTCTCACTTTGACCAAAAGCATCCCAACCGAAAAATACTAACACTGCCGTGATATTGGCAATTGTGGCAATGCAAATCCAGCCAAGATACATTCCAAAAGCCGCTTTTGCTACCATCGGAATATGTATTTCGGTGTTTTTACTAAGAAAATTAATTCTACGAGCAATATCAAGCAGTATAATCAATAATGAAAGCATGATTATTACCGAAAAGAACAAATGCTCGTAGTGCCAATAGAGTATCCAAAGACTATTTAGGATACAACTCACCACAAATCGGAGTCCGATTTTATCGACCAAAGCGTTGGTCGATGGGTCGGGTGTTTGGCTGAAGAGATTCTTACTTTGTTTTACGCAAAAAATCAATAATAACAGATAAATAATCCCCCAAATCGAAAACGTGATGCCCGCAGGCACAAAAAGATTTGGATATTGGTCAGAGAGCTGTCCAGTGGTTTTATCGTTAAACGGCACAGCATTGGCTAAATAATTAGTGGCTACCATTATCAAAAAAAAGCCCCAATTGAGAATCTGTAAGGTTTTTACACCTATTTGTTTAGCTATAGTATTCATAATTTTAAAAATTTAAAGTACATAAAACTACCACGGTCTATACTCATTCGTTTTCTATTCAGCTATATGTTATAAACTAAGACTAATTTTCATTTAACAATGTTTTCAACATTTTTTTGAGTTGATTGAACTTCAGTTTGTTTAATCAATACCGTGTATGAGGCAGGTTTTATACCCTCCCCATATTCAAAAGCGTAGATTTTGGTAAACTCAGCACCAAAAAACAAAATTAATGAAGAGTAATATACCCATGTTAGCAAGATAACTATCGACCCCGCAGCTCCATAAATATCTGAAATGTTTGATTGACCTAAATAAAATCCAATCAAATATTTTCCTATCATAAACAATAAAGCCGTTACACCCGCTCCCATTAGGGCATCTTTGTTAGCTACTCTGCCGTCGGGTAATACTTTAAAAATAATTGCAAAAAGCAGTGTCATTACTACCCATATTACGCCCAAATTAACTATTGTAAATAAATGAACGGTTGACTCTGTGAAAAGTAATGCCAACCTCTGGCTAAATGCCTCGAGCAAAGTATTAACCAAAAGCGAAACAATGAATAAAAACCCCAAAGAAACTATTAAGGAAAACGACAAAAAGCGATTTGTCAAATATTTTAAAATTCCATTTTTGGGTTTGGCCCTAAGCGACCAAATCTGATTAATAGAATCTTGTATTTCGGCAAAAACACCAGTTGCTCCAACAAAAAGCATCACAAATCCAACAATTCCTGCAAAACCAGTCTTACCAGAAAGCTCAACTTTTTGTACCATTTGCTGCACCTGTAAAGCAGCTTCTTTGCCAATCAGACCATCTATTTGTCCGTAGAGTTGTCCTTTAATAGCATCTTGTCCGTAAAAAAAACCAACTACCGATAAAAATATGAGTATCATTGGAGCTAACGAAAACAAAGTGTAGTAAGACAACGAAGCACTCAACTTAAAGGCATTATCATTCATAAAGCCTTCGAAAGTATTTTTTATAAGTTTTAAATATTTCATGATATGTATATATAGGTAAGTGAAACATTATCTGAGTCATTTTTTATAATGACTTCTATCTTATCAAAACAAAATTTTATACCAGTAGATGAGGTGGGTATTTTTTTCCACAAAACATATACACATTACTATATATTTCCTCAGTTTTTGGCCTTATAATCAATGGAATAGAAATTTTATCGGTATAAGCAACAGTCAAAACATTCACATTCTAAACCATTACAACTATGCGTTCAATTTTGTATATCATCGCCGTAATCTTGGTCATTGGATGGCTAATCGGTGCTTTTGCTTACAGTGCTACTGGAATTATTCACGTCTTGTTGGTTTTAGCCATCATATCATTCCTGGTAGGTTTTATTCGTAGAGGCAAAGTCTAATATTTAAAAGAAGATAGTTCATATTTATTCACTATAAAAAAAATAAAATTATGGAAGCTGTCATTTTAATTGGATTTTTAATAGCGGGTTTATTAACCTCTTTTTCGCTGATTTTCTTTTCAAAACACTTCAGCCTTTTTAATTCGGGAGTAGTGAAAAATATGAACTCTGAATACGAACGAAAAGTTGATTACTTGAAAAAAATCAAACATAACTTTAGTCGTATAAAGAAAGTTCATGCCTGATGTATGAGATTGGCTTCTGCTATGCTTCAAATCATCAGTTTTTTATATTGAAATCATTGTAAACTCAATGGCAAAAAGGTTTTTATGGATGTTCTCCTCTGGAAATAGGACATAAAGATTATAAGCATTTAGTTTACAATGTACTAAATTTTGGGTACACAACTTTTAAATTTAATAAATACTATGAAAACACAACACGACACGCTCAGAGATACCCTCAACGAGCTGATAGAAATCAATCATAGTAGAATTGATGGCTACAAGAAAGCAATAACTGATGTTACTCAAGAAGACCTGCAAGGATTATTTGGTAGTATTATCAACGAAAGCGATGGTTTTGCTGAATCATTGGCCGAGTATGTCGTAAAAATCGGTGGCGAGCCAAGTACTTCGAGTACATTCTTAGGAAAAATACATCAAGTTTGGTTGGATTTCAAAGCTGCACTTAGCTCTAAAAATCGACACACAATCTTAAACTCGTGCGAGTTTGGTGATACCCAAGCCATCAAGGCTTATGATTTGGCTTTAGAAATGAACGAACTTAGCGAGCCATTGCGGGCTTTATTAATCGTACAGCGAACAATTATTGCCGAATCTTTAGATATTATTAGGTCATTGATGAAAGCCAATACCGACACCAAATCTGAAATTGCAGCTTTAGATATTACTCAATAAGTAAAGTTTCTGACGAAACTCAATTTCGCACACACCCTTATCAATCAACTTTAAAATAACTAAATTCATGCAAGCAAGTATTGGAATACCCAAAAGCGAAAGTCAAAAAATAACTGATATTTTATCGACATTATTGGCCGACGAACACGTATTGGTCATCAAAACTCGCAATTATCATTGGAATATCACTGGGCCAAGTTTTATGGAAATACACAAGTTCTACGAATCTCATTACGAAATTCTGACCGAAACCATTGATGAAATTGCCGAACGTATCACTCAATTGGGGTATCAGGCAATTGGCACAATGAAAGAGTTTTTATCTGTCGCTCGCCTGACCGAAGGCCCGTGCAATGAGCATCAGACCGAACAAATGAAAGTGCTTTTAGCCGACCAAGAAACTCTTTGTAAGAATCTCCGTAAAGACATTGATGACATTGAAGATTTAAAAGACCCCGTAACAACTGATTTCTTAACGGGAGTTTTGGCAAAACACGAAAAAATGGCTTGGATGATACGCTCATTCTTGAAATAAACTACCCTCATAAAAAATAGCTTTCTATTTAGTGTAGGAAGCTATTTTTTTATGGATATACCACGCCCAAGCAATCAATACAAACTGCAACGGCAGTCGAATCAAAGCCGCTTGATGGCTACCAATTGCAGGATTTTCTTTGAATACATCAAAGATATGAAGCGGCAAAAACACTAACATCATAATCAAGATTCCGAGCGTAGCCATTGAGCGAAAACGAGGAATGAATACGCCCATACCCACAGCAATTTCTGCGATTCCAGTTAAATAATTGACCGCCAAACTTGGCAGAAAATCAGGAATAAACGGAGCATACATTTCGGGTTTGATGAAATGATTGATACCCCCAAAAATCAAAAAAGCACCGAAAAGATAAGTCAGGATGAGTTTTAGGTTTTTCATAGGAACGGTTTTTAGGATTGTATCGCTAAATATAGCGTTTACTCTTGATTCGACAACCAATTCTGCAAAACCTTTTCGTCATCGCTCAGTTTTCCGATAATTCGGTAATTCGATTTGCCCAAAATAATAGACTCTTTGGCTCGCTCATTTACGACCGCAAACGGAAACCTTCCGCTGGCATGAATAAAACGCATTTCGTTGTTTTGGTAAAGCAGAAAACCCGTGTGCGTGTCAAGCCCGACTACATAAAGCCCAGTGCCATTTTCTCGGACACCCGCCAAAAAATCAGTAATAGCATATCGACTAAACCTACGTATCGACTCTTTTCCAACAAGCGATTTTATCATTTCTTCCGAAGGTAGCTGTGCGAGTTTGTTCCGCTCGATTTTCAAGCCCAAATCCTCCAAAACCGTTGTCACGAAATAGCCACAGGCAATTTTCCCTTTCCCTGGAGTTTGGGTTTGCCCATAAAACGAATAACGAGTACCGTACCAAAAAGGCATTAAACTACGAAACTGACGAATAAATACTTGACTACGATTATCACTGTTAGAAGCTAACTCCTTACGTTTATCAGCCAGTTGATGTAGCGTATTTTTATATTTTTTAGGTGTAAAATAAAACTCATGGTAGCCCCACAAAACGGGTGTTCGTTTCATAAAATACCCATACACCGCCGCCGAGACAAGCAAGAAAATAAGCAGAATATATTTGGTATAAGTGAGGCGTTTGGGGCGTTTTTGCATGAATGTTTCAGTATTGTAGCACAAGTTTCAAACTTGTGCAGAGCAAAAAGTGTTTCAAGAACCAATAAATGTGACACAGCTATTAGATGCCATAAAGGAGGTGTGCCACATTTGACTACCACAAAAATAGCCATTTAGGCAAATACCTTTTTTTATTCTCGCCTTTTTTGTTTTTTTGTATAAAAACAAAGCTGAAGTAATGAAAAAGCCAAGGGAAATAATAAGGTTAGAGAGAGAGTGGGGATTTGAGATATATGATTACATGTCGTTGGATGGGAAAGTCATAAGTATTTTATTAACTCATAATCAAATTACTGACATTACTTCTTTATCTAATTTAAAAAATTTATCTGTAATCTTTTTATCCGATAATCAAATCACAGATATATCTCCTTTAGCTAATTTAAAAGGACTAAGAGAGTTATACTTGAGTGGAAATCAAATTACTGATATTTCTCCTCTTAAAAATTTAGTTAATTTATCTAAAGTTTATTTAGAAAATAATAGGATTACTGATGTTTCTCCTTTAGCTAATTTAAAGAAATTGACTCATCTTGATTTAAGTTATAATTCAATTAGTGATATTTCTGAAAATTTTGTTAGACAAATACAATTAAATTATTCATTATCAGGCATTAGTAGGAGAAAAAGGATAAATTTGGGTAACAACCCTTTAAACCCCGAAATAAAACAAGCCATTGAAAGTGGTGGCAGAGAAGGTTTATTGGCTTATTACGATAACCTAAAAAAAGGCAAAAAACCTTTTAATGAAGCCAAATTAGTATTTCTTGGAGAACCTTTTTCTGGAAAAACCAGCTTAATGGAATATCTGCTGGGAAAACCATTTGTTGAGAAAGACCGAGTAATGACCAAAGGCGTAAATCTCGAAAAATGGCGAATAAAAGAAGAGTATCAAGGCAAAACAAATGATTATTGCATCAATTTTTGGGATTTTGGTGGGCAGGAAATCCAACAATCTATTCACCAATTTTTCTTAACCGAAGGTACGCTTTACATCATTCTGCTCAATGCCGAAACCGATGAGCAACCCGACAAATATTTATCATATCTCAATAATTACGCCCCCGATTCGCCTTTTATTATCGTTATCAATAAAATTGAGGCACATCCGAGTGCTAAAATCACGACCAATCTTATTTCCGAAGATTACGCCAAACGCTATATCAATACTTTTCGGGTTTCTATCAAAGAGGCTTCGCAGGGCAATAAACCTTTTGTAGAGCAGATGGAGGCCTTAGAAAAGTCCATTCGTCAAACCTTAATGAGTTTGCCATACATTCATCAAGAAGTACCCAAAAGCTATTTTGATGTGAAGCAAAATTTGGAAGAAAAATACGCCAAAAAAGTACCGTATCTGAGCAATGAAACTTATTTGCAGATTTGTAAAGAAAATGATGTTGTTGCCGAAACCGAAGACGATTTATTGAAATACCTAAATCTACTCGGCACGGTGCGTTTTTTTGATAGACCGAATCTGCGTAGTCTGCAAATTCTGAACCCCGAGTGGCTGACCGATGGCATTTATCGCATCATCACGCACGACCGTACTGCTCAATATTTGGGCAAAATCAAAAAAGAAGATTTGCGGTATATTCTCCAACCTGAAAGCTCCGAACAATACCGCTACGAAGTGGCTCACTACGATTACATCATCGAAATGATGGAGCAGTTCAAAGTAGCGTATTTCGACCGTAACGAAGAAATACTGTACATTCCAGCGGCATTCAGAGAAGACACCCCCGACGGACTTCGCCGAAATGTCTATAAAAAAGATGCCCTGCATTATTATTTTCAGTACGATAACGGTCTGCCTTCGTTTTTGATTCATAGCTTCATTGTGCAGCGTTTTGCCGATATTTTGAAAGAAAATTTTTATTGGAACAAAGGAATTATCTTGCAAGAAGCAACCAATGTTGAGCCTTGCGTTGCCTTAGTTGAGCAGAACGACCGCCGTATTGATATTTGGCTACAAGGCAAGCACCCACAAGGCTATTTAGATATTTTAAGAGAAGATTTCAGAAGTATTCACCGAACCATGAAAAGTTTGGAAGTAAAAGAATACCTCGAAATCGAAGAAAACGTTACGGTTGAATACAATCATTTGGTAGGTTTGAAACGAAGAGGAAAAACCGAGTATTCGACCGAAACCAAAGATTATCAAATTAACGATATTCTGAAAATAGTAGAAACGCCTAAAAACATACAAAAGATGGAAGACGAAAAAAACATCACGCATTTCCACGGCAATATCATTAATCACGGTCAAATGTCGGGCTTAGGAACTGGCTCTAAAAATAGCTTTGTGAATAATTATGCTCAAAACCCTGACCTGAAAGAACTGCAAGAATTATTAACTGAAATGAAGCTCGCTTCGCAAGCCAATAGCGAGTGGCAAAATAATTTTATGATTGCCTTAAAAGAATTATTTGAGTTAGAAGAAGCAACCAAACCAAGCGAAGTAAAAGCTGCTACAAGTACAATTACAGCAATTTTCAACGAAGCAAAAAAAGTGAAAGATTGGGTAGGAATCGGCCTGTTACCCGCCGAAATTGCCACCAAAGTACCTAAAATGATTGAACTTTATCACCAGATTTTTCATTTATAAAGAATGAAACTAAGCGTTGCCGACATAGAAAAGAGAATCCGATTAGGCGAAGACTCTCAACACCAATTCAAGGTAAAAATCGAAAATACCATTTCGTTGGCCGAAGAATTAGTGGCTTTTTCTAATGCCAAAGGTGGTTTTATTTTTATCGGTGTCGATGATAAAAATGTAGTACAAGGCGTAAGCCAAGACGATATTCGGAAGCTAAACAACTTAGTATCAAATGCTTGTAGCGAAAATGTAATTCCGCCCGTTCATGTCACCACTGTTTTAGAAGAAATTGACGAAAAAATCGTTTTTATCATAGAAGTAGAAGAAGGTTTACAAAAGCCCTACTGCACCAAGCAAGGCAAATACTTGACAAAATCAGGTGCTGATAAACGAATTCTTTCACAAGCCGAACTATCAAGATTATTACAAGAAAGTGGGTCATTTCATACCGAAGAACTGCCCATCAGAGGGGCAAATGTCGAGCAAGAATTAGATAAATCTACTTTCTACGTCTATTACGAAACTAAGTTTAAACAAAATATTTTTGAGCATTTAGAGCAGCAAAAAATTACTATTGCTCAATTACTTGATAATTTAAAACTGGCTTACAAAAACGAGCTTACTTTAACAGGTTTATTGTTTTTTAGTAAAAATCCTCAGCTTTTTCAGCCTACTTTTATTGTAAAAGCAGTAAGTTTTTATGGCAATGACATAACAGATACGAAGTATTTATCAAGCGATGATATCACAGGAACATTGGAAAGACAATTTCGTTTTTCGATGGATTTTTTGAAATCGAATCTCTTGAAACTACAAAACAAACAAGGTTTCAACTCGCAAGGCGAACTTGAAATTTCAGAAATCGCTTTGGAAGAATTGATAATGAATGCCCTTATTCATAGAGATTATAGTCGAAATGCCCCGATAAGGCTATTTATTTTCCAAAATCGTATCGAAATCATTAGTCCAGGTGTTTTGCCAAATCATCTCACTACCGAAAATGTAAAGATGGGCGTGGCTGTGCCTCGAAATCCGATTATAACCAAATTTGCCAGCGAACTTTTACCTTACCGTGGCATTGGTTCGGGAGTTTTTAGAGCTTTGCAATTACACCCAGACATTGAATTATACAACGAAGTAGAAACGCAACAATTCAAGGTAATCATTCCTCGAAAACAAAGTTAATTATCTCGTTTGGTTGCATACCTACGGCATGCCTTTTATTGTCATTCCATTTTATTTCTACCAATATTAAATCCCTCTACGCGATAAAACAAAAAACAGCGAACTCACCCAAAGGCAAATTCGCTGTTTTATATAACTATGGTCTATCGACTATCGTCCATAGATTAACCTACTACAAATTCATTTTCTTCAACTCACTCACAGCGAAATCTGCTGCACGAGCCGTAAGAGCCATGTATGTAAGCGATGGGTTTACACAAGATGCCGAAGTCATCGCTGCACCGTCAGTTACGAATACGTTGCTTGCTCCCCAAACTTGGTTGTTTCCATTCAATACCGAAGTTTTAGGGTCACGTCCCATGCGGGCTGTTCCCATTTCGTGAATACCGATACCTGGGTTTTTGCTACGGTCATCATAAGTGCTGATATTTTTCATACCAGCTGCTTCGAGCATTTCGGCTGCTTCGTTCATCATTGCTACACGCATTTTTAAGGCATTTTCTCCCCAACCAGCATCAAACTGCACAACTGGTAAACCCCACTTGTCTTTTTGGTCAGAAAGCGTGAAGCGGTTGTTGGCATCTGGCAATGTTTCACCAAAACCACCAATATTAAAAGACCACGGTCCAACTTGCGTCATGGCTTCTTTGAAGTCAGCACCGAAACCGTCCATTTGGCCACCACGTCCCCAACTTGCACGGCTTGCACCACCTTGATAGCCAAATCCACGCACGAAGTCACGTTTCTTGTCGCTACCCCAGTTTGTGAAGCGTGGAACATAAATTCCATTCGCACGGCGGCCATAATAATACATATCTTCCATGCCCTCGAAAGTACCCGAAGCACCTACCGCCAAGTGGTGGTCCATGATATTTCTGCCCAATTGGTCAGACTCATTCCCCAAACCATTCGGGTGAGTTTTCGACTTCGACTGCATCATAATCCATGAAGAGTTGATAGCCGAAGCATTCAAGAAGATGATTTTTGCGTAATATTCGTATTCTTCTTTTGTATTTTGGTCGATGGCTTTTACACCAACGGCTTTGCCTTTTTCGTCATCAAAAATTACTTGGTGAACAATCTTATCGGTAGTCAATGTCAAATTACCAGTTTTGTTAGCGGCTGGCAAAGTAGCAGACTGCGTGCTGAAATAACCACCATAAGGGCAACCACGCATACAAGCATTACGGAATTGACAAGATGCACGACCTAAATCAGTTTGTATTTTAGTTGGGGCAGTCAAGTGAGCTGTACGCCCGATTGTAACGGCACGACCACCAAATTTCTTAGCAACTCTCGATTTAAACTCTTTTTCAACGCAGTTCATATCCATTCCAGGTTGGAAATTTCCATCGGGTAATACATCCAAACCATCTTTTGTACCACTTACACCGATAAAACTCTCAACGTAGCTATACCACGGAGCTAAATCTTTATAACGAATCGGCCAGTCGATACCGTGACCATCTTCAAGGTTTGCGGTAAAGTCTTTTTCATTCCAACGGTAGCTTTGGCGTCCCCACATTAATGAGCGACCACCCACGTGATACCCACGAATCCAGTCGAAACCACGACCAGCTTTCTCCAAATATGGGTTTTCTTTATCGTTTTCAAACATGTGGCGGTGTTCTTCACGGCCAGTATAGCCTGTGCGAACACTCGCCCAATATTGTTCTCTTGCCATGTTATCCATGTTTCCACGGTGCGGAAAATCCCAAGGGTTTTTCATGGCAGTTTCATATCCTTCTACGTGCTTAATATCACGTCCACGCTCAATCATCAACACTTTTAAGCCTTTCTCACATAACTCTTTGGCAGCCCAGCCGCCTGAGATTCCCGATCCTACAACGATGGCGTCATAAGTCATTTTTTCTTTTTCTTTACCTTGAATATTCATCAGATTGAATAGATTATTTTTTAAGTATTTTTCATTGAGGAATTAGGTAGTAGGATTTAGGTATTGGATTTTTCTTTATTCCTAAATTTCCATTACTAATAACCTCGAACATTAAAAGATTTGGCGGTAGGCTTTAGTTTTTTATCTAAATCCTAATTTCCTAAAAGCTAAACCCTTAATTACAACGCCCAAGCTTTTTGTCCTGGAGTCATTTTTACACAGCCTTCGTATTTACCTGGAACCTCGACATAAGCCAGTGCTTGTTTGCAACCAACTTCCGAAGTAAAGTATCCCAAAAGCGTCAATTCTTTCATTATTTTGAAGAATGGCACTGGTGGAGCTTCTTCTTTGCCTTTATTTTCTTTTGCAAGGCCAGTTTCGGCATCTACGATTTTCTTGGCTGTTTCATTTTTCTTAGCTTCATCGTTTGCCATCGCCTCGAATTTTTTCAAAAGAGCAGTTTGTTGCTCAGGTGTACTTTCCAAGAATTTTTTGCCACCATTAGCTTTTTTAGATTCTTCTTCGAGTGCATCAAGACCTTTCACAAAATGTTCTTGTTGCGAAGGTTTGTAACAGTCTTTCAGCATCATTTCAACGAATGGTCCAACACCAGCATCTTTAGCACCTGGGGTTGTTGTTTTCGGGATAATGATTTCGGCGATTTCGGCAACTAAACCTTTATAGTCAGTCGATAAGGCAAAAGAGGTTGCAGCTTCGGTTGCAGTATTCGACTTGCAGCCTTCGAGCATCGCAATCATTGTTGGGGCAGACAAAGCACCTCCCATCAGGTAGGCTACTCTTTGTATGGCATCTCTTCTATTCAATGTAAGATGTTCTTTTAGGATTGACAATTAGATTAAAGTGGTGAATTTACGAAAGAATAGCTTGTCTGTGCAAGTATATACGAACGAAAATTCTAATAAAAGCGATAAAACATCGAAATTATTGTATTTTATTTTTACACAAGAGAAAATACACCTTCTAATAAATCTTTATTTTTTACTATAATTAATGCTGCCTTTAAATAATAAAAAAATGATTTTTTGTTTCAAAAATATGCACTTAAAGACAGTGATTTGTTATTAAGTCCACTTTTTCAGAGTAAATTTTTATTTTTTTTATTTGAATAAAATTTTTGTTTCTAAAAAAAGTTATACATTTGTACAAGAAAACTAAAGATTAAATAATATTAAATCCAGTCGTTTGAAAATGCCTCAACAAACGATTTAATTTTAAAACCTCTCCTTTGGGGCTGGGAGTTTTGACTTATGAAAATAGCCGTAGTAGGAACAGGATACGTTGGCCTCGTAACTGGTACTTGTTTTGCAGAAACAGGCAACCAAGTAACTTGTGTAGATATTGATGAGCGTAAAGTTGAAAAGCTTCGCAAAGGAAAATTAACTATCTATGAGCCAGGTTTAGATGTAATTTTCGACCGTAACACTAAAGAAGGACGTTTGAATTTTACAACAAATTTAGCCGAAGGAATCAAAGATGCTCAGGTGATTTTCTTGGCATTGCCTACACCTCCAGGTGAAGACGGTTCGGCCGATTTGAAATATATTTTGGGTGTAGCCAATGACCTTGGACCATTGCTCGAAAGTTATGCAGTAATTATTGATAAAAGTACAGTACCAGTAGGCACAGCCGAAAAAGTACGTGAGCGTGTAGCCAAAAATGCAAAAGTTGAGTTTGATGTAGTATCAAACCCCGAGTTTTTGCGTGAAGGTGTTGCCGTTGAAGATTTTATGAAGCCTGACCGTGTAGTTATCGGTACGACTTCCGAAAAAGCTAAAAAAGTGATGGAAAAACTTTACGCTCCGTTGGTGCGTCAAGGAAATCCTATTATCTTTATGGATGAGCGTTCGGCCGAAATGACAAAATATGCAGCGAATGCATTTTTGGCAATGAAGATTACGTTTATGAACGAAATTGCTAACCTATGCGAAAGAGCGGGTGCGGATGTTGATGCAATTCGTAAAGGTATCGGTACTGATAGCCGTATTGGTAAGCGTTTCTTATTTGCGGGAATTGGTTACGGTGGAAGTTGTTTCCCGAAAGATGTACAAGCTTTGGAAAAAACGGCTAATGAGTTTGATTACGATTTCAAAATCTTGAAATCAGTAATGAAAGTAAACGAAAAGCAAAAAACCAAAATGATGCCGCACATCAAAGCCCATTTTGATGGCGATTTGAAAGGCAAAACGATTGCTCTTTGGGGATTAGCCTTTAAGCCACACACTGATGATATTCGTGAAGCTCCAGCTTTGTATAATATCAAAGAATTGCGTAAAGCAGGTGCAAAAGTGGTAGTATATGACCCTGAAGCAATGGAAAACGTACGTGGCGTAGTTGGCAAAAAAGTAAAATATGCTAAAAGCCCTTATGAAGCCATTGAAGGAGCTGATGCCTTGATGATTATGACCGAATGGCCAGAATTCCGTACACCAGATTTCGATAAAATGGAAGTTGCCCTCAAAAATAAAGTTATCTTTGATGGCCGTAACCTTTACGAACTAAAAGATATGCGTGACTTAGGCTATACTTATTTCTCAGTTGGTAGAGAAACTGTGAAGTAAAACCCCTAACCGCAACGGCGGACTGTCCCTAAAGGGGAATATAAAAACAATTTTGGTAAAACATAATTGTTAATAGGAGGTTCTACACATATATTAATTTTTTAATAGACGTTTCATTTGTAAACATAAAACTAAAATTCCCCCATCGGGGGTTAGGGGGCGTATGAAAAGAGTATTAATAACAGGCGGTGCGGGTTTTTTGGGTTCGCACCTTTGCGATAGATTTATCAAAGAAGGACACTATGTCATTGCGATGGATAACCTAATCACAGGAGATTTACGCAATATCGAACATTTGTTCAAACATCCAAATTTTGAGTTTTATCACCACGATGTAAGTAAATTTATTCACGTTCCGGGTGAACTTGATTATATCTTACATTTTGCTTCACCAGCAAGCCCGATTGATTATTTGAAGATTCCGATTCAGACCCTAAAAGTGGGTTCACTCGGAATTCACAACTGTCTTGGTTTGGCTCGTGTAAAGAAAGCAAGGGTAATTATTGCTTCAACATCAGAGGTTTATGGCGACCCGCAGGTTCACCCACAAACTGAAGAGTATTGGGGACACGTAAACCCAGTTGGACCTCGTGGAGTATATGATGAAGCCAAGCGTTTCCAAGAAGCCATGACAATGGCCTATCATACTTACCACGGTGTAGAAACTCGTATCGTACGTATCTTTAATACATACGGGCCAAGGATGCGACTCAACGACGGACGTGTATTGCCGGCATTCATCGGTCAAGCATTGCGTGGTGAAGACCTTACTATTTTTGGAGATGGTACTCAAACTCGCTCGTTTTGTTATGTAGATGATTTAGTAGAAGGTATTTACCGTTTATTATTATCTGATTATGCTTATCCAGTAAATATTGGAAATCCGTCAGAAATTACGATGAATGAATTTGCTGAAGAAATCATTAAATTGACAGGGACAGACCAAAAAATTGTGCATAGACCTTTACCGAAAGATGACCCTAAACAACGTCAACCAGACATCACAAAGGCGAAGGAAATCTTAGGTTGGGAACCAAAAGTAAGTCGTGCAGAAGGTTTGAAAATTACTTACGAATATTTTAAAAGCTTACCAAAAGAAAGACTTTTTGAGGAAGTTGCCCACCGTGAGTTTAATAAGAAATAAAAATAAGCATACTTTTGACGTGCCACATTTCTGAAATGTGGCACGACTGTTTTTAAACGTTTTTATAAGTTTTTGTGTTAAAAATTTATAAAACACAAGATAAAATTAAAATGAAATTAGACCGCATAGAAGACGCAATCGAAGCGATTCGTAATGGAGAAATAATCATCGTGGTTGATGACGAAGACCGTGAGAATGAAGGTGATTTTATATGTGCCGCTGAAAAAACTACGCCTGAAATGGTCAATTTTATGGTGAAAGAAGGCCGAGGCTTGATGTGTACACCCCTCACCCGTAAACGTTGTGAAGAATTAGAACTTGATATGATGGTGGGCAAAAATACAGCTCAACACGAAACTGCTTTTACTGTATCGGTCGATTTACTTGGCAATGGCTGCACCACAGGAATTTCAGCCAGCGACCGTGCCAAAACCATTCAAGCACTCGTAAACCCTACCACAAAACCCGAAGATTTAGGCCGTCCAGGGCATATTTTTCCGTTGCGTGCTGCCGAAGGTGGAGTCATTCGTCGTTCGGGGCATACCGAAGCTGCCATTGATTTAGCTGTCTTGGCTGGACTTCAACCTGCTGGTGTTTTGATTGAGATTCTGAACGAAGACGGCACAATGGCACGCTTGCCGCAATTGTTTGAAATTGCAAAAAAATTCAACCTTAAATTAGTGAGTATCAAAGATTTAATTGAGTATCGTCTCGAAAAAGAATCTTTGATAAAGCGTGAAATTGGCGTAAATATGCCAACCGAATGGGGGAACTTCGATATGGTTGCTTTCCGCCAATTGGACAATGACCAACTTCATTTAGCACTCATTAAAGGTACTTGGGAGGAAAATGAACCCGTAATGGTGCGTGTACACTCGTCATGCGTAACGGGCGATATTTTTGGTTCATGCCGCTGTGATTGTGGACCACAACTTCATGCTGCTATGGAAATGGTCGAGAAAGAGGGCAAGGGTGTAATACTTTATATGAATCAAGAAGGGCGTGGAATTGGCTTGTTGAATAAATTGAAAGCCTATAAATTGCAAGAGATGGGGCGTGATACTGTAGAAGCAAATCTCGAATTGGGTTTCAAAATGGATGAGCGAGATTATGGCGTTGGAGCTCAAATTTTGAGAAACTTAGGAATAAAAAAAATGAAATTGATTTCAAATAATCCTAAGAAGAGAGCTGGTTTGATCGGCTACGGTTTAGAAATCATTGATTCGATTCCTATTGAGATAGAAGCCAACCCTCATAATATTGGATATTTGGAAACCAAACGAGATAAAATGGGTCATAATATTATGGGTTCTTAAAAATATTAGGCATGCATAACAATTTCTTAATAAAACGAAATTGAATTTTACCAATATTTTTCATTAAAAATCCTATAAAAACTTGTATTTCAAGCACTTATCAAAATAAAAAGGGTAGGTGCTTGTTTTTTTTAGAGAAAAATTTTAAGACCTTTGTCTCGGAAATTAAAAACCACTAAATGATTTTTACTTCAAACATTTCTAACTCCAAAAAAAACATGATGCGAAAATTTACTTTTACGCAGAAGGCTTTTAGCTTTCTTGCAGTAATGCTTTTTGCTTTTCAAAGCTTTGCACAGGTAACAACCTCTTCAATTAGCGGTTTAGTTGCAGACGCTAAAGGCGAAGGTTTACCAGGTGCAACAGTTATTGCAGTTCACGTACCGTCGGGTACTAAATATGGTACAGTTTCAAACGCTTCTGGTCGTTATACACTTCCTGCGGTACGTATCGGAGGTCCTTACAAAATTACATTCACGTTTATTGGTTTTAAAGAAGCCGTAAAAGAAGGCGTGATTACAAGTTTAGGTACTGCTGCTAACGTTGATGTAAAATTAGATGAAGCAGGTACATTCCTTGATGAAATTAAAGTTGTTTCAAACCGTAGTGATGTGTTCAGTTCTGACCGTACTGGTGCTTCTACTACAATCGGTAAACAAGCGTTACAATCATTACCAACAATTGGTAGCCGTTCAATCAACGACTTTACGAAATACAATCCACAAGGAAATGGACGTTCATTTGGTGGTCAAGATAGCCGTTTGAACAACTTCACAATTGATGGTTCGGTATTCAATAATGGTTTTGGTTTAGGTACAGAAGCCCAAGCGGGTGGACGTACGAACTCGACTGCAATCTCTTTGGATGCTATCGAAGAGGTTCAAGTAAACATTGCTCCTTTTGATGTTCGTCAGTCTGGATTTGTTGGTGCTGGTTTGAATGCTGTTACTCGTTCAGGAACAAACGAAGTTCAGGGTTCGGTTTACCACAGTTTCCGTAACAACGGAAAGAGTTTCGTTGGTACAGAAGCAAGAGGTTTACCAGTTACGGTAGGTACTTTTGATGAAAAGATTACAGGTTTCCGTTTAGGGGCTCCAATCATCAAAAACAAATTGTTCTTATTTGTAAACGGTGAATTCCAAAGAAGAACGCAACCAGCTCACGCATTTACAGCTAAAGGTTCAACTGCTGGTGGTAATCCAACACGTGTTGAAAAAGCTGATATTGATGCTTTAAGTGCATTTTTGAAAACTAAATATGGTTACGAAACAGGAGCTTATGAAGCTTATGATGATGAAACTACATCTGATAAGTTTTTGGCTCGTTTAGATTATAATATTAACGATAACCATAAAGCAACTGTACGTTATACTTTCCATAATTCACAAGATTATGTAAATATTAGTAATAGTAGCTCGGCAGGTTTTGGTAACCGTATCACGGCAAACTCTTTATCATTCAAGAATTCAGGATATTTGATTCAAGATAATACCCGTTCGATTGTAGCTGAATTAAACTCTACATTTAAAGGAAAAGCAGCTAATAACTTTATTATTGGTTATGATAAACAAAATGAAGACCGTGCTTATGCTGGTGCATTTTTCCCAACGATTGATATCTTGAACAACAACGCAACTTATATTGCGGCTGGTTTCGACCCATTTACGCCAAGTAACAAATTGAACTATGGTACTTTTCACATCACGGATAACTATACATTGTTCAAAAACAAGCACACAATTACTTTAGGTGCTAACTACGAGAAATATAAGTCGAATAATTTATTTTACCCAGCTTCCAATGGTGTTTGGGTATTTAACTCATTGGCTGATTTCTATGCTTCAGCAAACGGAAACAAAGATGTTACTGTAAACTTGTTTCAATACCGTTATTCTGCTTTAGAAGGTGGTGCTGAACCATTACAAGTATTGAAAGTTAATAAGTTTGATTTCTATGCCCAAGATGATTATCAAGCGAGCCGCAACTTAAAAGTATCTTATGGTTTAAGAGCGAGTGTAATTGCTTTGGGTAATACTGCCTTAGAAAATAAAACTATTTCAGCACAATCATATAAAGATGCTGAAGGTGCTGCTTACAAAATTAATACTGGTTCTATGCCAGGTACAAAGATTTTGTGGGAACCACGTCTTGGATTTAACTGGGATGTAACAGGGAAGCGTACTACACAGGTTCGTGGTGGTACTGGTATCTTCACTGGTCGTCCGCCTTATGTATTTATCTCTAATCAAATTGGTAATAATGGTATCCTAACAGGATTTATTGAGCAACGTAATACAAAAGCGTATCCATTCGTGCAAGATGCTTCGGTTTATGCTCCAGCTACTCCAACATTGCCATCTACATTTGATATTGCGGCAACTGATGGAAGCTATAAATTCCCTCAAGTATGGAAAACAAACATTGCAGTTGACCAAAAATTGCCTTTAGGTTTAGTTGGTTCGGTAGATTTCTTATATAATAAGTTTTTGAACTCTGCTTTGTATTTTGATGCGAACTTAGAAACAGCAACGAGTAAATTTACGGGTCCAGATACTCGTGACCGCTTCCCTGGTTCTGGTCTTACTGGTTCTAACTTGACAAATGCTCTTCGTATCAATGATAATGTTTCTCGTGCAGCGGTACTTACAAGCAAAAGCACGGGTGAAAACGTTTCGTTGACTTTCAAATTAGAAAAACCTTGGACAAAAGGTTTCTACGGAATGATTGCTTATACATATAGCAAAACACGTGATTTGATGGCTGCTGGTTCGATTGCTTCTGGTTCATGGACTGGTGCAAGAAGTGTGAATGGTAACAATAGATTAGGTCTTGCTTACAGTGATTTTGACTTACCTCATCGTGTAGTTGGAGCGATTAGCTACCGTTTAGAGTATGGTGGTCAATTTGGTGGTTCTTCACAAGTTTCAATTGGTTATGTTGGTGGTAGCGGAACTTCACGTTATTCATATACTATCGCTGGTGATATGAATGGAGATGGTGTAGCTGGTAACGACTTATTGTTTGTTCCTGCTAAAGCAAGCGATATAACTTTCGTAAATACTACTGTTGCTGGAACTGTTTATACACCAGCTCAACAAGCAGAGGCTTTTGATAAGTTTATCGACCAAGACCCATATTTAAGCACAAGACGTGGACAATATGCAGAGCGTAATGGTGCAATTTTACCATGGTTGAATCAATACGATTTATCGTTTATCCAAGAGTTTTTCGTAAACGTGAAAGGAAAGCGTAATACAATCCAGGTACGTGCTGATATTCAAAACTTTGCTAACTTATTGAATAGCAAATGGGGTGTAGGTCAGTTTGTAAGTAATACCTCACCATTGGCTTTTGTAAGTGTTACCGCTGCTGGTGTGCCTCAGTACCGTTTGAATACTCAGACTACAAGAACATTGAATACTGACGGAACAACAACTTCTACAACATCTTTATTGAAAGACACTTATCAATATAGAAGTGGTACTGGTGATGTTTGGAATGCTCAGTTGACATTGCGTTATATCTTCAACTAATCTGATAAAGATTAATAGATTGAACATAAAAAAGTCCCGCCTCGAAAGAAGCGGGACTTTTCTTTTGGTCTGCACCGAAGGTCTGAAAAATATTGTGAAGATAATTAAACTTGCGACCCGTATAGCCCAGCCACCACTTCAACTACTTTATCAATTTCTTCAGCAGTATTATATTTTCCGAAAGAAAAGCGAACATTTCCACGCTCTGGCTGCACATTTAAAGCCCCCAACACGTGTGAACCAACATCTGAGCCACTGGTGCAAGCACTACCTCCTGAACACGAAATTTGGGCAATATCAAGGTTAAAAAGTAACATATCGTTGTCTTCGCTTGGTGGGAGGCTTACATTCAGAACCGTGTAAAGGCTACGCTCCAAATTATCTGAATCGCCGTTGAATCTTACGTCAGGAATGGCGGCTTTCAGTTTTTCAATCATTCTACTTTTTAAACCTTCGATGTGTGCTTTGTGTTGCTCCATTTCTTTGTAGGCTATTTCAAGGGCTTTTGCCAAACCTACAATGCCATAAACGTTTTCGGTGCCACCACGCATATTACGCTCCTGCGAACCACCATGAATAAACGGATGAATTTTACTATCGGCATTGATATACAGAAATCCAACACCTTTTGGCCCGTGAAATTTATGGGCAGCACCAACCAGAAAATCTATCTTTGTATTTTGTACATCATGCTTATAATGACCCATTGTTTGTACGGTATCCGAATGGAAGATGGCATCGTATTTTTTGCAGATTTCACCTACTTTTTCCAAATCAATCAAATTTCCGATTTCATTATTTCCGTGCATTAACGAAACCAAACTACGTGGTTTTGTACTTAAAAGTTCTTCTAAATGTACTAAATCAACGTGTCCTTTTTCGTCGAGATTTACAAAACTAAGCTTGATCACACCTTGTTTGGCCAAATATTCAAGCGTGTGCAACACTGCATGATGTTCGGTTGGCGAAGTGATGGCGTGTTTGAGTCCGTAAGTATCAATGCTACACGTAATAGCTGTATTATCAGCTTCAGTGCCGCCCGAAGTAAAGAAGATTTCGGAAGGAGAGGCATTGATTAAGCTTGCTACGGTTTTACGTGCCTTTTCGATAGCCGAACGAACTTGTCGCCCGTGCGAATGAATGGATGAAGGATTACCGAAGTTTTCGGTCATCAGAGGTAACATTGCCTGCAAAACTTCATCATCAAGGCGAGTGGTGGCGGCATTATCTAAATAAATTTTAGGCATTGGTAAGACTTGTAATGAATAATGTTTAATGCGTAATGTTTAATGATTGATACATTAATATACAAAAATAATATTTGGTTTTTAATATTACAACCCACTATTTTGATAGACTAAAACGAATATTATTTGGTTTTTAGATTTTAGGGAATAGGTTTTAGGGATTAGGTAGTAAGAGTTTGGCTTTACATAAAATGTTTAGAGAAAGTTAGTTTAAACCTAACTCCTAAACCCTAATTTCTATCACCTAAAGCTCCACACTCACATTTCGCTTAAAGGCTGCACCAAAATCAATCATTGACTCGGTTTTCAGGATTCCCGAAATATGGTCTATTTTATCATATAACACACTTCTCATGTGTTCGTTCGATTTTGCTACAATTCTTATGTAGAGCGTATATTGTCCCGTAATATAATAGCACTCTGTTACTTCTGGGATTTTGCGTAGCTCTTCGATAATTGTTTTTGAATCAGAATCTTCTTTCAGTACCAAACCCGTAAATGCACTCCATTCGTAGCCCAATTTACGTTCATCCAAAATAATTCCTGCACCTTTTAGAATCCCGATTTTCTTCATGCGTGTAACCCGTTGATGCACCATCGTATTCGAGATATTAAGGTTTTTAGCTATTTCAGAGTAGGGTTTTCTTCCATCTTTTTCGAGCTGAATCAAGATTTTTTTGTCAAATTCATCTAAATTATTTTCATTTATCATAAGTTAAATTATTTTTATTTTGATAGTTTTTAAATAAAAAATACTTTATTAGTTAATTTTAAAGTAAATATAACTTGTTTGTGAAAAATATCAAGTCATTTTAACATATTTGAGTCATATTTTAAATGTAAATTTATCAATGATAAAAATATAGCTTTATCATTGGTCATTAATCATCAACAATTATGCTTACAGATATTTCACTCAGCGAACAACTAATCGAACTCGAAGAACGCTACGGAGCACATAATTACCACCCAATTTCGGCCGTTCTTGACCGTGGAGAAGGCGTTTATGTTTGGGATGTCGAAGGTAAAAGATACTATGATTTTCTTTCGGCTTATTCGGCCGTTAACCAAGGGCATTGCCATCCTCGTATCATCAATGCACTCATTGAGCAATCGCAGAAATTGACGCTTACTTCAAGAGCTTTTTATAGCTCAATGTTGGGGCGTTATGAAGAATATATCACCAATTATTTTGGTTATGATAGAGTTTTGCCGATGAATACGGGCGTTGAGGCAGTAGAAACTGCTTTGAAATTATGCCGTAAATGGGGTTATCAAGTAAAAGGAATTCCAGAAAATAAAGCTAAAATAATTTTTGCGGGAGGAAATTTTCATGGTCGTACACTTTCAGTAGTTTCGGCATCAACCGACCCAACGGCACGCAAGGAGTTTGGACCATACATGACAGGTTTTGAGACAGTTCCGTATAATAATATTGAAGCTCTCGAAGAAGCACTCATTAATGACCCTTACGTAGCTGGTTTTATTTTCGAGCCGATTCAGGGCGAGGCTGGGGTAGTTGTTCCAGATGATGAATATTTAAGAGAAGCCTACCGTTTGTGCAAGGCCAGTAATGTATTATTTATTGCCGATGAGATTCAGACAGGCATAGCCAGAACTGGTAAATTGCTGGCTATCAATCATGTAGATGTTCGACCTGATATCGTTATTCTCGGAAAGGCCCTTTCGGGTGGAGTATTGCCAGTATCGGCAGTTTTAGCTGATGATGAAATTATGTTGACTATCAAACCTGGTGAACATGGCTCAACTTATGGTGGAAATCCACTCGCTTGTGCAGTTGCGATGGAAGCATTGGAGGTTGTGAAAGATGAAAAACTGGCTGAAAATGCCGATTATTTGGGCAAAATTTTCCGTGCAGAAATGAATAAATTGGTAAATGAAACAAATATCGTAACACAAGTACGTGGACGTGGATTGTTGAACGCAATCGTGGTGGATTCGCACGAAGACTCTGACTTGGCTTGGGATATTTGTATGAAATTTAAAGACAATGGACTATTAGCAAAACCAACGCATGGCAATAAAATTCGCCTTGCTCCGCCATTGGTTATGACCGAACCTCAGATGTGGGATTGTGTTGAGATTGTTTCCGATGTGATAAAAAGTTTTTAATTGACTTTACCACATATTTTTCTTAGCAAAAAAGCCCCATTACTGGGGCTTTTTTGCTAAGAAAAATAATTTCTTCTACACTTTGTTACTTTTTCTCATAAAGCAGTCTGAATGATATTACCACGAAATTTTAGATAATCACATACAAAATGGATTTATTAGGTTTAGTTAAAGAACAGTTTACTTCTTCAATCGTATCAAAGATTAGTAGCTTTCTTGGTGAATCAACAGAAAATACGTATTCTGCTATTGAGAGTGCTTTGCCAGCTATTCTGGGTGGTGTTATGCAAAATGCCTCTACTACTCAAGGAGTATCGGATTTGCTGAGTACTATCCGTACAGGCGGATATGATGGTGGTGTGCTTAATAATCTCGGTGGATTATTAGACGACATAAAAAGTACATCAACTCTTGCCTCTTTAGGAAGCGGTTTTTTAGGAAGCATTTTTGGCGATAAACTCGGTGCATTGAGTAGTTTCATTTCAAATACATCGAGTATTAAAACAGGTTCGGCTTCATCTCTTTTAGGTTTAGTTGCTCCGATTTTGATGAATGTTTTAGGTAAAAAAGTAATAACACAAGGTTTAAGTACATCTGGCTTAGCAAGTTTATTAATGAGCCAAAAAAATGCAGTAAAAGCAGCTTTACCTACTGGAATTGGTAGCATATTGAATATCGAAGATTTAGGTGATTTTTCAGGAAACCCGAAGTCAACAGTGGTTAATAACTTTAAACAACAAACTAATGACAAAAAACCAAAATCATGGCTTCCGTTGTTGCTATTAGCAGGTTTATTGTTAGGTGCTATATATTATTGGAAAAGTTGTAGGAATGTGGATACAGTAGTTGTAGAAGATACGACAACAGAAGCAGTAGCTAATATTGATAGTGCAGCAACAGAAGTAATTGGTTCATTGAAGAAAACGCTTTCGACAGGTATAGAATTGAATTTTGGAGAAGAAAGTATTGAAAATGAATTGATTAGTTTTATTGAAGATAAATCTAAACCAGTTGATAAAACCACTTGGTTTAATTTCCGTGACTTAAGATTCGAGACAGGAAGTGCTGTGATTGACTCGACATCTATGCAAGAAGTACGCAACATTGCTGAAATTTTGAAAGCATATCCGATTGACCTAAAAATTGGTGGATATACCGATAATGTAGGCAAAGAAGCGGTAAACCAAAAACTTTCGGCTGACCGTGCTACGAGCGTTGTAAAGGCTCTCGTGGCGATGGGCATTGATGCCAAGCGTTTAGACCCCGAAGGTTATGGTTCACAGTTTCCAGTAGCATCAAATGATACCGAAGAAGGTAAAGCCCAAAACCGACGTATTGCTGTAAGAGTTACTAAAAAGTAATTCCCGATTACCCAAAACAACAAAACACATACCGCTTGAGGCTACTTCACGTAAGTAGCCTTTTTTTGTGGCATTTTGTTTCGTTAATCTCCGCTTATCTTACAAATCTTTTTAATCGTGCTAAAACCGTTTTCTGCAAAATTCCGTAACTAATTATAGCAATAAAATAGGCTGAATTGTATCTTTGTAGAATGAAATTACAAAATGATTTAATATTACGTGCCGCCAAGGGCGAGCGTGTGGAGCGAGTACCTGTCTGGATGATGCGTCAAGCTGGACGTATCCTACCTGAGTACCGTGCTGTAAGAGAAAAAGCAGGAAGTTTTATAAAATTGGCCACAACTCCTGAGATGGCTGCCGAAGTAACAATTCAGCCAGTAGATATTTTGGGAACTGATGCTGCAATCATATTTTCAGATATTTTGGTTGTGCCAGAAGCGATGGGTTTACCTTATGAAATGGTAGAATCTAAAGGTCCAATTTTTCCGAAAGTTATTCAAAGTAAAAAAGATATTGATGCTTTACGTATAAGTAACCCCGAAAACGAGTTGGCTTATGTATTGAAAGCGATTGATATTGTAAAGAAAGAACTAAATGGGCGTGTACCATTATTAGGTTTTGCGGGAGCTCCATTTACTATTTTCTGCTATATGGTTGAAGGAAAAGGCTCAAAAACCTTCTCAATTGCCAAGAAAATGTTGTATTCTGAGCCAGAATTAGCTCATGCGTTGCTTCAAAAAATTACGGATACTACAATCGCTTATTTGAAAGCTCAAGCCAAACATGGAGCAGATTTAGTGCAGATTTTTGATTCTTGGGCAGGAATCCTTTCACCCGACCAATACCGTAAGTTTTCGTTGCCTTACATTGCTCAAATCTGCGATGCTATTAGCGAAGTGCCAGTAACGGTATTTGCTAAAGGAGCATTTTTTGCAAGAAAAGAAATGTCGAAACTGAATTGTGATGTGGTGGGTCTTGACTGGAACATGGACATTACGGAGTCTCGTCGAATGATTCCTCACAAAACTTTACAAGGAAATCTCGACCCGTGTGTTTTGTATAGTTCTTTCAAAGAAATTGAAAAACACACCAAAAAGATGATTAAAAACTTCGGTGGACAAAAATATATTGCGAATCTTGGTCACGGTGTTTATCCTGATACCGACCCTGAGAAAGTAAAATGTTTTATAGATACAGTGAAGAATTATACGATATAAAGTAGGACAAGTTTCTAACTTGTCTGTTACTAAAAAGCCCTACAAACTAAATGTTTTAGGGCTTTTTTATGGAATTTTACGACAAATTAAACCTTATCTGGCACAACATAAGGTGCTCGATACTTACGAGTAAGCATGGCGTTGGCTTCTTTATCTCCGATGAAAGTTTCTTTGCTTGGGTCGAAGTGCAGTGTTCTTCCCAAACGATAAGAAATATTACCTAAATGAGCGATACTTGCTGCTAAATGTCCTGTTTCTATTGGTCCGTTAAGTAGCGATTTATCTTTTGCTCGCACGGCCTCAACAAAGTTTTTGTAGTGGTCGCCACCTGCATTCCGAGCAGGACCTGGAGTACGCTCTTTTCCGAGAAAGGTTTTATAATCGTTATAGCCATTGATAACCATATAGCCTTTATCTCCGTAGAAAATATTGCCTACTTCAACGCCATCTTCTTTGTTGGTCATCCACGGACGCACTTCCATCTGAATCACTTTTCCTTGTTTTGGGTAGTTGTAGGTTGTACTTAGCACTTCGGGTGTTTCTTTGCAGTCGTTCCAAAGGTATTTTCCACCTGCTGAAGTAATGGTTTCTGGTAAACCTACATCCAAACCCCACATGCAGAGGTCTGTTTCGTGAACACCTTGATTACCAACATCGCCATTACCATATTCCCAAAACCAGTGCCAATTGTAATGCACATAGTTCTTGCTGAATTCTCTCGCTTGGGCAGGGCCTTGCCACAAATCCCAGTTGAGGCCTTCGGGAACGGGAGATTTTCCTAAATCGCCAATATCTGGTCGCCATTTATAGACTGTTCCACGAGCCATATACACTTTTCCGATGAGTCCATCTCGCAAATGTTTGATGGCTTCTTGCATCGCCACCGAACTACGTAACTGTACACCGTGCTGCACGATTCGGTTGTATTTTGTGGCAGCTTCAACTAATTTTCTGCCTTCAAAAATATTGTGGCAGGCGGGTTTTTCTACATACACATCTTTCCCTGCTTGACACGCCCAAATGGCCGCCAAAGCGTGCCAATGATTGGGTGTGGCAATGCTCACGGCATCTATGCTTTTATCTTCATATACCTTGCGTAAATCTGCTTCGATATTTACTTTTTTGCTATATTTTTCTTCAAAAGCTTTTGCTCCAGCTTTCAATACAACATTATCGACATCGCAGAGGGTGGCAACATCGACATTATCTTGTTTCATAAAACCTGAAATGTGGTCTTTGCCACGGCCATTAATGCCAATAACGGCCACTCGCATTCGGTCATTAGCACCGAATGCAGTAGAGGGAATGATGGTAGGAATGGCCATCATAGCGAGCGAACTCGGAACGGTTGCCTTAAGCATATCTCGGCGAGTAAATTTTTTCATTATTTGCTGAATCGTTTGAGGTTGAATAGAGATATTGTAGAACAAGTTTCTAACTTGTTCGTATGAAATTTAGAAAACATAGAACTCCCGAAAATCCAATTTGCTGCCGCACAAGTTAGAAACTTGTGCTACTCTTTTGCTCCAATAATCTGATAAACTTTTCCATCAGCTTTGGTCATGATATACATTTCGCCTTGAGCATCAATGCCAAAATGCAAGTCAATTCTATCATTACCACATAAATTTCTGAGCGTTTCAGACTTACCATTGAGCGTGAGTTTCCACTCTTTTATTTTTGCTGTTTGTCCTTGTTTGAGGTTGGCTACATCTAAATAAAACAATCTTCCTGTTGGAATATCACCGAATAAATATTTTCCTTTTAATCCTGGTACTAAATTGCCAGTATATTCGTAGCCACCTGTAATGGCTTTCGCTTCATCGTGGTCGAAAGTGGCTACTGGATAAGTTATATTATAGGTTTTATCATTAGCTGGTAGTGGATAAACTTGGTTCATATCTCCATCAGTATGAATCACAAATTTTCCTTCTCGAGTCGGCCAACCGTAGTTTCTCCCTGCCTCGATTTTGTATAAAGATTCGATATTCGCATGGCCAATATTTACAGTCAGCATATCGCCTTTGCTCGTCCACATAATTCGGTGTGGGTTTCGGAAACCACTGGCAAATATTTCTTTCAAAGCCTTTTTATTGGTTGATTTTACGTAGGGATTTGTGGCAGGAATACCATATTTGCCATTTTTACTATTTCTGCCCGCTGGGTCTATGCGTAAAATTTTACCCCAAATTCGCTCTTCTTTGTTTGTCAAGAAAGAGTAACCGTTTTCGGCCGCTCCACCATCGCCAATTCCGATGTATAGAAGTCCATAATCGGTATCGCCTTTTTTAGCTATTGGATTAAAGACAATTTCCTGCACACCGTGAATTACCGAAACAACATTTACTCGCATCATTTCACGAGGTTTTCCAGAGAAGACTCCCAACGCAGGATTTTCAATTTTCCATTCGGTAAGCACCCATTGTAAAGCAACTTTTATCGAATCAGAATAAGCAAAATCGGCTTTTGCTGAACTTGTTTTCTCACTGTGAGTGGTATAAAGTAAACCATTATTCAAAAAATCTGGATGAAAAGCGAAGCTTCCCAAGCCCGAAGCCAAACCTGGCTGATGAATAAAATTGGGCATTAATTGGGCAAAATCCATGTAAACTACAGGATTGTTACCTTCCATTTTATATAATTTGCCTCTCAAATCATTTACAAAAATTTGTCCAGTAATTGGCTGAGGAGCCAATTTTGTTATACGGGTGAACGGATATTTTCCACCTTCACTTGATATAGGGAATTGCGAAAATTGCTTTACATCAACAACGAGATTTGAAACTTCTATTGGCTCTGGAATTGGATTTTTAATACCTTCGCCATAATCTTTCTTGAGATTATTTTTGATGGGTTTTGTTGTGGCCAAATAATCTATAATGGCATCAAGTTCGGCTTCTGGCAAATGGCTGTATGATGGCATAATTGCCTTTTTGTATTTCAGAAATAACAATGTGCCTCGTTCATCTCCCGCTGCAATTACATCTTGAGAGTTTTTGACAAATTTCTTGACCCACGCTGGCGAAGTAATACTTGTAATACCCGATAATTTTGGTCCAATACCATCTGTTTTAATTTGATGACAACTGGTACAATTTTGAGTAAATAATATTTGACCTTTGGCAATAGAAAGTGAGTCTAATGGTTTAGAAAAAACAGCTACTTTTTCCTTCTTCCTTGCATAAGAAACTAAAGATATTTGTATTAAGATGAAGAGAAAAATGTTTTTTTTCATGATGTAATTGCTGCTAATATTCTTGAGAAAATTGCAATTAATTTTACAAAATGTGCCATTAGGCACTTTATATTGGTAGAAAGAAGAGAGAAACAATTTTAACGTGCCGTAGGTACGTAACTGTTGCGTACCTACGGCACACTTTTGTATTTGGTTCTTTATTTTCTACCGATATTTAGTCTCTACGAGACAGATATACAATAAGCTAAAAAGTGAATTATGTTTGATTATCAATTTTCTAACTATAACGGTTTGGTTGATGTCAACTGAAGCAGATTCTATAATCTACTTATCGTCAAACCACCATCAATCATAAAAACTTGACCAGTGGAGTAGGAGAAATCTCCTTTGGCGATGGCCGCCACGGCTTTGCCAATATCTTCGGGAAATCCCCAACGGTTTTGAACCGTGAGGCCTTCGGCAATGAGTTTATCATATTTGGCCGTTACGCCTTCGGTCATATCGGTTTTTATTACACCGGGCCTTACTTCGTAAACTGGAATATTAAACTCGCCGAGCCTTGCCGCAAAAAGTTGAGTCATCATGCCCAAACCTGCTTTCGATACGCAATATTCTCCTCGATTGACCGATGCAACTGTGGCCGAAATAGAGGATACAGTTATGATTGATGCTGTAAAGTCTGAGTCATTATTTTTTTGCTCAATCATCCAATTGGCGGCAGCTTGGGTTAAAAAGTAAGTACCTTTTAAGTTAGTCGAAATTACATAATCGAAACTTTCTTCGGTGGCGGCTAAAATGTCATTACGTTCTTTAGGAGCAACGCCCGCATTATTGACCAAAACATCTAATCTGCCGAAATGAACTTTGATTTTATCAAGCATTTGGATACGTGCTTCTTTTGAAGCAATATCGCCTTGACAATAAATTACTTCTGCTCCGAGAATCCGTAAAAACTCTAAAACTTCTTCAACCGATTGCTCGTCTCTAACACCATTGATAGCTAAGTTGAAACCATTTTGAGCTAAATGTTGGGCAATTCCTAAGCCTATTCCACGACTTCCGCCTGTTACGAACGCTACTCTTTTCATATTCCGTCTTTGATGGTTTTGAGTAGTTCGGCGTGCGGATGGTTTTTATAAATTGGGTCGAGAGGAAAACAACCTGAATATAAACCATTGCGTGGAGCAGTTGTGCAATCAGAGAAAGTACGACACAGCAATTTGCGTTGCGTTGGGCGGTCGTTTAGCATATCATCGGGCATGGTTGGGTACGAAAGCACCATACGGCCAAAGCCGACAAAGTCCGCTTTGCCATTTCTCAGTACATTATGGGCAACATTTGGAAGCCATTCTTGCAAGTAAGAATAGCCCGAACCCACAATTACCATTTCTGGAAATGCTTTTTTCAATCCTTCGGCCACATCAATCATCCGAGCTACACCTTCCAGTGGTTCTTCGGGTGGCTGATAACCATCTGACGGCGGAAAGAGTGCAGGGCGAGTAACGTGAGGATTGTAATAAGGACTTGAAACCGTAATGCATATTAATTGAATACCCAAACTCTGAGCCAATTCCAAAAATGCTTTTGGTTCTTCTAAATCAATGTTTATTCCAGAATCATCGCAGCCGAAAGCGTATTTATAAGCTTGATTAGGCGTTAAATCGGGTACACCTTCACCTGTTGCACTTTTCTTAAACGGTACAAAATCAATGGCACTTAGGCGGATTCCCATTTCTAAACCTGGGGCCGCTTTTTTGATACCTTCAACAATATTTCTTAAAAAACGAGTACGATTCTCGAAACTTCCACCGTATTTTCCTTCACGGTCGTAAGCACTTAAAAATTCGTGTCCTAAATAACCATGACAATGTTTAATATCCACAAAGTGAAAACCTGCCTTTTGAGCCAAAACTGCCGCTTTTACGAAGTCTTCCACTAAAGCATCAATTTCATCGTCAGTCATCAAAGGATGATTTTCGCTTAGATGAAATTTCTTGTCGAGTTTTGGGTGATTGTATAAAATTTTAGATTCAAACTTGGTATTATCGTTTGGCTTGCAGAAACGCCCCGAATGAGTGAGTTGTAGTCCAACCAATAAATCATCGGCCGAGCCAAATTTTTCGGTGTGCTTATCAATGACAAGTTTGTAAAGATTCTCGTACTCCGAAAAGTTAGCTTCATTCATCACCAATTGACGAGGATTTGCTCGACCTTCATGTGTAACAGCTACTGCCTCACAACCCCACAAGAGTTTTGCTCCGCTGATGGCAAAGTTTTCCCAACGGCGTTTGGTAAATTCACTTGGTCGGCCATCAGCTGTGCCGTCCCAGCCTTCCATTGGTAAAATTGAGAGAGCATTGCCAATTTTTTTTCCCGATTTTAGGGTAATATTTTTTTTGAATGGTGATGCTTCGCCTGTGATTAATTCATCATCAAAATCAAGTGTTACATTGCTTGTCGAAAGATAATTTCTTAAATCTTGAGCGGTTTTGAGTTGGGCTACTCGAGTATATTTTGGTTTAAATTTTTCTGCCATCTTCTATTTTTATTTTAACCACGGAGTTCACTGAGTTTTGACACAGAGTTTCACGAAGTTTTTAATCTGTGCTACTCAGTGATGAACTTTGTGAAACTCCGTGGTTATGTATATCATTTTTCTAAACAATTATAAAAAGCATAATAAGGCTCTTGATTGATGAGTTTCTGCACATAAAGAGCTACTTCTCTGAAATGATAATCGCCCCACATGCTTGACTCGCCATTAGCAATTTTGCTGCCTTCGGGTACATAATCCCAACCGTTTGGCTGGTGATAAATGGAGTGTAGCAACAAACCTTGATGATTTTCATTTGTACTCAAATAAGGCTCTTCTAAAAGTGAATTAAGCACTGTTAGCCCCGCTTGCCAGTATTTTCGGCCAGTTTCGGTATCGCCTTTTCTCATTAAATATCTGCCCAGACGCAGTAAACCTTGCGAACCAATAGCCGCCGCCGAAGCATCAACAGGTTCAAAATCATTGTAAGGATTAGCTTTTTTGCTGAGATAATCGCCTAATTTATGTAAGTTTGGAGCTCCAGTATCCCAGTAAGGAATGCCGTCGATTGGTGTGTGTTCGATATAAAAATCGCAAGTTGCTTGGGCAGCTTTCAGCATGTATTTTTCGATGCTTGCTCGGCCACCAAAGGCTTCGAGTTCGGTATCTTCGAGAGTTTCGAGAAACTCCAATTCTTCGGGAAAACCACACATCGCCCAAGCCAGTCCACGAGTCCAAGTTGAGAAACCCGTGTAGCCTTGTTGTGAGTTTGGGCAACGGAAATTTCCATCCTTTATATTAAATACACTTTCGTGTGCGGTTCTACCCCAAATATCATACGAATCTCGTCCTTCGCCATAAAAAACCGAATAGTCGGCTGTGGCTTTGATGTGCTGTAATGCACGGTCAAGCATATTGATTTTTACGTCACCTTCTCCTTGAAAAACATGGCCTAAACGATGGCTCACCACCAAAGCACGGCACGAGCGAATGGTATCAACAAAGAGTGAATGAGCTCCATTGAAAGAGTGAATGTAGCCGCCATTTTTAATTGAAGTCCAGCGGCTTGCTTGTATTGCTCCCGAAATTTTAAGAGCCAATTCGTAAAAGTTTTTCTCCCATTCGTTGAAAGGTATTTTTCCTTCACGCATCAAGCGTAGTAAGTTGCCGTAGGTGCTTACGTTATTAAAGCCGTGGTCGTGTACGCCTATGTGGCTCACGTGCGGAGCCATTACGTTGAGCGTATTTTTTCGTCCAATTTCAAGAAAATCTTGTTCGCCAGTGGCATCGAATTGCAAAATTGCTGAGCCGTACTGAAAGCCTTGTGTCCATTCTGTCCAACCACGAGTTGTGTATTCGCCTTTTCGTGTAAAAACTGGCGAACCCTTTGAAACATCGTAATTTTGCTCAATTGATTGGATTTTTTGTCCAGAAAGCTCCCAAAATCTTTTTAGTTTTGAGCTTAAATCTGTGGGTTGAAGGTTGTAATCAATTTTAATCATTTTAATAATTTAATGTTTTGTAGAATTACACAATTTAGAAAATTGTGTTACGGCAGCCAAGTTTTTAGCAATGCTAAATCTCTTTTCATGGCAGAAAGAATCTCTTTTTTGTCCATTTTGATTGTTCTTAGGCCGTTTTCGGCTCCGCCTAAATCGTATTCAAAGTGCATGGTTATCGGTACGTTAATGTTGTATTGCTTCACTAATGCCAAGAATTTTTTCCAATCAACGATACCTTCTCCTAACGGACAACCAACTTTTTTGAGCTTGCCATCTTGCAAAATATATTTGAAGTCTTTGATTGCTAAAGATTTGATGTACGGAGCAATCAACCTAAAACCAGTTTCCCAGTTTGCACCACTTTCGGCAGTAGCATGATTGACGTCGTACTGGCAGCCTATGAGTGGTGAATTGATACTTTTGAAAATAGGAAATAAATCCCAAACGGCTGCCCCAAGGTTTTGTCCGCCATGATTTTGGTATTCGCCCGAAATTTTAAATTTCTTGTTCAAAACATCTAATCCCTTCATTTGCTGACCAAAAGTCTCGACTTGTTGCATGATGTCTTTTTGCATATCAAGGTGATACCAGCCCATGCGATAGTGTTCAACTCCTAAGCCACTGGCGGTTTTTAGTACACGCTCCGATAAGGCATCAGCTTGCAAGATACTGGTGGTCATCATCGGAATTTTAATGTTGGCTTTTTTAGAGGCTTGAACAAATTTTGGTAAATCAGCTTCGACTTTTTCGGGTAGCACATGACCGTCAGGACGCACCGTTAGGTCGATGCCATCGAAGCCCATTTCTGCAATGGTATTGGCCAAAGTTTGGTAGTCTTCAATCCAGTGAAGTGTCTTTGAAAAAACACTGATCGAAGGGCTGGCAAGAGGTTTGGCAAAAAGAAAATCAGTTTTTGCTAAAATAGTACCAGTTAGGGTTGTTGCGATGAAATTCCGTCTGTTCATGCTTAAAATTAGTAAAATAATCGAAAATAAATAGTACTAATTTTATTAAAATTTTAATTATTTCGTGAGTTGTTTTAAATAAAAATCCCTCTACAAAACATTGCAGAGGGATTCTTTTATGTAGAAAATAAGAATGAATTATCGGTTAAATGCTAATCGTTGACCTTTATTAATTTCATCAAATTTGCCATTGGCAAAAGCTACGTTACCAGATACAATCGTGTGCGTGATTTTTGAACCAAACTCAGTTCCTTCAAATGGCGACCAGCCACATTTAGCGTAAAGACTATCTTTTGTGACAAGAGTTTTTTCACTCAAATCAACCAAAACTAAATCTGCCCAATAGCCTTCACGGATATATCCTCGGCGGTCGATTTCAAAACAGTCAGCTACCGAGTGAGCCATTTTCTGAGCAATCTTTTCGAGCGAAATTTTTCCTTGTTTATGAAACTCCAGCATTACATTGAGAGAATGTTGCACTAATGGAAGTCCCGAAGGAGCTTGCCAATATGATTGCTGTTTTTCTTCCCAAGTATGCGGTGCGTGGTCGGTTGCAACTACATCAAAATGGTCGTCGAGCAATGCTTGAAGCAATTTTTCACGGTGTCCGTGTTTGATGGCTGGGTTACATTTGATTTGATTTCCTAACGTTTTATAGTCATCAGCATCGAACCAAAGATGATGCACACAAACTTCAGAAGTTATATTTTTAGGCTTTTCTTTCGTGTATAAAACATTACTGAAAAGAGAAATCTCATCAGCCGTAGAGATATGTAGAATATGCAATCTTGTACCGTGTTTTTTGGCTAATTCTACCGCCATTGCCGACGATTTATAACATGCTTCTTCGTTGCGGATTATCGCATGAATGTCATGCGGTAAGTTTTCGCCATATTGCTCTTTATATTTTGCCAAATTGGCTTTTACAGTGGCTTCATCTTCGCAGTGCGTAGCAATTAATGAAGGGAAATTTGAGAATATTTGTGTCAGAACACTCTTATCATCAACCAACATATTTCCAGTTGAACTTCCCATGAAAATTTTCAAACCACAAACATTCTTGATGTCAGTTTTCATGGCTTCATCATAATTATCATTCGATGCTCCCATAAAAAATGAGTAATTGGCTATAGATGATTGAGCCGCTATCTGGTATTTATCTTCCAAAAGTGCTTGCGTGAGGGCATTTGGCACTGTGTTTGGCATTTCCATGAAACTTGTAGTTCCACCCGCTACGGCCGCACGGGCCTCGGTAGCGATGGTTGCCTTGTGCGTTAGGCCAGGCTCACGAAAATGTACTTGGTCGTCTATCACACCTGGTAAAAGATATTTGCCAGTGGCATCAATCACCTTTTTGGTTTTGAGGTGAGAAAGATTATTGCCTATTTGCTCAATAAAGCCATCTTTGATGAAAACATCAGCGGGCGTAATTTTTCCTTCGTTTACTACAAGGGCGTTTAGTATTAGTATGGTTTGTGACATGGAGGAGTTTTGGTATAAAATTTAGCTCAAAATCTTCAGTTTTTACCAAAAATTTTGAGCTAATAATGTAATCTGTTTGAAAATTAATAGAAGTTTATTCTTCGGTAAAAATATCATTTACTGCAATCGCAAAATCAGGTAGAACTGGTTCGGCAGAACAAATATCATTATCACTACAAATCCTTACAGTTTTGCGAGAAGTGTAAATGTAAACCAATTTATGTTCGGGGACGATATTCCAAATAACCTTCACGCCTGCTTTGAAGTACTCAGTGATTTTATCTTCGATTTTATAAAACTGGTCAGTTTCCGATATGATTTCAATGACGAACTTGGGAATTACATCTTGATTTTTCTTTGTTAATTGAATTTGTTCATTTGTCAAATAGGCAATGTCAGGTCTTCTCATTTGGATACCCGAAAGCATAGTATCATATTCTGCAACTAACGAACCTGATTCAAATAGTCCTTTTCTACTAAAAAGCTTCGCTAAAACATCATAAATATAAACCTGTTTCTTGTTCATACCTTCAAATTTTATTAACTCACCATCATTCCATTCGTATTTGAAACCATCATTTGGTTCCCAAAGTAGAAATTCTGCTAAGGTTTTTGGAACTGATTGTATTTCGTTTGATAAGACCATATTTCAAATCATTTTATATTCAAACTTAACAAAATATTGTCGAAACAGCTAATTTTTAGTGGTTTTTCAGAATGGCAAACTCTTTCGCAAAGTAGCTCAAGATGATTTTTGCACCTGCACGTTTGATGCTCAATAGCATTTCGAGCATGGCTTTGTCGCCGTCGAGCCAACCATTTTGAGCAGCGGCTTTTATCATCGCATATTCGCCCGAAACATTATAGGCAGCAATCGGCAAATCAAAGTTATCGGCCATTGTTTTGATAACGTCAAGGTACGAAAACGCAGGTTTTACCATCAAGAAATCTGCACCTTCGGCTACATCAAGCTGACCTTCGATAAGGGCTTCACGCACATTAGCTGGATTCATCTGATAGGTTTTCTTATCGCCAAATTTTGGAGCAGAATCAAGTGCATCACGGAATGGACCGTAGAATGCACTCGCATATTTTACCGAATACGACATAATACTTACATTCGTAAAGCCTTCATCATCAAGTATTTCTCTGATATAACCAATGCGTCCATCCATCATGTCCGACGGCCCGATGATATCTGCTCCTGCACGGGCTTGTGCGAGAGCCATTTTGCCCAAAATGTCGAGTGTTTCGTCGTTCAAAATTTCTCCATTTTCAACAAGTCCATCGTGGCCATCGCTGCTGTATGGGTCCATTGCTACGTCGGTCATGAGAGCAATGTGCGGGAATTTGTCTTTGATTTCACTCAATGCTTTTAAATAAAGCGTTTCTGAATTATGGCTTTCGGTGGCGTATTTATCTTTTTTTGCTTCAGGATAATTAGGAAAAAGGCAGATTGATTTGATTCCTAAATCAGAAACCTCTTTGATTTCCTCTAACAAAGTATCAATCGAAAAGCGATAAATATTGGGCATTGATTTTATCTCGCTTTTGATACCCGAACCTTCCATCACAAACATCGGAAAGATAAAATCATTGACTGAAAGGGTGGTCTCTTGTACCAAATCTCTGATGGCGGCACTTTTTCTATTTCTACGTGGGCGACTGATAAGCATGTTTCGTTCTAATTTTACAATTATTGTTATTTGACAAGTTTCAAACTTGTCCTACATGATTTACGTAATTTCTGATTGCAAAGTTCGGTAAGAAAACGTTGGGATGTAAGAATTAACTATAAAAATTATAAGGTTTATCCATAAAATAAACTTATAACTAATTCTCTAATAACCAGTATCTAATTATAAATTACGCTCTAAAACCTCTCAAAAACTCCTCAACTCCCATGCGTTTTTTGCCTTCGAGTTGGAGTTCTTTGATTTTTATCCATTTATCAGCACTTTTAAAATCAAGGTAAGTTTTTCCATCGGTTTTGAAACTCCCTATTTCTGCCGAATCATTGGCAGTTTCTCCAATTTCAGTTTTGTAGATTTTGCAAGTTTTGTCATTTAGCGTAGTCCAAGCGGCAGGGTAGGGTGAAAGTCCACGTACGAAATTATGGATTCTTTCGGCCGATGAATTCCAATCAATTTGGCAAGTTTCTTTAAAAATTTTAGGTGCAGATTTTAGTTCAGCACTCATATCTTGCGGAATTTGCGGATAGTCTCCAGCCTCAATTGCTTCTACGGTTTTTACGACTAAACCCGCTCCGATTTCCATCAATTTATCATGAATCCTTCCCGCATTATCTTCGGAAAGAATTGGCGTTTTTTCGGTAAAAATCACATTTCCAGTATCAATTTCGTGCTGTAAGAAAAATGTTGTCACTCCTGTTTCGGTTTCTCCGTTGATTACCGCCCAATTGATTGGAGCAGCTCCACGATATTGTGGTAAAAGCGAACCATGCAAATTGAAAGTACCGAGGCGTGGCATATTCCAAACCAATTCAGGCAACATTCTGAATGCCACAACTATTTGTAAATCAGCTTGATAACTGCGTAATTCTTCTAAAAACTCAGGATTTTTCAGTTTCTCAGGTTGTAAGACAGGAATGCCTTGCGAAACGGCATATTTCTTTACGGGAGTCTCGTTCATGACCAAGCCTCGTCCCGAAGGTTTATCGGGAGCTGTAATTACGGCCACTACTTCTTTTCCGCTTTCTACCAATGCTTTCAAACTCGCTACCGCAAAATCGGGCGTACCCATAAAAACTATTTTCATTAGATTTTCGTTATAAATAATGTGGCTTTAAAAATCTCTTGATTTTTAAAAAAACTTTGTACCTTTGTTATTCAAAATAAGCAAATGAAAAGAAAACGAACAAATAAAGTCTTGTTTCACTCGAAAATAACGTAGTTTCTGGAATAAAAAGTCAATTTTACTCAGGGACGGTCGAAATTTTCGCCGTTTTTTTTTGTCTCACCCCTAAGCATTAGGGGTTTTTAAATTTAATAATGTTATGTCAAAAATTCAATATTACACAGAAGAAGGTTTTAATAACCTAAAAAATAAACTTCACGAACTAAAATTTAAAGGTCGCTCGGCGATTGCTGCCCAAATTGCGGAAGCTCGTGACAAAGGAGATTTGTCGGAAAATGCCGAATACGATGCTGCCAAAGATGCACAAGGTTTGATGGAAATGGAAATCTCGAAGCTTGAAGAGATTGTGGCAAATGCACGTATTTTGGATGAATCAACGATTGATACATCGAAGGTTTCGTTGTTATCAAAAGTAAAAATCAAAAACAAAAAAAATGGAGCTATGATGTCATATACATTGGTAGCTGAAGAAGAAGCTGATTTGAAATTGGGTAAAATTTCAATCAACTCGCCATTTGGGAAGGGTCTATTTGGTAAAAAACTCGGTGAAATTGCCGAAATTCAAGCACCAGCAGGTATTGTTGAAGTAGAAATTTTGGAGATTACGAGATAATTTCTCGCATGAGATATATAGTAAAGGGCATTTGTTTTGAAGCAAATGCCCTTTTTTGTTGATAGGCTGAAGTTTGATTTTCATCAATAAATAGTCGTACTAAGAAGTTACAAACATCAAATCCCATACTTCTCCACTCTCCTGTAAAGAGCCTGTCGAGTAAGTCCCATTTCTCGGGCGGCATCGGTGATGTTGCCGTTGAACTTCTTTAATGTCTTGATAATCAACATCTTCTCTACTTCTTCCAATTGATAAGTTTGGTCGAATGAAGGTGCTGTTTCTTGCCTTGTTTCGAAGAAAAAATCTTCGGGTTGTAGGGCATTTCCTTGCGAAAGTATCACTGCACGCTCAACTGCGTGTTGGAGTTCACGCACATTTCCTGCCCAATTATAACGCTGCAATTGCTTACCCAAAGCCGCACTGATACTACTCACAGGTCGATTATATTTTTTGCGGTAAATCTTCAAGAAATGCTCGGCCAGTGGCAAAATATCTTCGGGGCGTTCACGCAAGGGTGGAAGTTTTATTTCAATGGTATTGATTCTATAAAGTAAATCTTGGCGGAATGTGCGTTGAGCAACTCGGTCGTAGATTGGCTCGTTGGTGGCACAAATCAAGCGAATATCAATGTTTTTGGGCTTGTTTGAGCCAACTTTTGTTACACTTCGGTTTTGTAACACGTTCAATAATTTGGCTTGTAACGGTAGCGGAATATTCCCGATTTCGTCTAAGAAAATCGTACCGCCGTTGGCTTCTTCAAATCTTCCTGTTCGGTCTTCACGGGCATCGGTAAATGCTCCTTTTACGTGTCCGAAAAGCTCACTTTCAAACAAAGTCTCCGAAATTGCACCCAAATCTGAATGTACAAAGGCCATTTCAGTACGATTCGATTTTTCGTGTAATGACCTCGCTATCAAGTCTTTACCAGTTCCATTTTCTCCTAAAATCAAAATATTTGCGTCGGTGGCTGCTACTCGCTCAATGGTTTCAAAGATTTTGAGCATTGCGGGGCTACTGCCAATGATTTCTACTTTGCTGATTGGCTTTTTCTTTTCTTCACCCTTACCTGTTTTTTGCAATCGCATTTCATAGGCCGACTGCATGGTTTCGAGTAGCTTGGTGTTTTCCCACGGTTTCAAAACAAAATCAACTGCTCCCATTTTTATAGCTCGCACGGCCATTTCTACATCGCCATAAGCCGTAAAAAGCACCACCGAAATTCGTGGGTCAATGTCCAAAATGCGGTCGAGCCACTCGAAGCCTTCTTTGCCCGTATTTACATCACGAGTAAAATTCATATCAAGCAAAACCACATCGTAGCCGCCATTGGTAATCAAAAACGGAATGCGTTCGGGGTTTTTCTCAATATCCACTTGCGTGAAATGGCGTTTCAAGAATAACTTAGCGGCACTTAGCACATCAACATCATCATCAATTATCAGGAGTTTCGACATTTTCTTTTAGCTTTTTCTTTTAGCGAATCTATGACAAAAATTATTCCGCTACAAATTCTTCTTCCAAAGCTTTTTTGTAATCGTTTGATTATTAGTTGTTTGTGTATAATTTAAAAGTTTTTGATGCAATTTGAAGATATTCAGAAATCGTCCGACTGCGTACAAAGAATGTCCGAAAATGGACAGATTGAAGTCTTAGTATTTTTGTAAGTTATTGATAATCAGCAAATTGTCTTTTTGGCACAGCTTTGGAATAAATTTGAGAAAAATGAATTAGAAAAGACAATAGCATTTAGTACGATGGACAGACAGATACAGAAAAAGTTTTGGAACACACAGCGAATTGCAATGATTGGCGGAGGTGCATTATTGGCCGTTTTTTTGGTGTGGCAATTTGCCTTTGCCGATAAACGTTCAAAACTCAATGTTGAAAAAGATAAACTAACGGTTTCGACCGTAACTCAAGGCGATTTTGATGAATTCATCGTCGTTACAGGCGTAGTTTTACCTTTAAAAACCATCAGACTCGATGCCATTGTGGGTGGATATGTGAAAGAAAAAGTGGTCGATGGTGGAAATATGGTGAAACAGGGACAAGTAATTTTGAAACTCGAAAACCAAAACCTCAAACTTAATTTCTTGCAGTCAGAAACTGAAGCGAGTCGATTGGTAAATGACCTACAAAATACTCGTCAACGTTTAAAAGTGGAGAAATTTACGATTCGCCAAACACTCAATGACCTCGATTTTCAGATTGACCAAGCCAAAGATTTATACGATAGAAATAAAAAGCTTAATAATGATAAAGTGATTGCTGAGTCGGATTTTATGAAGTCGAAACGTGATTATGAAAAACTCGTAAAACAACGTGAAATCACACTCGAATCATCGAAATACCAAGAAGAAAATGCTGCAATGCAGATAAAACAACTCGAAGGAACGCTCGAAAGAACGCAAAAAAACGTGCAATTATGGCGTGAAACCCTCGAAAACTTGGTGGTAAAAGCTCCAGTTGGTGGTTTGCTTTCAAGCATTGATGTAGAAGTTGGTTCAAACATTAATCAAGGGCAAAACATCGGACAAATTGATGATTTGAATGGTTTCAAGATGCGAGTGGACATTGACGAGCATTATATTTCGAGAATTTTTGCTGGCTTGGGCGGTTCGTTTGAGTTTAACGGTAAAAATTTCGACTTAGAAATCACAAAGATTTATCCCGAAGTACGCAACGGTCGTTTCCAAGTAGATATGGTTTTTGCTAAAGGTGTTCCCGAAGGCATCAAGCGTGGACAATCATCACCGATTCGTTTAGAATTGGGCAAAGCAACAAAAGCAGTTTTGATTCCAGTAGGCGGATTTTTCTCTGACACGGGCGGAAATTGGGTCTATGTTGTGGACAAATCAGGCAAAAAAGCATCGAAACGCAAGATAACATTAGGCCGTAAAAATCCAGAATTTTTTGAGGTCTTAGAAGGCTTACAAGTAGGCGAACAAGTAATTACAAGTTCGTACGAGAATTTTGGGGATAATGAGGTTCTTAGCTTTTAGCAATTAGCTGTTAGCGATTAGCTTTTAGGCAAGTATATTCATTATCAATTGCCTATCTATTTTTATGTAATTAATTGATAGTTAGTATATTGCACAAAAAATAAATGCTAACAGCTAAACGCTAATTACTAACAGCAAAAAAGCTATTTCCCCAGTTTATGAATAAAAGTGTTTAACATTTTTCTAATCTCAATGAGTTCATTGTTCAATTTTTCATAATTATCAGTTTGAATATAACCCAAGTCATTAGAGAGTATCAATTGGTATTCTAATTCCGATGCCGAACCCATAACAATTGTTAAAAACCTTTTTAATTCTGCATCGGAGTTTCTACCACATCCTTCCGCAATATTAGTTGGAATTGATGCACAAGAACGTCTAATTTGACTTGTAAGGCCATAAACTTCCTCTTTTGGGAATGATTTAGTTATCAAATAAATATCTAAAACAAGTTGATGGCTTCGTTGCCATATTCTCAATTCTTTAAAATTTTTCATAACATAATTGGTAAAAATGATTTGCAATTAGCACTTAGCATTTAGTTCGTAAATATGATATTTTCAAAACTACACAAAAAAGCTAAAAGCTAATAGCTAACCGCTAACAGCAAGATAAAATGATAAAAACAACCAACCTTCAGAAAATCTTCACTACCGAAGAAGTAGAAACAACAGCCTTGAATGGCATTACGATGGAAATCAAAGATGGCGAATTTGTAGCTATCATGGGGCCATCGGGTTGTGGAAAATCTACATTACTTAATATCTTGGGCTTGCTCGATAATCCATCGGGTGGAAGCTACGATTTTTATGGAAATGAAGTGGCAAACATGTCGGAGCGTCAGCGTGCTTCGCTTCGTAAAGGCTCAATCGGATTTGTTTTTCAGAGCTTCAATCTGATTGACGAGCTAACGGTTTACGAAAATGTAGAACTACCATTACTTTACCTAAAAACTCCTGCCGACGAGCGTAAACAAAAAGTAGAATTGGCCCTCGAACGCATGAATATGATGCACCGCCGCAATCACTTCCCGCAACAACTTTCGGGTGGACAGCAGCAGCGTGTAGCCATTGCTCGTGCGGTAGTAGCGAAACCAAAAATGATTTTGGCCGATGAGCCTACGGGAAATCTCGACTCAACCAATGGCGAAGAGGTAATGAAACTTTTACAAGAACTCAACAACGAAGGCACAACCATCGTGATGGTAACGCACTCGCCTTACGATGCAGGTTTCTCGCACCGAATCATCAATTTATTTGATGGTAAGGTAGTTACTGAGAATTTTCATGTATAGTTTACGAGGTTTTAGGAAGTAGGTTTTAGGGGTTAGGTTTTGGGATTGTATAACCAATCTTAATAGTATCTAATTGCCGTTTTTTTAAGATAAATACTAAAACAAACCCTAAAACCTATTTCCAAAAACCTAAAACCTCAAAATAATGCTACGTAACTACATCAAAATCGCCTTCCGAAATCTTGTCAAAAACAAGGTTTATTCTTTCATCAATATTGGTGGACTCGCCGTAGGTATTGCCGTATTTTGCTTAATTTCATTATATGTAATTGATGAAATGAGTTTTGATAATTATCATACAAAGGCGGATAATATTGTAAGATTGGTGCATCATGCCGAATGGTCAGAAGGGCAAGCTCATCATGCCGTCACTTCGGCGGCTTTTGCACCAGCACTCAAAGCCGAATTTCCAGAGATAAAAGAGGCGGTTAGATTTGCTCCCGAAGGTGGTGGTGTTATCACTTTTGAAAACAAAACCATTAAAGCAGGAAATATATTTTTTACAGATAAAAATGTATTCGATGTATTTACATTTCCATTTTTAGTAGGGAGTCCAAAAACGGCACTTGCAGAACCTAATACAATTGTTATTACTGAAACATTAGCGAAAAAAATATTTGGTAATGCACAAAAAGCCCTGAACCAAACCATTTATTTTGATAAAACAGAAACCAATAAAATTACTGGTGTAATTCAGGATATTCCCAACAATTCACATTTACAGTTTGAAGGCTTGCGTGCATTGCCTACGGGTTTTACGGCAGGCTGGCAAGATTCAAATTTATATACCTATTTGCTCCTTGATAATGGTGTAGATAAAAATGTGCTTGAGGCAAAGCTTCCACAATTTGCTCAAAAAACGATTTTGAAAGAAATGAAGGTAGTTTCTTACAAAATGGAATTACAGCCTTTACGAGATATTCACTTGCATTCCGATTTGCAATACGAGATAAGTGCCAATAATACCATCAATCGCATGTATCTATTTATGGCATTGGCAGGTTTGATATTGATTATTGCCATCATTAATTACATGAATTTGGCAACAGCCAGAGCTGGGATGAGAATTCGTGAAGTTGGTGTTCGTAAGGCCATTGGCTCTACACAAAGCGATTTAATTGGCTTATTTATTGTTGAATCGCTTAGTTTTAGCATCATCGCTTCAGTTATTTCAGTCTTTTTAGTGGCTGGTTTGCTTCCGTACTTCAATCAGTTTGCAGGCAAATCTTTAGAATTAAATAGATTTGGTATTCTTTCTTCCATAGGCATTTTTGCTCTATTCAGCTTGTTTATTGGTTTTCTTAGTGGGAGCTACCCCGCTTTTTTTCTTGCTCGATTCAGAACCATTTTGGCATTAAAAGGCCTGACAGGAAGTTTAAATCAAAGTGTGATTTTTAGAAAATCATTGGTAGTTTTTCAGTTTGCCGCAACCATTATTTTAATTGCTGGAGCCTGGATTATTTACCAACAATTACAATTTTCAGCCGATAAAGACCTTGGATTTAATCGAAAACAAGTAATAACAATACATATTGATGATAGAAGTTTGCGTTCAAATATTGGCTCTCTGAAAGACCAATTGATGAAAAACTCATTGATAGAGAATGTAGCTGCTGCGGGAAATCCGATTGGCAATAATAATTTAGGTCAAACTCCTTACTTTTTTGAAAAAACAGATGGTTCTATTTCTACCAATTCAAAAGTAGTGCAAGAACTTACGGTTAATCCTTCTTTTGTGCCTACGATGGACATACAAATGAAATTAGGCAGTAATTTCTCAGAAAATAAGCCAAGCGATGTGACCGATGCGGCCCTTATCAATGAGACTTTAATGAAAGAATTGGCTTATACAAACCCCATCGGAAAAAGAATTCAAGTAAAAATAAATAGAGAAGGAGCGATTGCCGAACGACGAATCATTGGTGTATTCAAAGATTTTCATACGTATTCGTTGCAACATAGAGTAGAACCGATGGTGTTGGTAATGCCTACGCAAGCATCTATGGAAGACAATCTTTATGTGAGAATAAATACCTCAAAAACCAAAGAAGCATTGGCTTACATTCAAAAGACCTTTCGAGAATTTGACAAATTAAACCCAATTGAAATAAATTTCTTAGACCAAAATTTTGCTCGACAATACGAATCAGAGCAAAAACAAGGAGTACTTTCGCTATCCTTTGCCATTATTTCTGTTTTACTGGCTTGTCTTGGCTTATTTGGTTTGGCTGCTTTTACTGCACAGCAACGAGTCAAAGAAATAGGCATCAGAAAAATATTGGGAGCGAGCATTGGTTCAATATTCTTTTTGTTGAATAAAGATTTCATAAAATTGGTCTTGATTGCTTCTGTAATAGCCATTCCGATGGCCGTAATTCTAATGAGTAATTGGCTGCAAAATTTTGCATATACAGTCGAAATTCGCTGGTGGGTATTTGCTGGAGCAGGTTTTGTTTCTTTGCTCATTGCTTTACTGACAGTGAGTTTCCAGGCCATTAAAGCTGCATTAATGAACCCAGTGAAGAGTTTGAAAACGGAGTGATATAAGGAATTAGGAGGTAGGATTTAGGGAAAAGTAACCAAATCCTATGCCCTAATTCCTAAAACCTTTAAAATTATGAAAAAGCTATGATAAAAAATTATTTCAAAGTTGCCCTCCGTAACCTTGTTAAGAACAAGGTTTACTCGTTTATCAACATTTTTGGTTTGGCTACTGGTATGTCGGTTGCCATGCTCATAGGCCTCTGGATGTATGATGAAATTTCGTTTGATAAACATTACGAAAACTATGACCGCATTGCCCAAGTAATGCAGCATAATTTGTATAATGGCAAGAAAGAAACGCAGATGTCGAATCCCGCAGTGATGGCCGAAGAAATTCGGAATACCTATGGCAGTGACTTTACGTATGTGTTGCAATCTTCTTGGAATTCAAGCCATATTTTGACGGCTGGCGAGAAGAAATTCACTAAAAACGGCAGTTATTTTGAGCCAAAAGTAACCGAAATGCTTTCGTTGAAAATGCTCAAAGGTACTCGTGATGGTTTGAAAGAACCCTACTCAATTTTGTTGTCGGAGTCGGTGGCAAAAGCCTATTTTGGCGATACCGACCCCATGAATAAAGTCATGCGAATTGACAACAAAACCGATGTAAAAGTGACAGGCGTTTATGAAGATATTCCTTATAACTCTACTCTAAAAAATGTGTCTTATCTGATGCCGTGGGAATTGTATCTGATTACCAACGATTGGGTTAAAAAAATGGAAAATCCGTGGGGAAGTAATTTCACACAAACCTTCGCTCAGATTGCCCCCAATGCCGATATGAATAAGGTTTCGGCTAAAATAAAAAATGTCAAACTTAATAAACTGAACAAAGAGGAAGCAAGATATAAGCCCGAAGTTTTCTTGCATCCGATGGCAAATTGGCATTTGCATGGCGAATTTAAAAATGGCATAAATACAGGCGGTCGCATTGAATTTGTGTGGCTTTTTGGCATTATTGGGGTTTTTGTATTGCTTTTGGCTTGTATCAATTTTATGAATTTGAGTACGGCACGCAGCGAAAAACGTGCAAAAGAAGTAGGCATTCGCAAAGCCATTGGTTCGGTGCGTGGACAACTTATTAGTCAGTTTTTCAGCGAGTCGCTTTTAGTGGTTAGCCTTGCTTTTGTGCTTTCTATCGGCTTGGTATTGCTCATCCTACCATTTTTCAATGAGTTGGCCGATAAGAAAATGAGTATTTTATGGACAAATCCGTATTTTTGGTTGCTCGGAGTCGTTTTTAGTATTCTCACAGGCTTAATTGCGGGCAGCTATCCAGCTCTTTATCTATCTTCTTTTCAACCCGTTAAGGTGCTTAAAGGCACTTTTCGTGTGGGGCGTTTTGCCTCTATTCCTCGCAAAGTTTTGGTGGTAGTTCAGTTTACAGTTTCGGTAACTCTCATCATCGGCACAATCGTAGTTTTTCGACAAGTGCAGTTTGCCAAAAGTCGTCCTGTGGGTTATACCCGAGACGGTCTGATAAATATTGAAATGCAAACGACTGATATTCATAAACACTTTGATGTAGTAAGATACGAACTACAAAAATCGGGTGCGATAGTAGATATTGCCGAGTCGGGCAGTCCACTCACTGAGCATTGGAATAGCAATGGTGGCTTTGATTGGAAAGGCAAAGACCCAAATTTGGCCGTTGATTTTCCGAATAACCCTGTTTCGCACGAATACGGCAAAACTATCGGCTGGCAATTTGTGGCAGGCCGAGATTTTTCACGACAATATACTTCCGATTCTTTGGCTTTTGTCTTGAATGAAGCCGCTGCCAAATACATGGGTTTCAAAAATCCGATGGCAGCTATTGACGAAACCGTAAAATGGAACGGAAAGGCTTATAAAGTCATAGGAGTTATCAAAAATATGATTGTGCAGTCGCCTTATGAGCCATCTCGTGCTTCATTGTTTCATTTAGGTCAAGACGAAGGCAATGTGGTTATTATAAAACTTAGCCCCGACCGACCTGCCAGCGAATCGCTCAGCAAAGTAGAAGAAGTATTCAGAAAATATAATCCTGCACAGCCTTTTGAATACAAATTTGTGGACGAAGACTACGCCAAAAAGTTTGGTAACGAAGAAAGAGTAGGCAAACTCGCCACATTTTTTGCCATTTTGGCCATTTTTATCTCGTGCCTTGGATTGTTTGGATTGGCAAGTTTTGTGGCCGAACAACGCACCAAAGAAATCGGTGTAAGAAAAGTGCTGGGTGCAACCATTACCAATATTTGGACATTGCTATCGAAAGATTTTGTGGTTTTGGTGCTTGTTTCTTTCTGCATTGCTTCGCCAGTCGCTTACTTCTTTATGAGTAGCTGGACTCAGAAATACACTTATCGCACCGATATTTCGTGGTGGATATTTGCAGTAACTGGCCTCGGAGCCTTGATAGTTACCCTCCTAACGGTAAGTTTTCAGGCCATCAAAGCAGCGGTAATGAACCCTGTGAAATCGTTGAAAACGGAGTGATTTCTCGTCCATTTTATGAAATATTTTATTATGAAAGTTTACATTTTTTTATTGTCTTTTATAGCTACAGTCTATTTGAATAGCTGCTCAGGTAACAGACTGAGGCAAACCAGTCAAAACAAATTAGGCAACCGCTTTCTAAGGGAAAATGAGACTGTCAATCCAATTCTTAAAGGCTACTGGAAATCTATCGGAAATGGTTATATTTTAGATGCCACCTCAGATAGTATTTTGCTGTACAGTTATACCAAGAATTTCTGTTATAAAGAAAAGAACGACTATATAGAAGGTCTTCTAAATTCTAAAGCGAGATTTATCTTAAATAATGATACGCTAAGTATATTTAGTACAGATTATGGAGATAAATCTTCAGTATTACAAATAAAACGAGACTATGTTCGCATAAAAAATTTACCTGACAATCATTTAAGTTTTTCTCAAATGCAAAAATTAGAACCGAAAAAATTATTTAATCTTTTTATAGAAACCTATTCGGAAAACTATGCCTTCAGCAAAGAGAGGGGTATTAATTGGGATAGCATTAAGGCCGAATTTGAGAGCCAAATTTCAGATAAAACGACAGAAAGCGAATTATTTCATGTTTTTGGACAGATTGTTACACGAACAAAAGACCAACACACAAAAGTGATTGATGTTACAGGACAAACTATGCAATATCGCATCACACCTTCTGCTGAAATAGTGTCGGAAGTTTTTAGAAGTCAATCAAATATTAAGAAGTTAGATGACTATTTCAACTTATTTTTTAATACAAATTATAAAAATATTTCAGATAGTTTATTGCACGGAAAAGGACATAAGGTCGCAAACGGAAAATTAGAATGGGGTAGCCTGAATAATAACATAGGATATATCAATATTCATTCATTTGATGGTTTTGTAACAAAGAGCCATTCAAGAAAGCAACAAATTGATTCGGTAAACTATCACATGGAAAATATAATTAAAAATTTACAAAATAAAAAAGCCATAATTATAGATATCAGTTTCAACTTTGGAGGCTACGACGCATCAAGTCTGACGTTGGCAAGTTATTTTACAGAAAAGCCTTTATTTGCTTATATCAGTCAAGTTTACTTCGGAGGCATGTTTTATAACGAATCCAAAGTATATATTCAACCTTCCAATAAAGTGAGGTTTACCAAGCCAGTTTATATATTGATGACTGACATAAGCCGCAGCCAAGCAGAAGGTTTTGCCATGACTATGAAAGCGAATTCTAACGTAAAACTTGTTGGAACTAATACTTTAGGAATTTTATCAAGTATGCTTGGCAAGTCTATTGGTAATTTTTATTGTACTTTATCTAACCAACGTTTGATTATGCCCAATGGTAAATATTATGAAGTAACTGGTGTTGAACCTGACATCAAAATGACAGTTTTTAATAAACAAAATATATTTAACGGACACAAAGATTCTATCAACAAGATTGTTGAAATTATAGAAAGTAACTGATAATTAAATACGTAATTATAAACATCATTAAGTTACTGGCAGTTTGTGAACAAAATCACTTCAAGAAATAAGCGTTTTGGTAAATATATTAAATCACAAAATTATGATACGCAATTACCTAAAAATCGCATTCAGAAACCTTCAAAAAAACAAGGTTTACTCATTTATCAATATTGGTGGGCTTGCCGTAGGTATGGCTGTGGCGATGCTCATTGGGCTTTGGGTGTATGATGAAGTAAGTTATAACCGTAACACCCAAAACTATGACCGAATTGGACACGTACATAACCACGTAATTGAGCCATTAGAAAAAAAAGCTGATTATGCAACCACCATGCCACAACCAGTGGCAACGGTATTGCGTGAAAAATACGGACATATTTTCAAGCATGTAATCTTGCTGCAATGGGCGGGCAATTATTCGATAAAAATTGGTGAGAACAACTTTGTGAAAAGTGGACAGTTTTTCGATAATGGTGTGCTTGATATGTTTTCGGTGAAAATGCTCAAAGGAAACAAAGAAAGCCTAAACGACCCACAAGGAATCGTTATTTCGGAATCGACCTCGAAAGCACTTTTTGGCGAAAAAGACCCTATTGGACAAACAGTCAAGCTAAATAATAAGATAAACTCTAAAATTACAGGAGTCTATGAAGATATTGCCAAAAATTCATTTTTGGGCGATGTACAATTCATCGGAAATTTTGAGAATATCAAAGCAACCTTTCCAGACATTAAAGCCAACGAAACCAATTGGCAAAACAGTTCTCAAAGGCTTTTTGTACAAACCAACGATAACGTAAGTATCGACCAAGCAAATGCGGCTATCAAGGATTTTTATTTCAAAGATGGCCCTGATAATCTCAAAGAACTTGCCCAAAAATACCAAGCAATTCTTTACTTAAACCCAATGAAAAACTGGTATCTCTACTCTGAGTACAAAGATGGATACCCGTCTGGTGGACGAATAACTTTCGTGTGGCTTTTTGCTATTGTTGGGCTATTTGTATTGTTGTTGGCGTGTATCAATTTTATGAACCTAAGCACTGCTCGTAGCGAAAAACGAGCCAAAGAAGTAGGAATCCGAAAAGCCATTGGTTCTGTAAAATCTCAACTGGTCAATCAATTTTTGAGCGAGTCGTTTTTGGTTGTTTTCTTTGCTTTTATCATTACAATTGTCTTGGTTTTGCTTTCTATTGCACCATTCAATGAGCTAACCGATAAGAATATCCAATTGCCAATATCAAACCTTTATTTTTGGTTAATTTGCTTGGTATTTTTACTGGCAACCTCTTTATTATCAGGCATTTACCCAGCATTTTACTTGTCGTCATTCGAGCCTATAAAAGTGCTTAAAGGCACAATCCGACTGGGTAAATATGCTTCGTTGCCACGTAAAGTATTAGTAGTAGTGCAATTTACGGTATCAATAATTTTAGTCATAGGTACAATCATCGTTTATCAACAAATTCAACATGCACAAAATCGCCCCATTGGCTATAATAAAGAGAGTTTAATAAGAATTCCGATGGACGACCCCAATTTCAATAATAACAAATTGATAATGAAAGAAGAGATTCTTAGAAACGGGGTGGCAGACAAAGTGGCTTTTTCGAGTAGCCCTGTAAACGCAATTTGGGACAATTGGAATGGATTTACTTGGAAAGGGAAAAAACCTGAGTCGGAGTCGTCGTTTTCGGTAACATGGATAAACGAAGATTATGGTAAGACTATTCAATGGAAACTCAAACAAGGAAGAGATTATTCGACTGATTTTAGCACCGATACTGCTGCCGTAATTATCAATGAATCGGCCGCAAAATATCTTGGTTTGAAAAATCCAATTGGCGAATATATAACCAATGATGACACGAAACAACGCCGACAAATAATTGGAGTAGTAGAAGATGTAGTGGCCGACTCGCCGTTTGAGCCTGTAAAAATGGGGTTTTATTGGTATGTCAAAAATCCAAATGATGTAGGACAAATGCTAATAAAAATCAAACCAAATTTATCAGCAAATGAGGCATTGGCAAAAATCGAATCAATTCAGAAAAAATTAGTGCCATCTGCTCCGTTTCAGGTCAAATTTACAAGCGAAGAATACGGACAAAAATTCAAAGCCGAACAACGAATTGGAAAATTGGCAACTCTTTTCACGGTTTTAGCCATTTTTATTTCATGTTTGGGGCTTTTTGGCTTAGCAAGTTTCGTGGCTGAGCAACGCACCAAAGAAATTGGTATTCGAAAAGTATTGGGTGCTTCTGTTGCTAACCTTTGCCAAATGCTTTCAAAAGATTTTGTGCTTTTGGTCATAATCTCTTGCCTTATCGCTGCACCAATCGCTTACTATTGCATGAATAATTGGCTACAAAAATATACGTACAGAACGGAAATTAGCTGGTGGGTCTTCGTAGCTTCGGGCGTTGGTACGTTGCTAATTACCTTATTTACAGTAAGTTATCAGTCCATAAAAGCAGCCATGATGAACCCCGTGAAATCGTTGAAATCGGAATAATAAAATAGTTATTCGTTACTGGGGAACTGGTAATTGGTGAATAGTATCCCCGTGCCAATAACCAGTTTCCAGTAACCAATCACCAATCACCAATACAAAATTATGATACGCAATTACCTAAAAATCGCCTTCCGAAACCTTCAAAAAAACAAGGTTTACTCATTCATCAATATTTTCGGGCTTTCGGTAGGCATGGCCGTGGCTATGCTGATTGGTCTGTGGATTTTTGATGAATTTTCTGCCAATAAGCACCACAAAAACTATGAAACCATTTATCAAGTCAGGATGAACCAAACTTTTGATGGACATCGTGGTTCGCAACAGGCATTGCCTTATCCGATAGGTGAAGAATTGAAAAATAAATATCCTGATTTTCAGTCAGTTGTGATGTGCGATTGGGGCGGCAACCGCTCATTGGTAGTGGGTAATCAGAAATTTCTTAAAAACGGACATTATATTGGCGAAGAAGCCATTGATATGTTTTCGTTGAAAGTATTGAGTGGGGATAAAAATCCATTAAAAGAACCTTATTCAATTGTGTTGACAGATGAAACCGCCCAAGCAATCTTTGGAAAACAAGACCCCATTGGTAAAACCCTCAGAATGGGGAACTCGGTGGATTTAAAAGTAACCGCCATCGTTGAAAAACAACCTAAAAACGCCACTTTACAATTCGATTATTTATTGCCTTGGGCATTGCAGGAAAAACAAAATCCTGACTATATCAAACGCACCTCAACCGAATGGGGAAATAACTCTTTTCAGGCTTATGTACAACTAAAAGAGGGGGTGACGCCTGAAAAAACCAATGCGAAAGTTAAAAATATAGTTCTGAGTCATTTTGTTGGTGATAAATTGATGGAAAATACCATAAAACCAGAGGTTTTTATTCATCCAATGGCAAAATGGCGTTTGTATAATGAATTTGAAAATGGACAAAATTCAGGCGGTTTCATTAAATATGTAAAGCTTTTTGGGATTTTTGGTATTTTCGTTTTGGTCATTGCTTGCATCAATTTCATGAATCTCAGCACTGCTCGTTCTGAAAAAAGAGCGAAAGAAGTAGGAGTTCGTAAAGCTGTTGGTTCGGCACGAGAGCAGCTCATCGGGCAGTTTTTGAGCGAGTCGCTTCTGATTGCATTTTTTGCCCTAATCTTAGCATTGATTATCGTGCTTATATCACTACCATCGTTCAATACACTCACCGAAAAATTGATAACGCTGCAATTTGGGAATCCAATTTTTTGGGGAATTATACTTGTTTTTACGCTATTTACAGGGCTTTTAGCAGGAAGTTACCCTGCCTTATATTTGTCTTCGTTCAATCCAGTGAAAATTCTTAAAGGCGGTGTTCATGTTGGCAAAAGTGCTTCTTTGCCTCGTAAAATCTTAGTTGTGATACAATTTACCTTTTCGATTGTGCTAATGATAGGTACAATTATCATTTATCAGCAAGTTCAACATGGCAAAAATCGTCCGATAGGATTTAATAGCAAAAGCCTTATTTCGGTGGATGCTTCGCAAGGCTTGACCAAAAACTTTGAACCGCTCCGCAATGAATTGTTGGCTTCTGGAATGGTTTCTTCGATTTCTAAATCAAACTCACCGCCTACGCAAATATGGAGCAATAATAATGGTTGGGAATGGAAAAACTCAACTCCCGAAGACAAAGGAGCAATTTTTAATACCATTGCTACAACTTACGATTATACCCAAACGATGGGCATAAAACTCAAAGAAGGACGAGATTTTTCTAAAGATTTTAGTACCGATTCGATAGGTGTCATTTTGAATGAAGCCGCAGTTAAACGCATGGGCTTGAAAAATCCTGTGGGAGAATTAGTGAAATGGAATGGCCAAGAGCGTAGAATCGTCGGAGTTATTCCAAATATCAACATGGAGTCGCCTTTTCAAGCTATTTCGCCTCTAACAATCATTTTCGACAAAGATTGGGTCAATATTTTGTGCATACGAATCAATCCAAACGTTTCGGCTTCAGAAGCAATTGCCAAGATTACGCCTATTTTCGATAAGTATAACCCAGGTTATCCTTTCGATTATAAATTTGCCGATACCGAATATTCTAAAAAATTTAATTACGAAGAACTCATCGGCAATCTCTCATTAATTGTATCTATTCTCGCCATTTTTATTTCGTGTTTAGGCTTATTTGGCTTGGCTTCATTTATGGCCGAACAACGCACCAAAGAAATAGGTATCCGAAAAGTCTTGGGTGCATCGGTTACTAATCTTTGGGGATTATTATCACAAGATTTTGTAAAATTAGTTGTTTTTTCTTGCCTAATAGCCTCACCAATAGCCTATTATGGCATGAGTCAGTGGTTAGAAAACTATAAAGAGTATAAGATTGATATTGGCTTTGGAGTGTTTTTGTTGGTACTCTTATTATCGCTGGTCATAACGCTACTAACAGTGAGCTACCAAGCCATAAAAGCGGCTTTAATGAACCCAGTGAAATCGTTGAAAACGGAATAATTATTTGTAAGAAACCATCTAAACCTATTCAATTATGGCACATATAGCAATTCCGCTTCCGATGGGAAACGGCAAACAAGAAGTAGAAATTGAAGTAACCATCAATGGCGAACGCCAACAGCTACATTATAAAGTAGAACTTTTTTATTGGGCCGATTGCGAAGTTCCGACCATCGACCGTGCGGAGTGCATTCGTCAGATGCTTTCAAACTACGACCAAGACTGGACGCTCTATTACATTGGTTCTCCTACCGAAACCTTTGTGCCAATCACCTTCGTGAAAAAAGACGATTGGGTCAGACAAAAAGAAATGATGCAGTTTGCTTAGGTAGGCGAATGCCACTTTCTCAAATAGAAGAGTTTGATTTTGTTGTTGGTTACTGAAAAAACTCAACCAGTAACTACTAACTAATCATAAATCACAAAATTATGATACGCAATTACTTAAAAATCGCTTGGAGAAATCTCCTCAAAAACAAACTGTATAGCTTCATCAATATTTTTGGTCTGGCTATTGGGCTTACTTGTTTTTTATTGATAACCCTCTATGTTGTTGACGAACTCAGCTACGACCGACAGTTTAAAGATGCCGAACGAATCTATCGGATAAATTCTGATATTAAGTTTGGTGGAGCTGAACAACGAATGGCCGTGAGTTCTGACCCGTTTGGTGCTACACTCAAAAAAGATTATGCTGAAGTCGAGCAGTACGTTCGTCTTTATTCCAATAATAGCCGTCGATTTATCAAAAAAGGAAGTGAGTTTTTGGTCGAAAATAATTGCCTTCATGCCGACTCAACGCTTTTAGATGTTTTTCCACTGAATATCCTGGAAGGAGATTCAAAGAAAGTTTTAGTCGAACCTAACACTCTTATTATCAGTCAAACGGCCGCACAAAAGTACTTTGGCAATGCCTCAGCTCTGGGCAAAACGCTTACAATAGGTCTGCAAAATCCTGTCGAATATAAAGTCACGGCGGTTTATGAAGATATGCCCACCAACGCCCATTTTCAGACTGATATGTTTTTTCCGTTTAAGAATATCAACGATTATAAGTTCGATAATTTCTTGAGTCATAATTTTTATACGTATATCAAACTCCGAGAAGGTGTTGATTATAAGCAATTTGAAAAGAAGTTCGATGTAGTTGTGGATAAATACATTTTGCCACAAGCGAAGACTTTCATGGATATCAAAAACATGGATGATTTTAGAAAAGGAGGCAATTATCTCAAATATTCACTCACACCATTGTTGGATATTCACCTAAAATCTGACCGAATTTATGAAATAAGCCCTAACAGCGATATTCAATATGTTTATATTTTTTCGGTGGTGGCTTTGTTTTTATTGCTCATTGCGTGTATCAATTTCATGAATCTCAGTACGGCTCGCTCTGCCAATCGTGCCAAAGAAGTGGGCATTCGTAAAGTGATGGGAACCCAACGCAATAGTCTTATCATGCAGTTCATGTCAGAGTCGGTGCTGACGAGCTATTTGGCTTTTGTAATATCGTTAGTAATTACAATTTTGCTGATTCCGTATTTTAATGAAATCGCAGGAAAACAATTTACTACTCAATCGCTTTTTCAGCCGCAGTATTTGCCGTTTTTAGTGCTTTTACCTTTGGTTGTGGGTGTTTTAGCGGGTTATTATCCTTCCTTTTTCTTATCATCATTTCGCCCGATTGAGGTCTTAAAAAGTAAACTCAATGCTAATTTTCGCCGTTCAAATTTCCGAAATACCTTAGTTACCTTTCAGTTTGTTACGTCGTTGGTTTTAGTTATTTCAACTTTTATCATTTACCGCCAACTTAATTATATTCAACATAAAAATTTAGGTTTCTCGAAAGACCAAATCTTGGTTGTAACGGGAACTTCGTCGCTGCGAGACAACAACAATGTTTTTAAAGAAGAAGTAAAGAAAATGGCGGGAGTTAAAAATGCCACTTTTGCTGGTTTCCTACCAGTGGCCAACTCTTCGAGAAGCGATAATACTTTTTCGACCGAGGCGGTTTTTAACACCCAAAATAGCTTCAATATGCAAGCTTGGGAAATTGACGAAGATTATATTCCGACACTCAATATGGAGGTATCAAAAGGCAGAAACTTCTCGAAAGCATTCAGCACCGACTCTTCGGCTATTATTCTGAACGAACAAGCAGCCAAACTAATTGGCTTTGACGACCCAATCGGAAAAAAACTATACATCAATAATGGCAATCCGAATGATGTTGGGGCTCTGACTATTGTAGGCATTGTCAAGAATTTTCATTACTCATCTATGCGTGAGGCGGTTGGGCCTTTGTGTTTCCTTTATGGCAGAAGTGCGTGGGCAACGGCATTTAAAATAAATACCGAAGAGCCACAAAATCTTGTAAAACAAATAGAAGCGAAATGGAAGGTTTTTGCTCCAGAAATGCCTTTTAACTACCATTTTATGAACGAATCATTCGATGAAATGTATCGAGCCGAACAACGGATTGGTCAAATCTCTTTGATTTTTGCGGGGCTTACGGTCTTGATAGCTTGCTTGGGTTTATTCGGACTCATCACCTACATTGCCGAGCAACGCACCAAAGAAATCGGTGTCAGAAAAGTGCTTGGAGCGAGTATTTGGAGCATCGTTCGACTACTTTCAACAGACTTTCTAAAATTGGTTTGTTTGGCCTTTGTGATAGCGTCACCATTGGCGTATTATGCCATGAATACTTGGCTAAAAGACTTTGCATTCAGGACTGATATATCGTTGTGGGTTTTTGTGATAGCAGGTATAGCTACTTTGTTAATTGCTTTATTAACAGTGAGTTACCAGGCAATAAAAGCTGCTTTGATGAACCCTGTTAAATCATTGAAAACGGAATAGAAAATAGTTAATTGATTGATTAGTTACTGGAAATTGGTTTAAAATACCAGTTTCCAGTAATCAGTCACAAATCACAAAATTATGTTACGCAATTACTTTAAAATCGCTTGGAGAAACCTCCTCAAAAACAAAACATTCAGTTCGATAAATGTTATCGGATTGGCAGTGAGTATGTCGGTATGTTTATTGATTTTATCAATCATAGCTGACCAGAAAAGCTACGACCAATTTCATGTAAATAAAGACCGAATCTATCGGGTTATAACTACGGGCAAAAACAACAACGATTTTAAGGGTACGGCTTCATCGGCTTTACCATTGGGTGAAGAGTTACGGAAAAGCTATACTGGTATAGAGGCTTCGGCAAGTTTGGCCAGAAACATTGGCGGAGATATTTTCTACAACGACAAGATAGCTTCGGGCGGAGGATATTTTGCCGATGGAAATTTACTGAAAATCTTAGATTTCAAACTCATTGAAGGCGATGCCAAGACTGCTTTAGATAATCCTCGTTCGTTGGTTATCAGTCAAGAACTTGCTTCTCAACTTTTTTATAATGAAAATCCTGTTGGGAAAACTGTAAAATTTAAAAACACAGATTTGAGTCCGACAGGTGTTGATAATGGAAATCGAGAAACCGAATATGGCCTTTTTACGATTACTGGTGTGATGAAGCCAAACGAAGGTAAAACGCATTTACCCTTCAAAATATTGGCCTCGCTTAGTACGCTCCCCACACTTTCTAAAGATTCACTCGTGAATTATTCGCCCAATGATTGGAATAATGTTTGGTCGAATTATACCTACGTTTTGATGCAAAAAGGAAAAACAGAGGCCGATTTGCAACAAATTTTAGATAAAGTATCGGATAAATATTTTCCGAAAGGAGAATACAATCAGTATGCCTTTAAAGCTCAAGCTCTTACCCAAATTACACCGAGCAACCCTATCGGCAACGAAACTCACACGGCTGTTCCTGAAGTCGTACTTTGGGTTTTGGGAATCTTGTGTTTGATTGTCATGTTGTCGGCTTGTTTGAATTATACCAATCTTTCGGTGGCAAGGTCGTTGACTCGTGCTAAAGAAGTAGGTGTGCGAAAAGTGTCGGGTGCTACTCGAAGCCAAATTTTTGGACAATTTATTGCTGAATCGGTGCTGATTTCATTGGTTTCGTTGGTGTTTTCGATTTTCATCTTGTTTGTTTTGCAATCACTTTTCACAAACTTAGCTTTCAATAAATACCTAAATATCACCTTCACGCAAAACATTTCTTTATACCTGCTTTTCATTGGTTTTAGTATTGTGGTTGGCATTGTTGCGGGTGTTTTACCATCGGTTTATATTTCGGCTTTTAATCCAATTCAGATTCTGAAAAACTTCGGAGGAGTGAAAATTTTCAAACGCCTCACCATACGCAAGGCTTTATTGGTCGTACAATTTTCGGTTTCGTTGATTTTTATTATTTCAACCTCACTTATCTATCTGCAAACCGACCATATTTTCAATTTTGACTACGGATTTAATAAAGAAAATGTAGTAAACGTAACTTTATACAAACAAGAAAATTATAAGCGTTTTGCTCAAGAAATCTCTACGAATAAAGACATTACGGCGGTTTCGGCGTGTATGTATCTACCCGCCACTGGCACTCAGAATGGCACGGTAATCAAGAAAGCCGATAACCCAAAAGATAGTTTGCAAACTACCTTTATTGACATTGATGCCAAATGTTTAGATGTGTGGGGTTTGAAGTTAGTTGCGGGCAAAAACCTCCCCGAAATTCCGAGTGAAAACGGTGAAAAATATGCCCTTATTAACGAAAAAATGGTAAAAAACTTTAAGCTCGGAACTCCACAACAGGCAGTTGGGCAGAAGGTTTTGATAGGAAAAAGCAACATCGAAATTGTGGGCGTAGTAAAAGATTTTCAGTTTTTGAATGTCATGTTAGATATTGAGCCATTGGTGCTTCGCAATCGTCAAGCAGAGTTTAATTATGCTACAATCAGAATCAACGGAAAAAATCAAGGAGAAACGCTCAAGTTTCTTCAAGAGTCATGGAAAAAAGTAAACCCTATGACAAGATTTGAATATGAGTTTTTCGACCAAGAACTACTACTTGTTCATATAATGTTTAGCAACATTGCCAATGTTTTAGGATTCATTGCTTTTTTAGCGGTTTTTATTTCGTGTTTGGGCTTATTGGGAATGGCTACTTACACGGCAGAAACTCGCAGAAAAGAAATTGGTATCCGCAAAGTTTTGGGTTCGGGTGCTTTCCAGATAATTATGTTATTATCGAAAAATTACATTATTCTGATTGGCATTGCCGTAGTTATTGCTACGCCATTGGCCTATTTTATCAATAGTTTTTGGCTCGAATTCTTTGTTTCAAGAGTCTCTGTAAGTCCTGCGGTATTGCTATTTAGTGTCTTTACTTTGTTGATAATTAGCTTCTTAACAGTTTTATCGCAGTCGTGGAGAGCAGCAAAAGTGAATCCTGTGGAGTCTTTAAAAAGTGAATAATAAAATAGTGATTGGTTACTGGGAAATTGGTAATTGGTTCAAAATACTCATTCCTAATAACCAGTTTCCCAGTAACCAATCACAAACACAAAAATTATGATACGAAACTATTTCAAAATCGCATTTAGGAGTTTAGTTGGCAATAAACTCTATTCAGTTATCAACATACTGGGGCTGAGTCTTGGCTTGGCGGTGTGCTTGCTCATAACGCTTTATGTAAAAGATGAGCTGAGTTATGACCAATTTCAAAGCCGAAAGCACGAAATCTATCGTTTGGTTTCGGATGAAATTTCACCATCGGGCGAAATACACAAAATGGGTATTTCGGGCATGGTGCAAGGGGCAACTTTTAAACGTCAAGTTCCCGAAATCGAAAACTTAGTACGCATTCAAGGCGAACGCTTCAATATCAAGCACAATAATGAAATTTTTACGCAAGAAGCCTCGAAAGTAGATAGTAGTTTTTTTAGTGTTTTCGATGCCGAATTTGTGGAAGGTACACCATTCAAGGCATTATCCGACCCTCAATCTATCGTAATTTCAGAAGAGGTTGCCGAGCGTTTTTTTGGAAAAAAGAAAGCTCTCGGAAAAACCTTGGCGATTGATTACGACAACCGATTCCAAAATTTTACAGTTACGGGTGTTACCAAAAAAATGCCTATTAATTCAACTATTCAGATTGAATTATTAATGCCGCTGCATCACGACAAACAGCAAGATGACCAGTGGATTAATTTCTACATGAATACATTTTTCACGATAAAGCCGGGTGCGAATCTTGCGGCTATCGAACAAAAATTTGCTAAAATCTACGCCGCTGATGCCAAAGAACAAATTGCACAAGCAGCAAAAGAATGGAATTACAAAAGCCAACTTGTCTGGAAATTACAGCCATTTCTTGACATGCACTTGAGTAAAGATTATCAAGCTCAAAATGGCATCAAGAACTCAGGAAATAAACTGTTTTCGTATTTTTTATCGGGTATTGCTTTGTTTATTTTGCTCATTGCTTGTATCAATTTTGTCAATATTGCCATCTCTCGCTCAATGAAACGAGCCAAAGAAATTGGTGTAAGAAAAGTAATGGGAAGCCAACGCAAGCAACTCATTATTCAGTTCCTGACCGAGTCGGCTCTTTTGAGTTTATTGGCATTTGTGGTGGCTCTTATTTTGGTAGTTTTGGCTTTACCAACGTTCAATGCCCTATCTGATAAAGCACTGTCTTTCAGTTACTTGCTTGATATAAAACTCATCTTACTCTACATCGGTATATTTATCGGTACGGCTTTCATGACGGGTTTTTACCCTGCATTGGTATTATCGGGTTTCAAGCCCGTCGAGACACTCTACGGAAGATTCCGATTTGGCGGTAAAAATATCCTTCAAAAATCACTCACTGTGCTGCAATTTGGCTTGGCTACATTTTTCATTTTACTGACAATCGTGCAATTTAAGCAAGTAAATCTTTTCATGAATCAGAGTTTGGGCTATGACGATAAAAATATCATGATAATTAACGTAGGAGGCTCTGACCACTCGAAAGCCAATGTTTTTATGAGCGAACTCCTCAAAAATCCGAATATCGTAAAGACCGCTCCACGCCAACAAGGTTTTTGGTTTACGCTATCGACGGTAAACGGCGATAAACAAATGAATCATGCTATGGATTTGGTTGATGGAAGATTTATTGACCTGATGGGACTAAAAATGGCACAAGGCCGAAATTTTTCATCGGAATTTCCGTCCGATACCGCTTCGGCTATTATTGTGAATGAGGCTTTTGTGAAAGAAGCAGGTTGGAAAACTCCGATAGGGCAAACGCTGGCTTTCCATAACAAGAAAAATTATCAAGTTGTGGGAGTGGTTAAAGATTATCATTATTCTTCACTCTACGAAAAAGTGCGTCCACAAGTGCTTTTGGCCGACCCAAGTCAAGGGGGCTACGGAGCTTTTTACCTTCGACTAACAGGGCAAAATATTCCACAAACGATGGCATATATCAAAGCAAAATTCAAAGAATCAATGCCAACGAAACCTTATGAATATGAGTTTTTGAGCGAAACCAATGCCAAAAACTATGAAAAAGAAGTAAAAATGAAGCAAATAATTGGCTGGTCGGCGTGGATAACCATTTTTATTTCGTGTATTGGTCTGTTCGGACTTTCGGCACTGGCTACCGAGAAACGCTTTAAGGAAATTGGCGTCAGAAAAGTTTTGGGAGCGAGCGTTAATAATATCGTAGGTTTACTTTCTTTCGACTTTCTGAAACTGATTCTGATAGCTTTTGTAATCGCAGCTCCGATAGCCTATTATGTAGCCGAGCAGCTTTTATCAAACTACCCGTACCGCATTACGCAGGGCGTCGATATGTTTTTGATAACCGTTGGCGGATTACTCGTAGTTGGCTTATTAACAGTGAGTTATCAAGCAATCAAAGCAGCATTGATGAATCCAGTAAACTCTTTGAAAACGGAGTAGAAAATAGTTATTGGTTAATTTTTATTGGAAATTGGTTTAAAACACCAGTTTCCAATAACCAGTCACAAATCACAAATTTATGATACGAAACTACATCAAAATCGCCTTCCGAAATCTTGTAAAAAACAAAGTTTATTCATTCATCAACATCGGTGGTTTGGCCGTAGGAATTACCGTGGCGATGCTCATCGGTTTGTGGATTTATGACGAACTAAGTTTTGATAAATACCATTCCGAACATGAGCGAATAGCATTATTGCAGAAAAACCGCAGTTTCAATGGCAATATTATTACCGAGCAATCCATGTCAATTCCGTTGGCTGCTAAATTGCGAGAATCTTACGGGAACTATTTTGAAGAAGTCGTAGCATCAAGTTATGGTGGTGAAAAAAGTCTGACCGTCAACGATAAAACCATCACAAAAAGAGGCTTGTTTATGGAAACAGGCGGCGAAAAAATTCTGGATTTAAAAATTCTCGAAGGCTCACCAAAATTTCCTTTAGCTCCTTTTGAAATATTGATTTCGGATAAAACAAAAGAGGCTCTTTTTGAGAATAAAAATGCCATAAATCAGACCGTTCATTTGGATAAAAATACACCGTTTAAAATTGTGGGTGTGTTCAAATCTTTACCACAAAATGCCACGTATCGCAGCACATCGTTTTACTCGTCGATGGATTCGTACTTACAAAAAGAAGACTGGTTAGATGCCAAAAAACTTTGGGACGAAAACTCTTTTCCGATATATGTAAAATTGGCAAAAAATGTGTCGGCCGAGCAAGCATCGACCTTGATAAAAGATGAAATCTATAAAGCTACCCAAGACCCATCAAAGCCCGCTTTGTTTTTGTATCCGATGGATAGTTGGCATTTATATCCCGAATACAAGAATGGCTTGCCTGTTGCAACTGGAAAAGACAATATCTTGATTTTCGGCTTAATTGGCATTCTGACGATACTTTTGGCGGCCATCAATTTCATGAATCTGAGTACGGCACGGTCTGAAAAGCGTGCCAAAGAAATCGGAGTCAGAAAAGCCATTGGTTCTGGCAGAGGTCAGATTATCGGACAATTTTATGCCGAAACTCTGCTTACGATACTTTTAAGTGCTTTGCTCGCAATGGTTTTGGCTCAAATAGCCTTGCCGTTTTTCAACGAATTGGCCGAAAAACAAATTGATTTTCCATGGAAAAATCCTGCTTTTTGGTTGGCAATTACGCTGTTTTCAGGGCTTCTGATACTTTTTGCGGGCAGTTACCCTGCATTATATCTTTCTTCTTTTCAGCCGATTAAAGTACTAAAAGGAAAAATGCAAAGTAGCTCGTTTGAGTTATTTTCGAGAAAAGGACTCGTTATTTTTCAGTTTAGTATTTCTATCGTTTTGATAATTTCAACGACCGTTATCTACAAACAAATTCAGTTTACCAAAAGCCGTCCATTGGGCTACGATACCAAAGGTTTGGTGCAAATACGCAAGAATAATGAAGAATTAAGAGGGCATTTTTATGCCATGCGACAAGATTTGCTCAACTCGGGAGCGGTCGTAGAAATGGCCGAAACCAACAGCCCAATGTCGGAAACTTGGCATTATTCGAGCCATTACACATGGCCAACCAAAACCGCTACCGCCGAAGATTTGGTTACGCTGAGAGTAACGCCCGAATTTGGAAAAACTATCGACTGGAAAGTAATGGCGGGGCGAGATTTTTCAAGAGCTTTTTCGAGCGATACCAGTTCAGTGATTTTGAATGAAGCAGCCGTAAAACTCATGGGGCTGAAAAACCCAATCAATCAAGTAATCAGAAAAGATGGAAAACCGCTCACAGTTGTGGGCGTGGTAAAAAATATCGTCATGGATTCTCCTTTCGACCCCGTTCGCCCTACCGTTTTTGAAATGATAAAAGCCAATGCTCCTTTCATCACCATCAAACTAAAACCCGAACTAAGTGCCGCTGAATCTATCGCCAAGATGGAAAAGGTCTTGAAAACCTACGACCCAGCTGGCAATTTTAACTATCTTTTTGCCGACAGAGACTTCAATAAAAAGTTTTTTAGAGAAAAAAGAATGTCGAGCCTGATAAGCCTTTTTGCTATTCTCGCCATTTTTATCTCTTGTCTCGGTCTTTTCGGACTTGCCAGTTTCGTAGCCGAACAACGCACCAAAGAAATCGGCATTCGGAAAGTTTTGGGAGCTTCGGTAGCCAATTTGTGGCAATTATTATCAAAAGATTTCGTGGTTTTGATTATCATTTCTTGCTTAGTTGCTGCACCAATCGCCTACTATTTCATGAATAATTGGCTACAAAAATATACATACCGAACCGAAATTTCGTGGTGGATTTTTGTAATTTCGGGTGCTGGAGCTTTGCTAATTACTTTACTAACAGTGAGTTATCAGTCAATAAAAGCGGCATTGATGAATCCTGTGAAATCTTTGAAAACAGAATAGAAAATAGTTATTAGTAGATTTTTGCTGGAAATTGGATTAAAACACGAGTTTCCAGTAACTAATCACAAATCACAAAATTATGATACGCAATTACTTTAAAATCGCTTTTCGCAATCTACTGCGAAACAAACTTTATACGACGCTCAATGTTTTGGGCTTGACATTCGGACTAAGTTGTTTTTTGTTGATTGGACTTTATTTGTTCGATGAACTTACTTTCGACCAGCAACACAACAACGCTGACCGTATTTTTCGGGTAATCGAACACCGAAAAACTCCTGCCGAAAATAGAAGCACTGCCGCAATCAGCTATAAATTATCGGAAGAATCGCCAAAAAACATTGCTGAAATCGAAAAAATGGCTCGAATAACTCAATTTGGACGAGATAACCTCGGAAACATGACAGGTCAGAAGAAGTTTCTGGAGGATATAACGGTTGTCAATAATGAGTTGATGGAAATGTTTGATTTTGAAGCCATTGATGGAAACCCAAAAACAGCTTTGAAAGAACCTCGCTCGATGGTTATTGTGGAAGATTTAGCGATGCGGCTGTTTGGAAGTACAAAAGTTGCGGGAAAAACCATCAAATGGGATGGCATGGAGCAGCCATTTACGGTAAAGGCGGTTATTAAAAATCATCCTCGAAATTCGAGTTTTAGTTTTACTTCGCTTAATTCTGAAAGCACTTATTTGTCTGATTCAAGCTACGTCAACGATATTAATCGAGATTGGTCGTCTAATTCGTACATGGTTTTTGCGATGTTAAAGAAAAACGTCAATCCTGAAAGTGTTTCGCCTAAAATGAAGAGCCTTCTCGAAGCCAATTTTAAACCCGAAACAGGTACTTCGATGGTATTTTCGCTACAAGCCTTGAAAGATATGCACTTGCATTCTGAGAATATTATCAACCGAGTCGTCAATTCAAACGCAAGCTCAGCAAGTACGGGTTCGATGTTTTATATCCAAATTTTTGCCATTATTGCACTTTTTGTGTTGCTCATTGCGTGTATCAACTACATGAATCTCACGACGGCAAAAGCCTCCAATCGTAGCAAAGAAATTGGCATTAAGAAAGCCGTTGGAGCTGTAAGAGGGCAACTAATTACCCAGTTTTTAGCTGAATCGGTTTTAGTAACCTTTATTTCTTTTGTTTTATCGGTCATTTTGGTCAATTTGATATTGCCTTTCTTTAATGATTTTGTGAATAAAGAACTTTCACTTGGCTTTTCTACTAATTATCAGATTTGGCTCGCTACTCTTTCAGTGGTTTTGCTAACTGGTTTATTGTCAGGAACTTATCCTGCCTTTATGCTTTCTCGTTTTAGCCCGATTCTATTATTGAAAAGCCTAAAAATTCCGAACAAATCAGATTTTTCACTCCGAAAAGGCTTAGTTATTTTTCAGTTTACGATTTCCGTGGTTATGATAGTAGCTACCATTGTGCTGTTTTTCCAAGTGCGATTCGTGAATAATAAAGATTTGGGTTTCAACAAAGAACTTTTGCTGGTGGTTGATATCAATAGTGGAAAAATCCGACAAGCGGCCCCAGCCATTATTTCTGAATTTTCTAAAATTCCGAATGTAAAAAATGTATCGACAACCTCACGAGTGCCAGGCGAGTGGAAGAATATTCCAACCATAAAAGTGAAGCCAATGGGCGGAATTGATGTGCATAAAATCGCTTACTTTTTGGGAGTGGATGAAAGTTTCTCAAAAACCTTTGAAACTGAATTGTTGAAAGGCAAAAACTTTGCAGGAATCAATGATTCGGCCTCGGTTGTTATTAATGAAACTGCCGCTAAAATGCTGAATATTAGTGAGCCATCTGACCAAATGCTCGAAATTCCAGAGAGAGCAATGGGCGGAAATTTCCGACCGCTGTCCAACAATCAAGTATTCAGAGCGAGAGTAATCGGAATCGTAAAAGACTTTCATTTTCAGACTTTAAGAGAGAAAATTGCACCTTTGGTATTGGGTTATCAGAAAAACCCTATTCATAATATTGATTATTATACGTCAAGAGTAGAAGCCAAAGATATAGATGCTACCTTGAAGCAAATGGAGCAAATTCTGACCAAAATTGACCCCGAAAACTTATTTGAATACCATTTTCTCGACCAACAATTAGCCCTATTTTATGCCGAAGATGCCCGCCGCCAATCCATGCTCATTTGGGCGGCTTTGGCCACAATTCTGATTGCTTGTTTAGGCCTTTTTGGCTTGGCAACCTATGCTGCCGAGCAACGAATCAAAGAAATTGGTGTAAGAAAAGTGCTGGGAGCAAGCGTAGTAAACTTAGCAACGCTACTTTCAAAAGATTTCTTGAAATTGGTCTTGATTGCCAACGGCATTGCCTTCCCGATTGCATGGTGGGCCACCGACAAATGGCTACAAGAATTTGCCTACCATATCGAAATCGAGTGGTGGTTTTTTGCACTGGCGGGTATAATGGCCATTGCAATTGCTTTATTAACAGTAAGTTATCAATCAATAAAAGCTGCTTTGATGAACCCTGTGAAGAGTCTGAAGACCGAATAAATGTTAAATAAAGTTAAGTGAATAAGCATTGGTGGTTTTATAGATTATCTTTAGTTCTGAAATTAAAATCTTACCACCAATGCTTAAAAATTACTTCAAAATCGCCGTTCGGAATCTTTCCAAAAACAAGGTTTATACTTTTATCAATGTGTTGGGTCTATCGTTGGGTATCTTCGGTAGCCTTGTTATTTTTCAGTTGATAAAGTTTCATTTACTGACCGATTCGCACCATCATAATGCCGAAAATATCTACCGAGTGGTGATGAATTTGCACTTAGATGATGGAAGTGTAGAACACGAAAAAGGAAGTCCGTATATTTTACACGAAGCACTAAAAAACGATTTTTCAAGTGTCGAAAATGTCGCCTATCTTGGTCAGCAAGAACTTACGCTCAGTATTCCATCAAATAGTGGCTCTTCGACCAAATTCCTCGAAAAAGAAGTTGCTGCTTTTATTGGGGCAGATTACTTCAAAGTATTTGATTATCAATGGCTTAGTGGGCAATCTGCCGCATTGAATACCCCCAACACCGTTATTTTGACCGAAAAATATGCCAAGAAATATTTTGGTGAGGTAAACCCAATAAACAAAGTGCTGATAATTAATAACACAACGCCCGTAAAAGTTGCCGGCATCTTAAAAGACATTCCCGAAACTACCGACCTCAAAACCGAAGTTTTTGTTTCCTTACCCACGCTCAAAACCATTGTAAACGATGATAGTTTTACCGAGTGGGCGTGGTTCATGAAGCAAAGAGAAACTTACATTAGACTCAAAGAAAATACGTCAAAGGCTGCTTTTGAAGCACAATTGCCCGCATTTTCAAAGAAATATTATGGCGAAATGTCAAAATATTATCGCTTTCAGCTACAAGAACTTTCGGATGTGCATTTTGATTTAGATTTTGGTGGAAAAATCTCAAAATCAAACATTTATCTATTTTCTGCCATCGGAATTTTATTGCTTGTGGTGGCATGTATCAACTTCATTAATCTTTCCACGGCTCAATCTTTCAAACGTTTCAAAGAAATCGGAGTCCGAAAAACGCTGGGGAGTTCGCAAGCTCAGATTATCTGGCAGTTTATCATTGAAGTATCTTTAATTACGCTTTGGGCGGTGTTTTTTGCAGTTATTTTCGCCTATTTGGCTACACCATTGGTCAATAATTGGCTGAATATCAATATTACTTTCCGACAGTTTTTTGATACACAAATGTTGTTTTTCCTGCCGATTCTTATCATTTTTACGATAATCGTTGCAGGACTTTACCCTTCGTTGATTGTTTCGGGTTATAATCCCATTCACGTACTCAAAGGAATTACCAAAAGTTCAAAAACTGGACTTTCGCTCCGAAAAGGCTTGGTAGTCAGTCAGTTTAGTGTTGCAATCGTTTTGGTGGCAGTTGCTATTTTGGTGGTTTGGCAAATTCGGTTTCTTCATAACAAAGACATCGGTAGTACCAAAGATTTGATAATTCATGTCCAAGTACCCAATACTGAGAATCTTGAAACCCTCAGAAATCAAATAACCCAGAAACCGTTTGTTGAAAGTGTTTCGTTTGCTCGAAGAGCTCCTTCGGCCGAAAAAGGTGGTTCGGGTGGCACGATAAAATTTGAAAATCGTGATTGGGAGAAGTTTGTGGCAAGGTCGAAAATTGCGGATGAAAGCTATTTGGATACCTATCAAATCAAACTTCTAACTGGCCGAAAACCCGTGGCTTCTGACACGATAAGAGAAATTTTGGTCAATCGAAAATTGGTCAAAGATTTAGGCTTAAAAACACCCGAATCAATCTTAAATAAAAGCTTACTGGTGGGCGATGCCGATGGCACAGGCGTGATTGTTGGCGTAGTGGCAGATTTCAACAATGCAGATTTATACACGCCCATTGAGCCAACCGTTATTTTTTCGTTGAAAGCAAGATACCGTTTTGCCGCTATCAGATTAAACAAGTATTCGAGCGAAGTTCTTGCGGAATTGAAGGAAATTTGGAGCAGAATTTATCCGAACGAAGTATTTGAATATTCATTTTACGATGACGAACTGGCCAAACTTTACAAACGAGAAGAAATCACCCGAAACATCATAATTTCGTTTGCATTGCTCACTATTTTTATTTCGTGTTTAGGCCTAATGGGTTTGGTAAACTTGACGGTTTCGCAGCGAACCAAAGAAATCGGTATCCGAAAAGTACTTGGGGCAAGCGTTTCGAGCATCACATTTTTACTCTCGAAGGATTTTCTAAAGTTGGTATTCGTAGCAATCATTATTTCCTCGCCGATTGCCTACTATTTTATGAACCAATGGCTCAATAGTTTTGCATTCAAAGTCGAAATCGAATGGTGGATTTTTGTGTTATCAGGTATCTTTATTGTTACAATTGCCTTACTAACAGTGAGTTATCAGTCAATAAAAGCTGCTTTGATGAACCCTGTGAAATCATTAAAAACAGAATAAATACAAATTATAAGAAGGCTGTCGCAAATGTATTCTCATGAAATAGTATTTGCTCTGTTTTCTTTCTCATATTCCAAACTTACTTTTTATTCTTTCATTATGAAGATGGTTGCTTCATGCCTTTGTTGAAATGTTTTTGATAAATGATTAGTAAAGTGTCATAAAGCCGACAATTCGATTTATCCAGAAACCTCAACTTTGTGGCATGTAAAACATTTTTAATTCTTCAACATGAAAAATAAAATCAGTCAGTTTGTTATTCTCTTTGTTTTTATTTCGGGAAGTATTTTTGCTCAAGAAAAAACAATTTTTCAAAAAAATGGTGTCGCCATCAATGGCTATGACCCCGTAGCTTATTTTACGGATAATATGCCAGTAAAAGGAAAAGAAACACTTAGTTTCGATTGGAAAGATGCGAAATGGCAGTTTAGCTCTGACACAAATTTGGCTTTGTTTAAGGCAAATCCAGAAAAGTATGCACCGCAGTATGGAGGTTTTTGTGCTTATGGTGTCAGCGAAAATCATAAATCACCAACCGACCCCAGTGCTTGGACAATCGTAGATGAAAAACTTTATTTGAATTATAGCCCTAAAGTCAAGGAATTATGGACAAAAGATATTCCAAGCCGCATCAAAAAAGCCAATGATTATTGGGTATTAATCAAAGATTCAAAAGAATAATTTTAAAGGTGTTTTCAGAATATAGTAAGTTTCTAAGCATCAGAAACCAAGAATTAGTTAACAAAAGGTGCATAGATAAATCCTGTGAAATTCTTGAAGACTGAGCCGTTTGAGTATAGATATTGTAAGAAAATATCTATACTCAATATTTCCTGTATCACTTCTTTTTAATTGCAATTCCATTCGGCATCAGCATATATTTTTTATCAGCCAGTCGTTCTTTTCTATATGCTTCATAATGCTTTTCGGTCATCATATCAACTTGATATTTATACTTATAACCAATGGTTTTTTGAGCATTGGGGTAAAGTTTACTGACAAAAACATGAAAAATTTGATATGCTTGGTATTTGTCCAATTCTGAATTTTTGATTTTCTTATCATTCAACCAAACTCCATAGATTTTTGCATTTTTATAAGCTTCAAATTCTGCTTCCGTAGGTGAATTTTTTTCAAATGGTGGCAGTGGGGGCATCATTATATACTTTTGTTTTTCTTGTTGTTCTTTGCTCATACTCAAGAAAAGAGTCTCTAATCTTGCTCTATCTGTTTCGCTGGGTTGGTCTATCCGAAAAAAGCCTTTTTCAGTAATTTTCACATATTTATTCACAAGTTTCTCATATTCACTCACAATAGCTTGTGAAGCATCAGTTGGGCTATGAATAGTTGCCTTCGGCCCGATTTTGGCTTGTTGAGCAAAACTGATTTTGCCAAACATCAACGACATAATCACTAAAAATGGCAGAATAGCTACTTGTAGCACAATAGCTTTTTTCTTGTTTGGTTGCATGTTCATCATCTTGAAACGTTTTTTTGTGTATGAATAATTAAATTGACTTGTGAGTGGCGTAGATAGATTTAAACCGATGGTATTTAGCAGCAAATATTGGTACTTTGTTCGGTTTTGATACTTATTCAGAACTGCTTCATCGGCCAAAAATTCATGATTCAGCCGAATGAGTTTTCCGTAAAAAAATAGAAATGGATTAAACCAAAATAAGGAAAACAGCAATTCAAAAAACAAAATATCAAGCGAATGTTTTTGCCGAATATGAGCCAATTCGTGTTCAATTATTTCGCTTGCAACTTCGCCGTTTTCATAGGCGTTTTTATTCAGAAAAATAGTAGAAAAAAAGCTGTGTGGTGTTTGAATATCGTTTGTTAAAGCTATTCTAATGCCTTGATATTCAATGAATTGACGGTTGTTTTTTCTGAAAAATATGAGTAGCAAATTTCTAAAAAAACGAATTGCCATTACTGCCGAAATAAGTACATAGATAGCCAAAAAAATGTTTTCTTTTGTAAAGTAGTTAGTAGCGGGTTGAATTGGTTGTATGTTTGTTGAGTTACTTTCAACTTGTTGAATAGCAGGTATTTGTAGGGTATTTTCAATGATTTGTGTGGGCAAAATACTGCGTTGTGTTTCGACTTCAATCAATGGAATCAAAAACGAAACCACCAAACTTCCAAGTAAATAAAATCGCTTGAATTGGTGCATTTTTTCGTTCTCGAATAGCCATACATAGAGTGCCAAAAAGATACCCGAACAAAGTACCGTTTTGATTAAGTAAGTTGTCATTGTTGTTGTTGTTTGATTTGTTCATCAATCATTTTCTTTAAATCTTCCAACTCGGTGGCCGACAAATTGGTATTTGCCGTAAAAAAAGAAGCAAACTGTAAGGCAGAATTGCCAAAAAAATTTTGAATCATTCCATTGACGTGTTTTGAAAAATAATCATCTTTTTTGATGATTGGGTAGTACTGCCGAGAATTGCCAAAGGTTTTATAACCCACAAATCCTTTTTCTTGCATTCTTTTCAGCAGCGTGGCAACGGTGGTTTGGGCAGGCTTAGGCTCGGGGAGCATTTCCAGCAGGTCTTTCATGAAAATTTCTTCGTGCTGCCATATATATTCCATGAGTTGTTCTTCTGACTTTGATAATTGCATATTCTATGTTTGTGTATTTTATTCTACAAATGTAGAATAAAAATATTCTAAAACACAAATCATTTCCTGAAAATCTTTTTTGATAGTGATTATTTCTGATGTCCGAACACGTACTGCAAATGTCCGTTTTCGGACATTTTTACTTTCTAAATCGTTTGTAATTAGTTTATAGTCAATATTTTACAATTTTGGCACAGCATTAGATAATCAATAATAAATTATGAAAAAGCTATGCTAAGAAATTATTTTAAAATTGCCCTCCGAAATCTTCTCAAAAACAAAATTTATAGCGGAATCAATATTATTGGTTTGGCTATGGGCGTTGCTGCTGCCGTTTTGTTGTTTACACTGATTCACTACGAACTAAGTTTTGATGGTTTTCATGCAAAAGCCAAGCGAACTTACCGTGTGGTGCGACAAGTAACAATGAATGATGGCAACGTTGATTATACTTCTGGTATATCATTGGCCATGATAGATGCCATCAAACAAGAGATTCCGCAGTTTGAGAAAATCGTACCTGTTTGTGGTACGCTTGAACCACAAATTACGGTACTCGGCAAAGACCCTAACAACAATACCAACAGCACCAAATACACCGAAGACAACCAAGGGATTTGTGCTGGGCCTGAGTTTTTCGAGGTTTTTGATTTTAAATGGCTCGTTGGCTCGCCCAAGGTACTGACCGAACCAAACGTAGTGGTTCTTTCAAGAAAATACGCCGAAAAGTATTTCAATAGATACGAAGATGCCGTTGGGCAATATTTAAAGTACAATAATAATACAGTAGTAAAAGTAGTAGGCGTATTGGAAGATATTCCGCTCAATACTGACTTGCCTGCCAATTTGGTATTTTCGTACGCAAGTAAGCGAAGCAACTCGGCCAATTTTGGTTTCGGAAGATTCGATGATTGGGGAAGTACAAGCAGCATGGATAATTTGTTTGTGGTTTTACCCGAAAACTACACCGAACAACAAGCCAATCAGCAACTGGAGGTTTTTACGAAGAAACACTGGGAAGCAAGAAAAGATAATGATAAAAAGACGCATACGCTCAGTGCCATTTCGAATATGCACTACGATGAACGATACAGTAATTACAGCGACCGAATCGTATCGAAAAAGAAAATCTTAGGTATTGCTCTGATAGGCCTACTGATAATCTTCATGGCCTGTATCAATTTCATTAATATCAGCACGGCCATTGCAAGCAAACGAGCCAAAGAAGTTGGCGTACGAAAAACACTTGGTTCGGCCAATGGTCAGCTAATCAAGCAATTCATGACCGAAACGATGGTTTTGGTGGGTATTGCTATAAGCATTGGTTTATTGATTGCTCGTTTGTCTTTGCCGTTACTAAATACCATGTTCGAGTATCCATTGGCTGCCCAGCCATTTTCTGAGCCGATGCTTTGGGTATTTGTGTTTGCCATTTTTGTTGCTATCAATGTGCTTTCGGGTATTTATCCATCATTGGTGCTTTCGTCATTTACGCCTTTAGATGCTTTCAGACAAAAAGTAAAAGTGGGCTGGACAAAAGGGCTTTCGCTTCGTCAGGGGCTAATTGTTTTTCAGTTTTCTATCGCAATCATCATGATGCTGGGTACGTTAGTCAACTTCGAGCAGATGCGATTCATTGATAAAATGGAAACTGGTTATAAAAAAGAGGGCGTTTTTACGTTTGGCACTGATACCGAATACAAAAACCGTTTTCAGACTTTCAAAGAAAAACTCAAGCAGATTCCCGAAGTACAATCGGTAAGTTTATCGAATGACGAACCTTCGTCTGATAATAACTGGCAGTCAAATTTTTCTTATGATAATTCGCCAAAAGATGCCGATTTTAATGTAAACTTGAAATTTGCCGATGGTGACTATTTCAATACTTATGGTATAAAAGTCATTGCTGGTCAGCCATATAGCAGTACCGATACACTCCGCAAAATAGTAGTCAATGAAACGCTTCTCCGCAAATTGGGCGTGAAAAACCCCGAAGAAGCTATCGGGAAAAATATTCGAGTTGGAGGTTGGGACCCTTACCCAATCGTGGCTGTGGTACGAGATTTTCAGGTTGGCTCTGCCCGAGATGAAATCGCTCCATTATTGACAACCATCGGGCCGAAATTCTATTGGCGAGGAGGCGTAAAACTATCGTCAGGAAATTTATCGGCAAGTGTGCAGAAAATCGAGAAAGTGTATAATGAAGTTTTTCCAGAAGTAGTTTTTGGCGGAACATTCTACGAAGATAAACTCAAAGATTTCTACAAAGCCGAACAACAGTTGGGTTTGCTTTATCGTATTTCGTCAATACTGGCTATTTTTATTTCGTGTCTGGGAATTTTCGGACTGGCAACATTTGTGGCCGAGCAACGTATCAAAGAAATCGGAATCCGTAAAGTTTTAGGAGCGACAATGGCCAATATTACAGGTTTATTATCGAAAGATTTTATCAAATTGGTCTTATTTTCGATGCTCATTGCTTTCCCGACGGCCTATTATCTGATGAGCCAATGGTTGCAAGATTTCAAATTCCGAATTGATATTCAATGGTGGTATTTTGTGGTTGTGGGGCTTTTAGCAGTTATCATCACGGTCGTTTCGGTAAGTTATCAGGCCATTAAGGCAGCATCCATGAATCCTATCAAGAGTTTGAAGACGGAGTGATGTAATTAATGTTGGATACCTGCAACATCAACAATTAAAATTTGGTAGAATCTGTTCTGAATCCTACCAAATTTTAACTGTTTAGTGTTATTGCTTCACCATGAATTTGTTCACGTCTAACCAATGGATAAATGCATCGAACCACTTATTGCTGGTACGATTTGGATTACCGAGACCAAAACCATGTCCACCATTTTGATAAAGGTGAAATTCTACGGGAATACCCGCTTTGAACCATGAGTCAATAACGCCAAACTGACCTCTGAAAAGAAAATCGTCGGAAGCTATCACATTAAACATCGGTGGTGCATTTTTGGGTACTTCCACTGGCCCCATTCCACCATAAATTGGTCCAATAAATGCCAATTTCATAGTTTTAGAATTCAGCGTAGCGTGCATGGTTAATCCTGCACCCGCAGAAAAACCAATCATACCAATTCTTTTGGTATCAACTCCCCATTCGTCAGCTCTTTTAAGAATCATGGCATAAGCCGCTTCAGCATCTTCCAATTGGTTGTTTAGGTTACGCTGCGGTGCTGGTGGAGTAGCAGCAGGTTTTGCGTCAGCAGCAGGAGCTGGTGTACGAGGACGATTCATCCATGCCGTAAAATCTTCCAGTTTTTCTGGTGTTGGGTTTAGTCTGTATTTCAAAACAAAAGCTGCAAACCCTTGCTTTGCAAGTGCTTCGGCTACTTCCCAGCCTTCATTTCCCAAAGATAACCAACTAAATCCACCACCAGGAGCTACTATTACTGCCGCACCATTAGCCTTGCCAGGTGCTGGTAAAAATGGTGTAAGTGTAGCCTTAGTAATGTTACGTGCCATAGGGTCTCCCCATTGCTTAAACCAAGTTTCAGAGGCTGGTTGATTTTCAACGCCGCCAGTTCCGAGCGGAATTGCGTTGGGTTCTTTGGGTGTTTCTAATGGGTAAATAGTGCCATCTTGAGCTATCACAACCGTTGAAAATAGCATAAGGCAAAGCATATAAAATGCTTTATTCGTTTTTTTGAATTTTATTGACATAAAATATAATTAAAAGTTGAAAATTCAAATATAGTGTATTTTTGACACGTTTAAAAATATTATTCTTTTAATATCTTTTTATGATTAAACGTACGTCAAGGCTGAAGCCTAAGTTACTTTTTATGGCTTAACCCCAGACTTAAGTCTGGGGTTGGAAAATTAAATACCTTAATTGGCTTCAGCCATGACCTTCTTTCAAAAAATTTGCGTAACTCCTAAATAAATAGAGATATTATCTGAAAATTGACCGCTAAAACTCATATATAATGAATGTAAATCTAATGCAGCACTTGTCCAAAGTCGTACAAAAAATGTCCATTTTCGGACAGTCTTCTGCATTTAATCAATTGTAATTATTTGATTATTAGCTATTTAAAAATTTGGCATAAGATTAGTGAATTATTATTAAAATTATGAAAAAGCTATGCTAAGAAATTACTTCAAAATCGCATTCCGCAATCTCTGGAAAAACAAGGCTTACGCTCTCATTAATATCGTGGGGCTTTCTGTCGCATTTGGAAGTGCGATGTTGCTATTTCTGACTGCCCGATTTGAACTTTCGTTCGATGATTTTCAAGCCAACAAAGAGCATCTTTATAAGGTATTTTTTAAACTGAATCTGGCCGATGGCACACGCATGGGTACATCAATGCCCGCACCATTGACCCCAGCTTTGAAAGCCGATTTTAAGCCAGAAATCAAGCATATTTCTCGCATCATGGATAGTGGTGTGCAGGTGGTGCAGGGCGATAAAACCTTAGACCAATCCCTCAATTATGTTGATGCTGATTTTCTGAGAATGTTTTCGTTTGAAATGCTCAAAGGAAATCCAAATTCGGCTTTAAACGATTTGCGAAGTATCGTAATCAATCAATCAACTGCCGAAAAGTTATTCGGTAGCAGTGAGCCGCTTGGACAAACAATAAATCTGAATTTTGGTGAGAAAATAGAAGCTTTTATAGTGGCAGGGGTAATTGCAAATGCCCCCGAAAATTCGACAATCGAAAGTGAAATGATGATTCGTTTTGAGAACAATCCTTCTTACCAAGAAAATAAAGAAGAATGGAACAATCAAAATCATCATTTGTATATTCAGTTGGCCGAAAATATCAGCCAAGAAACTTTCGAGAAAAAACTAAAGCCTTTTACACAAAAATACTACAAAAGTACAATTGACCAAATCAAAAAAGAAGGTGGCAAACCCGATGAGCGTGCCGAGGTTTATAGTATCAGAACTATGCCTTTACTTGATGAACACTTTATGAAACACACAGGAGGCTTGTTGGTGATGGATAAAATGTATCCATATATGTTGTTGATTATCAGTATTTTGGTTGTGTTAATTGCCTGCATCAATTTCATTAATTTGTCCATTGCCCGTTCGCTTGAAAGAGCGAAGGAAGTGGGGATGCGTAAGGCACTCGGAGCTGTCAAAAACCAGATTTTGGGGCAGTTTTGGGGTGAAGCCTTCATTCTTTGTATCATCGGATTTGTTATTGGTAGCTTGTTGGCAACACTTACGATGCCGACTTATAATAGCCTTTTCCGCAGCACTATTTCATTGCAAAGTTTATTAAATCCAGCTACGGCTCTCGTATTGATTACCAGTTTTCTGGGCATTACGCTCATTGCGGGTGGTTATCCTGCTTTAGTGGTATCGAAGTTTAATATCATTGAAGTTTTGAAGGGTAAACTGAAAGTAAACACCAAATCGGGCGGCCTACGGAATACACTCATTATCGTACAGTTTAGCATAGCTATTATGCTGATTAGCAGCACGATAATTATCTGGAATCAGATAGATTTCTTGCGAAATAAACCTTTGGGCTTCGACGAAACACAAGTGATAAGTATTCCTGTTGGGCATGGAAATCAAGGCACCAAAGTGCTTGATTTCATGCGTAATAAATTGGCTAATCAACCACAAATTATCAGTATAACTGGGGCAGATATTAATGTAGGTAGAGGAAAAGATAATTCGATGTCGCAGTCGGGTTATGGTTTTGAATTGGAAGGAAAAACCTACCATACGAATGGCTTAAATGTTGATTATGATTATATAAAAACGCTGGGTTTGACTTTGGAAACTGGTCGAGATTTTGCCCGTGAATTTCCTTCTGATAAATCACGCAGTATAGTCATTAACGAAACAATGGCCAAAGAGTTGGGTTTCAATAAGCCTACGGTAGCCGCTGCCATCGGCAAAAATATTCCACTGGGTGATAGTTTAGGTCGAACAATCGTGGGGGTTGTGAAAGATTATCACTTCGAGTCGCTTAAAAATAAAATCAAGTCAATGACCTTCTTCTTGCAAAACGATTTTGGATATAATTATGTATTCGTAAAAATAGCACCCAATGCTGCACCAAAAGAAACAATGGATTTATTGGCGAAAACTTTCAAAGAAATTGCTCCAAAATCTGAGTTTCAAGGCTCATTTTTAGACGAAAATACCAACAATCAGTATAAAAAAGAAGAGCGTTTTTCGCAAATAATTATGAGTGCGGCAGTATTGGCAATTGTACTTTCGTGCATGGGCTTATTTGCGATTGCTATCATGATGATTTCCCGACGTACCAAAGAAATTGGTATCCGTAAAGTGTTGGGTGCGAGTATTCCGAGTCTGGTGATGTTGCTATCAAAAGAGTTTTTGATTTTGGTGGCAATCGCTATCGTAATCGCCTCACCAATAGCCTATTACGCAATGGATAAATGGCTTACAGATTTTGAGTATCGCATTGATATTGGTTGGCAAATCTTCGCACTGGCGGGTTGCGTAGCTGTGATAATTGCCTTATTGACAGTGAGTTATCAAGCTGTAAAAGCGGCCTTGATGAACCCCGTAAAAAGTCTGAAAAGTGAATAGAGATTCCTACAATAAAATAGCCAATATTTGGGCAGACTACCGCAACGAATCGTTTGTTAGTCAGCTCATTATTGATTTTGCCGAAAAGCTACATCCACAAGCAAAAGTTTTGGATGTAGGTTGTGGAACTGGCGTACCAGTAGCACGTTTTTTAGCCGAAAAAGAACTTCTTGTTACGGGAATTGATGTGGCCGAAAAAATGATAGAAATCGCTCTTTCGCACCAAATTCCGAATGCTCGGTTTGTTGTTTCCGATTTTTTTGATTTCCAGCCACAAGAAACCTTCGATGGCATTTTAGCTTGGGATTCGTTCTTTCATTTTCCCAAAAAAAGTCAAGAGTTGATTTACCCAAAAGTAGCTCAAATGCTCCATTCGGGTGGCTATTTGCTCTTTACGCATGGCGATGTTGACGATGAACACACCAACCCGATGATGGGAGAGGAGTTTTATTACAGTGCCATTCCGAAAGAAAAAATCAAAGAATTGCTCGAAGAAAACGGGCTTGAGTTGATTTATATGTACAAAGATTATATGGAAAAAGGCACCGACCGAGGATTGGTGGTTTTGGCCCAAAAACGATAAAATTATGATACGCAATTACTTAAAAATAGCATTCAGAAATCTCTGGAAAAACAAGCTTTTTTCATTCATTAACATCATGGGTTTGGGCTTGGCTATTCCATTTGCCCTCATGGCTTTGATGCAACTGCAAGGCTCGTTTGAGTTTGATAATTTCCACCCAAATTCTGATAAAATTTACAGAATCATTACCGACGAAAAAAGCAATGAAAATGGTGTGTCGCATTATGCTTCATCGCCTTATCTGTTGGCCGATAATTTGCGGAATAATTATACTTCGGTCGAAAAAGCCACCAAAGTTGTGCGTCAGTTTGGCTGGGAGTTAAACAATCGACTGAAGAATATTCATGTAAACACGATTTATGTTGAACCAACTTTTTTTGAAATATTTGGTTTTCGTTTGGCCAAAGGTTCTATTCCTACCGATCCTAATAGCTTGATTTTGAGCCAAGAAACTGCCCAAAAGTTTTTTAATGATTCCAATCCAATCGGACAATTCTTGACACACCCAACCTATGGTTCTTTTAAAATTACAGGGGTTTTAATGCCATTCAAGAGAGGTACGCAGTTTCGTAGTGATGTGATGGTATCAATGGCTACTTTCGAAAAATTCAACGCCGACCAACTAAAACCAAGTTCATGGGCAAAATTAGAAACTCATACATTTGTCAAATTGGCCTCGAATGCTCAACCACAAGCCTTAGATTTGGCTTTGGTAGAAATCTCGAAGAAAACTAATACTTTTCTTTCAGCAGCCAAAAAGACCAATAGTTTCCGTAAGCAAGCCTTGGCCGATATTTCGCCCAATACCGAAGACCTCCGCTATAATCCATATGTAGAAGATTTACAGGATATTTACTTCAATTTTAGTATTCCGTTTATGATTTTGCTTTTGGCGGGTTTCAATTATACCAATCTTACGTTGGCAAGGTCGTTGAGCCGCTCGAAAGAAGTGGGCGTGCGTAAAGTTATGGGAGCTTTACGAAGCCAATTAATACTTCAATTTATTGCCGAAGCAATCCTGATTGCCTTTTTCTCACTCTTAGTTGGGGTTGTAATTTTACAAATCCTGAAATCATCTATTCATATCAGTTGGGTAACTTGGGAAGTAGAAAATCAAACGCTCATTTGGTGTATTTTTATTGCCTTTACGCTCTTTGTGGGCGTTTTGGCAGGCAGTTTACCAGCATGGATTTTATCAAGTTTTCAGCCTGTAAAAGTGCTTAAAGGCAACATTTTGCCAGCAACATTTGGCAAAATAGGCTTTCGTAAAGTATTGATAGTCATACAGTTTGTGGTTTCGTTGGGTTTTATCTTTTTCATGGGGCATTTCTACAATCAGTTTAAGTATATGGCTACCGAAAATGATAATTTTAATCGAAAAGGCATTTTTAATATTTCACTTGCCGATAAAAACTATGCCTTGTTGGTAGATGAAATTTCGGCCAATAAAAATGTCGAAAAAATAGGAATGGTTTCTGTGCCTTTTGGCGGAATCTCGACCGAATATGCCATCAAATCAAAACCCAAAGACGAAAATATAGCTTCGTATTATTATGCTGCCGATGCCAATTTTATTGACAATATGCAGCTAACGATTTTGGCAGGAAACAATTTACCAGTTTCTAAGTCCGACTCGGCTACAAACTTTGTTTTGCTCAATGAGCGTGCCGTCGAAAGGCTGCGTTTAGGTACAGGTACACCACAAGAGGCCATTGGCAAAGCTGTTTTTTTGAATAATTCGGCTACGGCATCGCAAATTGTGGGGGTTGTCAAAGATTTTTGCCATTTCAATTATCAATTTGAAAAACAACCTGTAGTTTTTCAATATAATCCTGCTCAGTTTGCTGTAATGGCAATCCGAACAAATGCTCAGGCCTCCAAAGAAACATTTCTGACCGAAATGCAAAGGATTTGGAAGAAACACTATCCTTATCAGCAAATGGGCTATTCGTGGTTTGAACAAGAACTCTACGAGCGTTATTACCCCGCCGAAGATATGAAAATGATGGGCATGGCAGCACTTGTAATCATCGTAATTGCCGTCATGGGCTTATTGGGAATGGTTACGTATAGCACCGAAAAACGTATCAAAGAAATCGGAATTCGTAAGGTAATGGGGGCATCGGTTTGGGAAATTGTGAAAATTTTGTCGTGGAGTTTTATGAAATTGCTCATTTGGGCGGGCATTATTGCCATTCCAATTGGCCTTGCCGAAAGCTGGGCTTTGGATAAATTATTTACTTATTACGCAGGTCTGAATGCGGGTCTGATGGGCGTATTTTTTATTTCGATATTGGCTATTGCTACCTTCACCATTGGCTATTACGCCATGCGAGCAGCCAGTTTGAATCCTGTGAAGAGTTTGAGGGCAGAGTAAAGTTTGATGATTAATTATTGCGAATTTTTGTTACAGCCATTGCCCCCAAAATGTTAAAAATGGTTAAACAAAACAGTAGTTTCACGATAACACCGTAAATTAATATTTTCATTCTAATACGCTACGAAAATGTTAAGAAACTACCTAAAAATAGCTTGGCGTAACCTCGCCAAACGCAAGTTTTACTCAGCAATAACCATCTTTGGCCTATCGGTTGGAATCACCTTTGCATTGCTCATTGGTAGCTATGTTTGGGGCGAATTGAACGTCAATTCCACTTTGAAAAATGTAGAAAACCAATACATGATTCAGAGTAAGTGGAAGAAAGAAAACATGGGAGTTGAGATTGCTACGTTGGGAGCTTTGGGGCAAGCAATGAAAGAAAATTACCCCAACTTGGTGGCTAACTTTTACCGATTCGATGGCGTTACGACGGTTGTCTCGAAAGGCGATAAAGTTTTCCGTGAAAGTGTTCAGTTGGGCGATTCTACGATGCTGGATATGTACGGTTTCGCTCTCTTGCATGGCGATTCTCGCACGGCTCTCAAACAACCTAATTCGATGGTTATTTCCTCTGAACAAGCCATCAAATTCTTCGGAAATCTTGATGTCGTGGGTAATTCGCTCACGGTTGAATCATTTTCTGGAAGTAAACAAGAATTTATGATTACGGGCGTTTTGGACAAATTACGCCATAATTCGATAACAAATCTTACAAATTCGGGCAAAGAACAACCAATTTTGATGTCGTTCAACAACGCCAACTTCTTCGGTCGAACGCAGTATAATTCTTGGAATAATCCTTACATTGTCAATTATCTCGAACTTCAAAAAGGTGTTCGGAAAGAAGATTTAGAAAAGCCTTTGGCCAAATTGATTGCTGCCAACGTGCCAAGCGAAATCAGCGAAAATCTGACTGTTTATTTAGTTCCACTCAAAGATGTATATCGAGAAGCCAACAACGGAGTCGTAAAGAAAACCATCTGTACGCTTTCGCTCGTGGGTTTGTTTATATTGCTGATGTCGATTGTTAATTTTGTGAATATTTCTATCGGAGCATCTTCTTCCCGACTCAAAGAAATTGGTGTCCGAAAAATGCTTGGTAGCAGCAAACAGCAAGTTTTACGTCAGTTTTTGGCCGAATCAATCATTATTTCGGTTTTCAGCCTATTTATTTCGCTGATTTTCTACCAAATTCTACGCACTTCCTTTGAAAAAATCTTACAAAAAGAAATCATTTCGATAGTTGCCGCACCTCCGATTTTCTTCTTTGCTGCATTCGTGTTGGCTCTCATAATTGGTTTATTATCAGGAGCATATCCTGCTTTTGTGTTGGCTACTTTACCCTCAGTCGATTCGATGAAAGGTAAGCTAAAATCAGTCAAAGAAAATGTTTTTTTTCGCCGAATGCTCATTGTTTCTCAGTTTGCGGTGGCACTTTTTGTGTTTGGTGGAGCGGCCGTGATTTCAAAGCAAGTCAATTACTTTTTCGATAAAGATTTAGGTTATAACAAAGCCTCCGTTTTTTCGATAAAAGTTCCACGAGATTGGTCGCCAGCGGGCGTCGAAAAAATGGAAACTATTCGCAACGAAATGGCAAAGCTGAAAGAAGTAAGACAAGTGAGTTTATCGTATATTATCCCCGATGGTTCGTTTGGCTTTAGTAGCGGCATCTACAAAATGGGACAAGACTCTACCCTCGCAGTATATACGCCCACGCTCGTAACCGACGAAAAATATGCCGAAACTTACCAAATTCCGCAGCTCGAAGGCCAGTTCTTTCAAGCAAAAAATAGCAATTTTCAGCCAAATCAGATAGTTTTGAATGAAGAAGCCGCAAAATCTTTGGGTTTCAAAACACCAGCCAATGCTTTAGGACAAAAGATTAGAATGCACTCTTCGCCAGTTGTTTTTACGATTGCTGGTATCTGCAAAAACTTTCATTTCGAGTCGATGCACAAAACCATTGGACCGATAGCTTTCATGCACGTGCGAGACAATAATTTTTATCGTTATTTATCCTTCAAAATCCAAACACAAAATTTGAGCGAATCAATGACCGCCATCGAGTCGAAATGGCGACAACTCATGCCTAATGCTCCTTTTGAATACACTTTTGTTGATGATACACTTCAGACTTTGTACAAGTCCGAAATTCAGCTTAAACAAGCCTCACGAGTAGCCACTGTGCTATCAATCATCATCGTTTTACTCGGAATTTTGGGTGTGGTTTCACTCAATATCGTAAAGCGAACCAAAGAATTAAGCATTAGAAAAGTGCTTGGTGCATCGAGTTGGAGTATTATGCTTTTGTTTATGAAAGAATTTTTGGTTTTGATGCTCATAGCGGTTGCTATTTCATTACCGTTTACGCTCATAGGTATGCAAAAATGGTTAGAAAACTACTCGTATCGAGTTGATATTACGTGGTTTACGTTTGCTATGGTTGGGCTTTTGTTTATGATTGTAGTTTTATTTTTAGTAGGTTTTCAAACCCTAAAAGCCGCTTTGATGAACCCTGTGAAGAGTTTGAAGGTGGAGTAAATTGATTTGGGTATTAGCCAAAATTTTAGTGTAGAATTGGTTTGCAATAATTTTATTGCGAATCAATTCTTTTTCTTTTCTCTTAATATTGAATGATTAATAAAATCTTAAGCTGCGAAATGTCATGAAATACAATAAAAATAGTTCTAAAAAAGCTCTTTTTACAACTTATAACTGAATAAGAATAAGCAAAAGTTTTTTGATAATCTTATCCTAAATTTAACTTTCTTCCCTCGGATTTATCTCCTTTTTTCGGTATATTTGGGATATAGAACTCTACTTTTATGCCATCAAAATCTGAAAAAAATCTTCAATCTTACCCTCAAAATCCTTTCGATGAAATAGCTTTAGCCTTTTCGGGTGGAGGTTTTAGAGCTGCTGCTTTTGCTTTAGGAACTATGATGTACCTGAACCGTTTAGTGTTTAAAGAAAAGTCATTGCTTCAACGTACTAAATTTATGGCTTCGGCATCGGGTGGTACTATTGCAGTAGTTGTTTATTTATTGTCGTTGCACCGAAAAGAAGATTTCACGCAATTCCGAAAGACCTTACTGGCATTTATGGATGGAGAAAAACTCTTAGAAGATGCCATAAAGATTTTATCGGATGAGCAGTGCTGGTTGAATGAAACAAAAGAACAGAATTTTATTAATGCTTTCGCAAAAGTTTATGATGAAAAACTACTTCGATTGAAGTGGGAGAATATCTGGGATTTATCAAAAAATACACATATAAAAGAGGTTTGTATCAATACCACTGACTTTCAGAGTGGTCATAGTTTTCGATTTCAGACTTCAGAAAAAAACACCAAAAATATCATTGGCAATAGTTATGTGAATATTGCCAATACTGAAGAAGTGCGACAGCTTCGAGTTGGAGATTTGTTGGCTGCTTCATCGTGCTTTCCGATTGGTTTTGAGCCGATGGTTTTTCCAAACGATTTTGCCAGTGATGACACAATGAAACAAAAACTGGAAGAAAGTATCATTTTTAAAACTGCCAATGGAACAAATGTGCAAGGCTCGGCTTTCGGTTTAATGGATGGCGGAATTACTGATAATCAAGGCATTGAGAGTATGATGCTGGCTTATAATAGAAGAAGTAACAAAACCGCCCAAAAGAAAGGACTCAAGCCTTTTGATCTGATGATTGTGGCTGATGTTTCCAACCGAATAATTGCATCATATAACACCAAGGTTTCTAAAATTGATTTCAATAAAAGTATCAATGACTATCATCAAAAAGCCAAACGTTTGCTACCATTGGGAATTGCATTATTTGTGGTATCGTTAATTGCTTATTTCGGTACTGACGCTATTAGTCTTGTAAGTTCGCCAAACGAAACCTTGACCAATTTCGCCAAGTTTACAAAGCCTCTCGGTTATTTATTATTTTTACCAGCCATTGCATTGATAGCAGGAGGGAAGTTCTATAAAAAGAAGATAGCTGAATTAATCGAAAAAATCAAAATTGAAACCAGCGAAACACAAAGCCTTAATTGGGATATTCTTTCACGGTATGGCAGCTTTTTAACATCAATCAAAATATCTGTTTTGTCAAAGCTACTTTATAGCCGTATTTCATCTACCGCTACAATGGCCAGCGAGGTTTTCCTGAAAAAAATCCGAAGAGCCATTTTTGAAAAATTTTATGAGTGTGCGGATTATGATTTTCGTCGGGTATCCAATCTGATTTATACTTTAAGTAAAGGTTATCAAAGTTCGGTAGAGAAAGAAGATGAGAACAAAGCAATGGATGATATGACTCAACTTTTACCGAGTATAAAAATGATGGATGTGGCCGAAAATGCACGTACGACAGGTACAACACTTTGGTTTTCGAAGGATGATATTCAAAAGGATAGATTAAAGGATATTATTGCTACTGCTCAGTTTACGCTTTGTAATGCACTGGCGAGCTATTTTAAGGAATTGGAGAAAGAACCTAAGTTTAAGGAATTAGCAGATAAAGACGAATTACTGAAATTGAAAAAACAAATACTGACCGATTGGGAAGAATTTAAACAAAATCCTTATTATCTGCACGAAATGCTATAAAAACTAAAAAAGCCAATCATGCAGTTTTGCATAATTGGCTTTTTCATTAACGACTCATAACCAAATTATTTTGGCAAAACAACTGTGTCAATTACGTGAATAACACCGTTGCTTTGATTTACGTCAGCAATTGTTACAGTTGACATTCCACCTTTTTCGTCAGTCAAAACTAAACTTTTGCCTTTCATCATTGCCTTCAATGTACCACCTTGCACGGTTGTCAAAGTAGCTGTTCCGTTACCAGCTTTGATTTTAGCTGCAATATCCGAAGCATTCAATTTTCCTGCTACTACGTGGTAAGTTAAAATTGCTGTCAAAGTTGCTTTGTTTTCTGGTTTTACTAAAGTTTCAACCGTTCCAGCTGGCAATTTACCAAAAGCTGCGTTGGTTGGAGCAAATACCGTGAATGGTCCTGCACTTTGAAGTGTTTCTACCAAACCTGCTGCTTTTACTGCTGCTACAAGCGTTGTGTGGTCTTTTGAATTTACTGCATTTTCAACAATGTTTTTTGATGGATACATAGGTGCTCCACCTACTGTTACAGTTTTTTCTTTTTGTGCGAATGTACTTAATGAGATAAGTGCTGAAACGAATACTAATGCTAATTTTTTCATTGGATTTGTGTTGCGGAACGCCGCATCGCTTTAATGTTAATTGTTTAAGTTTTACATTTGTTATTTGTTGACTTAACTAACGAGATAAAATTAGAGCTGGATTTATTTTTTGAAAAATAATTTATAAATTGCTAATTATCAGTTTGTTAAATCTTTAAAGTGTAAGCCTTAGTGATTATTTCAAATCAATTGTCTTACATTAATAGAATACTTTGTTTAATGTTTTTGTTTTAAAATTAAACAAATAAAATTTTGTAAGCTGATGGCATTGTATATTTATTTGGTTTTTGGGATATAGATAATACCCGTTTTTTACTACATTGCAAAGCCTTTTATTCTAACCAAACCCTAAAAATTATGACAGCCGAAAGCAATACTTTGGTCATTTCAAAAGCAGTAATGCAGTCAACCTTTGAGCGTATTTTATTAAGTAATGGTTTAAGTGAAGCCAAAGCAAAAACTTGTGCAGAAATCTTTACAATCAATAGCCTTGATGGTATTTATACGCATGGAGTTAATCGTTTCCCAAGGTTTGTGAAATACCTAAAAGGTGGCTTCGTGAAACCCGATGCAGAGCCAAGCTTAGTGTCGAAATTTGGGGGAATTGAGCAGTGGGATGGAAATCTCGGCCCCGGCCCTCTAAATGCGATTCATGCAACTGAAGCTGCCATGAGATTGGCCAAAGAACACGGAATTGGTTGTGTAGGTTTATCAAATACAAATCACTGGATGCGTGGCGGTACTTACGGTTGGCAAGCTGCCAAAGCAGGTTTTGTATTTATTGGTTGGACAAACACCATAGCTAATATGCCAGCTTGGGGAGCAACTGATGCCAAGCTGGGCAATAATCCTTTGGTGATGGCTTTACCCTACGAAAACGAAGCCATAGTGCTGGATATGGCTATGTCGCAGTATTCGTTTGGTGCAATGGAATTGGCTGCTATGAAGGGTGAAAAATTATCAGTTGCTGGTGGATATGATAGCGAAGGAAATATCTCAGATGATCCCAATGCGATTCTGAAATCTTGGCGTTCGTTGCCAGTTGGTTATTGGAAAGGAGCGGGGCTTTCGCTTTTGCTTGATATTCTGTCTGTTGTGTTGTCGGGTGGACTTTCTACGTACGAAATTAGCCAAGAAGAAGTAGAATACCGACTTTCGCAAGTTTATATCGCCATTGATGTCTCAAAACTGAATAATCATTCGTCTATTTCGGCAGCCGTAGAACGAATCATTGAAGATTATCATCAATCAAAACCAATAAATGATTCTAAGAAAATTACCTTCCCAGGCGAGCGAGTTCTGAATACCCGAGAAAAAAATACAGCTAACGGAATCCCAGTTTTGAAAAATGTTTGGGAAGAAATTTTATCGTTGTAAACGTCCTCTGTGAAACTTTGTGCGGGCGACAATCACTTTTCCTTACAATTGGTGCAGTTAAATTTTTGTATATCTAAATACTTGATTATGAGGGTGTTGTACTGCTGTGGCCTCGCCGACTATTGACCGTGGACTATTTATAAATCAGGTCTTTCTCTTTTTCTTTTTAGCTGAAGGAAAAAGCACATTGTTCAAAATAAGACGATACCCTGGCGAATGCGGAAAAAGGTTCAAGTCGGTGGGTGTTCGGTGAAAACCTCGACGACCTTCGGGGTCGTGACCACCATAAAATACCCACTGACCAAGCCCCAGTTCGCCATACATATAGCGGTTCGATTCTTTACTTTCTCCCATTACCAAAACGCTCGATTTGACCGTTTTTTTATTGAAAGCAGTCGTTTGCCCCATAAATTCACGAATCAAATGCTCGTGATTTTGTACAAGCATAGCAGGAATAAAATCCCATTTGGCAGAAAAATCAAATAAATTAAACCAAGTGTTATTTTCATCATCGAATCGACCATTGGAAGCATTTATATCAGAAAACGACATCGAATTATAGCCATATCCATCTCCATCGTTGAGGTAAAGCGTGAAATCTTCAAAGGCAAAAGTTTTATTAAAATCGAGTCGTTCTTGGGCGTTATTGTCAACATTATCACCATCGAAGCGGCTACTTACAATATCAACACCTTCGGCCGAAAGGGCGATGTCAAGCGTTTCTGCCCCCGAGCACATCGCAAACAAAAATCCACCACCCATACAATAGGCTTTGATGGTTTTAGCAACATCGAGTTTGAGTGCTGAAATTTTATTATACTTGAATCGTTGAGCAATTTCTTCTTGAGCCTTCATGTCTTTATAGCTCATTCGACGCATATTTCTGCCGAATTGCCCCGTAAAATCTTCATGATGTAAGTGAAGCCAATCATATTTATTGAGGTCGCCCCGCAAAATTTCTTCATCATAAACTACTTCAAAAGGAATTTCAGCGTATTTCAGCACTAACAAGACAGCATCGGTATCTTCAAACGATGAAAGACTAATTTTGGAAGGAGAATAAACCGCAATACGAGCCGCTTTGTGCAGCCGCATGATTTCCATATTTACATCAGGGTTCGAGATTTGTTGTTTGAGTGCTTGCACATCAGCATCAGAGATTATTTCAAACGAAACCCCACGAACAAGACATTCTTTTTGGGTATTTGACGTATAATTTATCAGAAAACTACCACCACGATAATTGAGTAACCAGTCGATTTCAGTATTGTTTTTTAGCGTCGTATAGGCTATTCCGTAGGCTTTTAGATGGTTAGTCTGGCTATCGTCCATCGGAATCAGGATAGCATTGGCGAAGCTTTGCCCAGCAAACAAGAGCAATAACAGAGGAAAAAATCTATTAGACATGGCTCAAGCGTTTTAAAGAATTTAATCAAATATACTGAAAAGAATTCTAAATGAAATACTTGCAGGAAATAAATTTATTCGCTTATAATCAGGTGATTAGAGAGAATAATTGGAGTTGCTTACATTTATTCGTGCCATGTACAGCATGACACGAAGAGCTCGCTATCATGGCACGCTATGCGTGTCATGGATAAATGATTAACGTAGAAAAAACGGCTCAAATAAAAAGACTTTGAGCGGCACTTTTCCCAGAAATATACGCACCTTCGATGTTGCCAATGCCAAAACCGTCACCCGCAAAAATCAAAGAGAATTTAGTAGAGTTTGAAGTTAAATAATTTTCTGCGTAACGTTCGGAAGCCAAACTGTATCGCCAACGATGTACCTGATAGCTTTCGACCGAATCGGCAGGAATTAAATCTACAATTTCGGAAAGGAGCTGATGCCCGATTTGGGTCAAATCATCATCAAAATGGGCTAAACTAAAAGCAGGGTTGGCATGAATAGTTGCCGAAAAGATCGGAGAAATTCCTTTCTGAAAATTATCAGCTACCCACGAAACATTACTATTTTCAAGGCTGATTCCACCTGGGCTTGGAATATTTGTTTGAGTTTTTAAATTGACCATTACCGCTAAACAAGGCTGATAATGAATACTTTGTAAAGCTTCAATCTCAGTAAATCCCATTTCACTTTTTTGTAATAGCTCAATAGCTTGTGGAGCAGGAGCTGTGCAAATCAAGGCATTGGCTTCATAGAAATTTCCTGTTTCGGTACTTACTTTACATCCGTTTTCGATTTCCGAAATACTAATTACTTTTTCATTTGTTTTAATATTTAGTCCTTCTGCCAAAAACTTTGGAATGGTATTCATTCCATTGATACCGATAACTCTTGCGTGCGAAAAAGTTTTATCACATTCTTGCAAATTCCATTCTTTAGCAATGTTTTTCTGAATAATATTTTGAGAAAATGCTTGAAAATTAGTAGTTTTGGTGGAAAAGTATTGAGTTCCGTGGTCAAAACGAGCTTCGCCTGCCCGGCGAGTTGCCATGCGTCCGCCCACGCCTCGTCCTTTGTCAAGGATGGTTACTTCCCAATTGTTTTTTATTAATTCGTGGGCGGCTGTGAGACCCGATAAACCCGCTCCGATGATGATACAAGACTTTTTCAATGAAATTTTGTCGTTAATGATTAAGCATTTTACTTAGTTTATTAACTACCAACCTGCCAAAAAGTTTATTTTTTTCTTTGTAACCAACGATTGGCTTTATAGCACAGCCAAGCAGAACCCGCACCGATGGCTGCTCCTGCCAAAACATCGCTCGGATAATGCACGCCTAAGTGCATGCGTGAGTAAGCAACTGCCCCTGCCCAAGTATAAGCTGGCACAGCAACATACCATTTTTTGAAAGTCAAACTCAGTGAAGTTGCCGTTGTAAAAGCCGCCGTAGTATGCCCCGATGGAAAAGCAGGGTCATCTTCGAGGTAATAAGGCTGAATTGAAGGATAAGTAATGTATGGACGGTCACGATTAATGATTTTTTTGAGAGTATAAGTAGTTCCCATCGAAATCGCCAGTGATGCCAATGAAGTTAGGCTTTGTCGTTGTAGGTTTTTATCTTTATTTATAAGTCCCGCACCCAACAAACTAATAGGTAGAGCAACGCTCAAAGGATAAACCGATTTACTGATGCCGTTGAGGGGTTTATCAAGGTTTTGGTTGCGGTTTTGATTGATATTTTTTAAAATGTAAATATCAGTATTTTGAGCAAAGATACTAAAATGTAAGAGAAAAAAAGTCAGTGAAATAGTAAGTGCTTTTATCATGATTTTGAAAACGAGTATCTTGGGTGATAAACAAGTGCTGGACGGATAATTATCTTACAATAACTCGCTCATTATCAAGTAAATGAAGGTTGTCTTCGAGGTGCAAACTTGATTTTTCGTTATCGAAATCATCTTTGTAGGCTTCTTTTAATTGTTTGCGTTTGATGGCTTCGAGACAGCGGCGAACATCGTCTTTGTCTTCGAGTTCGAGCATTGGTACTTCGGTTGGTTTACCGTTATCGTCTTTAGCCACCATCGTAAAGTATGAAGTGTTTGTATGTTTTTGTTCGCCAGTTTTTACATTTTCTGAAACCACTCTTATACCAATTACCATAGAGCTACGACCTACATAATTGACCGATGCATGAAGCGAAAGGAGTTCTCCAACTTCAATTGGTTGTAAGAAATTTACACCATCAACCGACACCGTAACGACATACGAACCAGCGTGTTTTGAGGCACAGGCATACGCCACTTTATCCAGGAGTGAAAGTAAGATCCCTCCGTGAATTTTACCACCAAAATTAGCGTAAGATGGAATCATTAATTCAGTGATTGTTGTGCGTGAATAAGAGATAGATTTTGACTTTAGCATTGATTTAAAAAATATTGTAGAACGTGCGGTAAAGATAGGAGAGTTTTAAAATAAAACAAAAACGCCACCGCAATCTTGTGCTGTGGCGTTTAAAATAAACCCTAACCCATAAAAATCAATGTTGTATAACTTGTACTTTTTATTTGTATTATTTTTATATTTATTTGGCAATCATTGTGCCATAAACCATTTTTAGAAATAAAAACTTTTTAAACCGATACATCTATATAGTCAACTAATTGTCAGTCAAATGATTATAAAAACAAATTTTGTATTGTGAAATATGATAATTTCGTGCCAAATTTTTCATTTTTTTATAAAAAAATGAAAAATTTGATGCTTGAGTTTATTCATAATTTATACAAAAGATGTTGACTATTTTTGTACTTTTTCAAGATTGTTTACTTTTGCTTCTAAAGCTTCAATTTGCTTATTGGCTTTAATCATATATAGCGTAAGCTCTTCGATTTTTTCTAATAACTTAGCACTTGTTTCAGTAACATCCATTCCACTTTTTACCATTTGTTCAGCTGATGGAACGTTTGGTAAGTGTTTATAATAATTAATGTGTTTTTCAACATCATGGAGTGACATTAATTTGTAACCATGCTCAAAAACATAGTCAGCCCAACGGTCAGAATTAGCAACAGCCACTCTCACTCTTTCTGTCAATATTCCACCTTTTACATATAATTGGAAATCACCCGGATAAGAGTTAATACCTGTACCGATGACTACTTTTCCATTATTGGCGTTGTGCAGACGGCCGTCAGTAATTGTCCAACCAGCACCAGTATTATTATTCCCACCACTTGTCACACCATCATTAACTAAAATTACGTTTCCGTTATCATCAACCGAAAGTACTTTGCCATATCTATTTCCAGCTACTGAGGACGCATTTAGTTTAGTAAATTGAAGACCACTTGTACCTTCGTTATTGGCAGTAATCACAACTCCTTGGGTGTTATTATTGAATATTGCCCCGCCAGCATTAGTTTTCCAAAGTTCACTTGTTGGAGTTGTGCCGCCATTAGTAGTTGGTGTATTAACCAAAATTACGTTTCCGCTTTCATCAACCGATAATACCTTTTGAGTTATTATGGTCGGTGTATTATTACTACTCAGCTTGGGTAAAGTTAGGGCATTGATTGATACAGTACCAGTATTGGCATTATTGATATTATCACCTGTTACCGTCCAAGGAGAAGGTGTGTTAATGATAGTTCCAGCAACACCTACAGAATCTCTTACTAAAATTACGTTGCCGTTTTCATCAATTGAGAGTACTTTACCTGATGGCTTCGAAGCAGGAAAAGATAGTTTTAATTGGTTGAATACCAGTCCACTACGGTTAGTTAAAGAGCCATTAGTAACCAAGTTTCCTGATTCAATAGTGATGCCACTTTTTACAGATAAACCGTTATTGATATAAGCTTTGCCGAGGTTTGAGTTAACAATGTCATTTCCGCTGATTGTCCAAGGGGAAGATGCATTAACGATTGTCCCAGCAACACCCACCGAGTCACGTACTAAAATTACGTTTCCGTTATCATCAACCGAAAGCACCTTTCCGTAGCCTTTTGCTGCTGGATTTGAAGCCTTCAATTGAGTGAATTGTAATCCACTTTTATTTTCTGTGGCACTATTTAATTCGAGTGTACCCGATTGTAAGCTGAAGCCATTTTTTACCCACAAACCATTATTTACATACACTCCACCAGTATTTTTATTAGTAAGATTATTGGCGTCTAAATTCCAGTCTGAAGTAGGATTTGCAATGGTACTTGACGGAACATTTGCTAAAATTACGTTTCCTGCATTATCAACAGTAAGGAATTTTTGTGCCGAAATAGTCACAGTATTATTGCTACTCAACTTCGATAAAATCAAGCTATTATTTATATAAACTGCTCCTAAATTGCTATTTGCTATATTATTTCCATTGACATTCCATGGTGATGGACTTACAGGAATGTTGTTTGCGGCGGCTACTGAATCTCTTACTAAAATTAAATTTCCGTTATCGTCAACCGTCAATACTTTTCCATAAGAGCGAAATGCAGTATTTGAGGCTCTAATATTGCTCAATTGTATCGGACCATTTAATATTACTCTTCCTGAGTTGGTGTTTGATAGGGTAGTTCCATTTAATCCCCAAAATGCAGGAGACGAAGTACCAACTGAATCACGAGCTAAAACAATCAACCCATTATCATCAACTGTCAACACTTTTCCATTTGACTTAACTGCTGGCGAAATTGTACGGAGACTTTTGAAACGTAAATTGCCTACTATTACATCACCAGAATTATTATTTTCGATTGAACTTCCTTTCAACGACCAGTAATTTGGTACTGATACAGGTATATTTGAACTTGTTCCAACTGAATCTTTTACTAAAATAACACGCCCTTTACTATCGACTGATAATACTCTCAGATTTGATTGCTCGGTCGGCGAATTACTGTTAAGTTGTTTAAATTCTAAACCGCTGATATTTAGTGATTTACTATCAATTGAAAAGGCACTTTCTGGGCTTTGAGTATTGATACCCACATAGCCTTTTTCAAAATCTCCATAAATGAGCGGAACATCTTTGATATTATTATCAATGTATAGCTTATTGTCGCCAACTTCATTGACCCCAGCTTTGTGGCCAATAAAAATGTTTCCATCTCCTTTAGAGCGTTGTCCTGCCTGTGTTCCGATACCAATATTCTGAGAACCTGTTATATTACTATACAGGGCATTGGCCCCCAAAGCTATGTTATCACTACCTGTTTGACTATTAAGTAATGACTGATAACCTATGGCAACATTGTTAAGACCTAAATTTGAATCGTGCAAAGCATAAGCACCGATGGCAATCGAATTGAAGCCATGACTACGATAACCAGCTCTATAACCTAAGTAAGTATTACCAAAACGATAATCAATCAAACCTGAGCGGTAATTGTTTACCTTGAATACCAACGATGTAGTATCTAAGGTACCAAGAAAGTTGAAGTCAGAATTTAACCCACTGTTTCCACCTAAATTCCAACTATTTTCACTCGTTTTAACTGAACTACCAGTTGGTTCAGATGTGATGGCTGCACCATCGGTATTACGAGCATAAAGTCCTTTCCATGAAGCTCCATCAAAGAAATAAAAGCCAGTGAAGAAATCAATCTGATAGACCATCAAACCCGTTGCTGGACTCTTGATGTTTGCTCTTTGAGCAAGAGTCATACGTGGAATTAGTAGACCTTTTGATGTAGAGGTTAGGTCTAATAGTGCTGAATTATCGGGTTTTGTAGTTCCGATTCCAACATTTTCGCTTTGTGCAATTGAGTTAAAGGCACTCAAAAGAAGTAAAATAAATACTCCGACTCTCAGACGGAGATTCTTGAAAGGTAAAGTTATTCCTGACATTTTTTAAAAGATTAAGTGTAAGTCTTTGGCTTACTCTTTGGGTTAAGCGGTGAATACATTACCGTTATTGCCCAAAAAAGCTCAAATAGTATGCCAAAAAAAAACAAATGTCAAATAACTTATAATCTGCTGATAATCAATTTATTGAAGTGTGGTTTTTGAGTTGTTCTATTTAAAAATACTATTTTAAGGTTGAATGTTGAGATAGTTTGACTAACTTTAGAAGAAAAAATAGACTTTGCGAAATAGTTCTATTTTCGGCTCATATTCAAAGTTTCAACACAACTTCAAATAGCATTTATCCAGCTATTGAAACGATTAAAAGTCATTAAGTACAGACTTTAAAAATTACTTAATACTGACGACAAAAAATATTAGTTTTTGAGGAATTTTATGCGTTGTTTTTTGTCTTTTTCGATATATTATTATGTTTGTAGTCAGGTAAGTAAAGGAATAGTGTATCTCTCTATGAAAAAATAATAATATACAATAAATTCTATAAATAATCATAAAAAAGAATTTAATTTCGATAAAAACCCTTTTTGCAGAACAATATTGTTAATGAATAATAATGAAAGTTTGGGAGAAGTAAAGAAAACTAATTACTTTTGTGCCGAGTGCAGAAGAAGTTGGAGAGAGAATGGTAATAGGCTAAATACTTAAGCAAAATTAAGAAAATATTAAGATGAAACGAATAGCAGTTTTTACTTCTGGAGGAGATGCACCTGGCATGAATGCCTGCATCAGAGCCGCAGTTAGAGGAGCAATATATCATGGTTTGGAAGTTTACGGTATCAGAAGAGGATATAATGGAATGATTTCGGGTGATATTTTTCCGATGTATTCACAATCAGTAAGTAATATAGTTCAGCGTGGTGGTACGATGCTAAAATCGGCGAGAAGTAAAGAGTTTATGACTCCTGAAGGCCGTAAAAAAGCTTACGAAAACTTAATGAATGCAGGAATCGAAGGTTTGGTTGCCATTGGTGGAAACGGAACATTTACGGGAGCTGAGGTTTTTTATAATGAATATGAAATTCCTACGGTAGGTTGTCCAGGCACAATTGATAATGACCTTTATGGAACTGATTATACGATTGGTTTTGATACAGCCGTAAATACTTCACTCGAAGCCATTGATAAAATTAGAGATACCGCTGACTCACACGACCGTGTATTTTTTATCGAAGTAATGGGTCGTGACTCAGGCTATATTGCCATTCAATCGGGTATTGGTGGTGGTGCTGAAATTGTAATGGTTCCCGAAACCCATACGCCACTCAAAAAAGTAGTAAGTACATTAAAAGATGGCTGGTCACGATCGAAATCTTCATCAATCGTAGTGGTTGCCGAAGGAGACGAGGAAGGTCACGCCGTTGATATTGCTGAAAAGATAAAGAATCAAGTTGCTGACAAACTCGATATTCGTGTAACAACGCTCGGACACATTCAGCGTGGTGGTACACCAACTGCTTACGACCGTATTTTGGCGAGCCGTCTGGGTTTAGGTGCAGTTGAAGGCTTGATTAAAGGTTATAAAAATGTAATGGCAGGGGTTGTAAACAATGAAATGGTTTACACACCGTTCATTGATACTATCAAAAAACCAAAACCAATTCACGACGATTTGTTGAGAATGGTGCATATATTGAGCATGTAATAATTGAGAATGGATAATGGAGAATTGAAAATGTTTGTCAAAATTCATTCTCCATTATTCATTCTCAATTCTCCATTAATAATCAAATCCAGCCCATTGCTTTATAAGTGCAGTAGCCGATTATTTCTCTGAAAATCAACTGGCTATGAGCAAAATAATCTTCTTTCGGTAAGATATTATACCAATAATAATTTCGTCCATGCGAAAGATAATTTGCCCCGAAAGTATCTACTTGTACACCTACTTTCTCAAAACAAGCACTTGCCCTTCTCAGGTGATAACCCGAGGTAATTAATAAATATGATTGATTTTTGAAATGTTTTTTCAGAATCTTCGAGCAGTTTTCGGCATTTTCTCGTGTGTTTTGCGAGTGGGCTTCTAAAAGTATATTTTCTTGTATTACTCCACTAATAATCAGATACTTAGCAATCTCTTCAATCTCTTTTTTAGGACTTTTCCCCAAAACACTTATTTCACCCCCACTAATCAAAATCTTCTTGATTTTACCTCGTTTATATAGTTCTATTGCTTGAGCTATTCGGTCAGCTGATTTTCCAAGAAAGGTATTTTCTTGAGGTAGTTTTTCTTCGTTGATTGTACCTCCAGTCAAAATAATGCCAATATCGTGTTTTTTTACGCTCAAGATTGAGGTTGGAGGCACTTCCCACCAAAGTAATAATTCGTTGATAATCAATGGATTAGAAAATGCATACAAAAAAACAAATGCCGAAATGATTACTTTCTTCGATTTGGTACGATTTTTTGTATAGATAGCATAACCCAACAGCAAACACAAAATACCGATGGGCATAATTACAAATGTTAGAAACTTAGAAACAATATAAAACATTAGAATTCGTTTAATTTTAGAAAAAAACTGAGGCTTTAGTGTTTTCGTACATTTACTCGATAGCTAAATTAACAAGCCTTTAACAAAAAACACGCAATTAAGTATTTATCTTTGTGAAATAATATAAAATGAATAAAACCTGTACTAATATGAGAATTAGCCGAGCGGCGTTCCGCTATTTCAAAAGCCTATTATTGATTGCTTCGCTTATTTTTTCTACTGAAAGTTTTGCCCAAGATGGTCACTCAATCAAAGTACGAATGAAAGGAGTTACTGAAGGAAGAACTTGTCATTTGGCTCATTTTTTTGGTTATAATCAATATATCAAGGTTGATTCGGCCAAAGTTGAGAATGGCGAACTTAATTTTAAGGGCAAAGACCCACTCAAAGGAGGGATTTATCTGATTGTACTTTCACCATCGAAATACTATGATTTTGCAATAAATGGTAAAGAACAATTTATGGAAATTGAGGGCGATACAACCGATTTTGTTGGTTCGGTGAAATTTAAAGGCTCAAGAGAGAATGAGATTTTATTTGGCTATCGTAAATTCTTGCAAGATAAAAGTAAAGAAGCCGAAGCAATGAGTGCGATGGCAAAAATGAAAAACGACCCAACTTCGCAAGAAATGAACCGTAAGAAAGTTGAACTGATTCAGAAGGAAGTAGATACTTACATGAAGAATATAGTCAAAGAAAACGAAGGTACATTTGCAGCGAAAGTAATTAAAGCAAATATCGACCCTGAATTACCAACGGTGTTGCCTAAAAAGGCCAATGGCCGTCCAGATTCTACGTATCTATTTAATTATTATAAAGGACATTATTTCGATAATCTTGATTTTGCTGATGACCGCCTACTTCGTTCGCCGTTTATTCACAGCCGTATGGAGCGATATTTTAAGGATTTGGTTTATCAAACAACCGATTCTGTCAATCATGATGCCGATAAAGTTTTGAAACTTGCCAAGAAAAACCAAGAAGTGTACCGTTGGGCCTTGTGGTGGGTGACGAATAAATACGAAAACAATGAAATAGTTGGACTTGACGGTGTATTTATTCACTTAGCTGAAAACTATTATCTGAAAGATGCCGATTGGTTGGATTCAACACAACGTGCAAAATTCAAAGAAAGAGTTGATATTTTGAAGCCTTTACAGACAGGTTTTGTATTTCCGACCTTGATTGTTGCTGATTCTTTGGGTAGAGAATATAATCCAATGCAGAGCAAAACTAAATATACAATCGTTCACTTTTACGACCCAGACTGTGGTCACTGTAAAGAATCTGCACCGAAGTTGATGGAGTTTTATAATAAAAACAAAGATAAAGCAACGATTTATAACGTGAGCGTAGCATATGATACCAAAAAAATGAACAACTTTGTGCATGGTTATAAAACTCAACCGCTGTTAAATCTTTGGGACTCGAAAGGTAGATATTATTTTAGAAAAAACTTTGATGTATATTCTACGCCAACTAATTATATCTTAGATAAGGATAAGAAAATCATTGCTCGACGAATACCCGTTGATAAACTCGAAGATTTTATTAATTTTTATGAGCGTCAGCAGATACAGAAAATGAGTGGAAATACTGGAAAGTAAAGAAGAAAGATATACAAAAAAATGCCCCGAAAGTAGCTACTCTCGGGGCATTTTTTTTTGCCAGTTTATTAATCTTACTTGTATAATAAGCCGAAAAACCAAGAATTGCCGCCACAATGCTGATGATTACAAAAAATATCCCATTGCTTGATATTGGATTTTGACTTGATTTTACGATGTTAAGCTCAATAAAAAAGAAGAGTGTACTGATACAAATCGAAATCAAATCTAATAATTGTCGGCCGAGTTTCATTCTTTCTTCCAAATTATTATTGCTTAACTTAATTGGCAAATTTAAGTAACTAAACGGATTCTTACGCACGCTTGCCATGAAGCCAACCAAAGCCAAATTGATGAGTGGAATAAAGAAAATTGTATATTTCTCACCCCAGCCGTTGGGTTTTCCATCAATACCAAAGTGAATCGGAATGGTGGCGGGTAGATTGGCAAACGAATAAGCGGCATAAGCCAAATTGATGATAGCAATCAGGATTGCTAAAAATACGAGTGTGCTGTTATGAGTTTTCATTGTTGTACAGAATTTGAATGTAAAACATCCAGTTCTACGCACGAGGCCCAAGCAGGGTGTGAGAGCTGACTAATGAGACAAAATTAACAAGTAAAATGAGTGGCGGCAAGCAAATTTTGATTAGTGGAGATTTGAAGGTTTGGTTGGCTTTTTGATGAGTGGGAAGTAAAATAAGTGGTTGAGCGTGTTGAATGAGATGCCTACTCAACATCTTCCTCTTTCTCAAATACAATATTTTCGTAAATATCTGATAAAGAAATAGTTATTTCGAGTTTTTCAAGATTAATCATTGCATTTTGTTCAGTGAATTCTTCATAAGTCCAAAGGGCATCACTGACTCTACTGTATAATTCAACGCTCATTTCGTACTGAGAAATCAACATATAATATTGCACCGAGGCTATTGCTTTGTATTTTTTTAGTTTGACTGTTTTATCATATTTTTCGGTCGAGGTTGATAAAACTTCTACAATCAAACTCGGATGTGCGATTTTGTTTTTCTGCTTCAAATCAAACGGATTACAAGTTAGCATCACATCAGGGTAGGGATAATAGAAATCTTTGATGACTTCAAGTTTTACACTTTCTCTGAATACATCACAATGTTGTTTTCGCTGTTTTCTTAATGAAAATTCGATATTACTGGCTAATCTACTATGATTAAGTGTAGTACCAGCCATTGCAAAAATTTCACCATCAAAATACTCGTGGCGAATTTCGCTTGTTTCTTCCAATGCAAAATATTCTTCGATAGTATACCGCTTTTTTTTGTCGGATTCTCCCATAACTAATCTTTTTTGACAAATATACAGATTTTATCAGTGGTATTGTATCTTTCAATTGTTTGAAAAACATAAACCCTCCACTAACTAAGAAATAGTGGAGGGTTATTGCTATTTTGATTAGTCTTTGGTTTTTGAGAGATTATCTCACAAAATAGCTAAATTTAACTTCGCAAATTTACTCTATTTCTACGCCATTGACTTGTTTGAGTTATGGTTGGCGTATTTTGTGCTGAACTATTATTTTGCTTACGTTTCAATATCTCAACGGCCAAAACTGCGGCAATTTCAAATTCTATAGTTGGAATTTCTTCCTGCAAAACCTCTGGAGTAAAGTATAAACCCACAAACCGAGTATCAAATTTACCACTCACAAATGCCTCGTGTTGAAGAGCAAATTTGCAGAATGGTAGTGTAGTGGCCACGCCCGTAATTTTAAATTCATCAATGGCACGAATCATTTTTTCGATAGCTTCGGTGCGGTCTTTTCCGTATGCAATCAATTTTGCAATCATGGGGTCGTAGTGAATCGGAATCTCCATGCCTTCTTCTATGCCATCATCGACACGCACGCCATTGCCTTGCGGACGTACATAAGTTTGCAAAATTCCCACATCTGGCAAGAAGTTATTGGCTGGGTCTTCGGCACAAACTCTTACCTCAATTGCATGACCATTTATTTTCAAATCTTCTTGTTTTATGCTCAATTCACGTCCTTCGGCCACGTATATCATTTCTTTTACCAAGTCGATTCCCGTAATCATTTCGGTTACTGGGTGTTCAACCTGCAAACGAGTGTTCATTTCTAAGAAATAAAAATTCAAATCTTCGTCAACGATAAACTCTACTGTTCCTGCACCATAATAGTTACAAGCTTTAGCTACATCAACGGCACATTTGCCCATCGCTTCACGGATTTCGGGCGTAAGTACGGCTGACGGAGCTTCTTCTACTACTTTTTGGTGGCGTCGCTGAATAGAACATTCTCGCTCAAAAAAATGAAGAACATTACCGTGCTTATCGCCCATCACCTGAATTTCGATGTGCTTTGGCTTCGTGATATACTTTTCGATGAAACACGCCCCATTTCCAAATGAAGAAATAGCTTCGCCAACGGCTCGGTCCATTTGTTCATCAAATTCGGCTTCGTTTTCTACGACTCTCATCCCTTTTCCGCCACCACCTGCACTGGCTTTTATCAAAACTGGATACCCAATCTCGGCCGACTTTGCTTTGGCTGCCGCACGGTCTGTAATGGCATCGGGTGTACCAGGAACCATCGGAATATTATATTTCGCAACCGTATGTTTGGAAGATAATTTATCGCCCATTACTTCAATGGACTCTGGGGATGGACCAATGAAAATCAAGCCAGCTTCTTGTACTTTTCTCGAAAAATCAGCATTTTCCGATAAAAAACCATAACCTGGATGAATGGCATCAACGCCCAAACTTTTGGCAACTTCTATGATTTTATCGCCTCGTAGATAAGACTCCTTTGAAGCGGCTGGACCAATGCAAACAGCTTCATCAGCATATTTTACGTGCGGAAAATTTCGGTCGGCTTCTGAGAAAACCGCAACCGTTTTGATACCCATTTCACGAGCAGTTCGCATCACACGAACCGCTATTTCGCCTCTGTTGGCAATTAATATTTTGCGAATTGACTTTATCACTTTCTTTTGATTGATTTAGTTTTGCTGTACTTTAAAATATAGTCCACAGTTGATGGCCAACAGTATTTTTTTGTAGTTTAATCCAACTAAATGTAAAATACTTAGTTTGTAGTATTAACAGCTAAGGCTTTTTAATGACTGTTTTCTGTCGTCTATCGACTATTTAAACACTAATTAACACTAAAATCGAATTGGATTTTTTAAATATGCCCTAAAAATATTGCACATTTTGTATAGATAGGATTTTTCAAAGAAATCGGTGTTTGGTTTCCTACTAAAAAAGCGTTATTTTTGTGTAAAATTTTAAGGTGATGTAATCAACATTCATCATTATATTATCGCACGGGCGACCCCGTTATAATTTTAAAAAAATGGCACAGGATATTTTTGATAAAGCTCTCAACAATTTAGGTCCAATCGGGTCACAGGCGAAATTGCTTAATTCTCACCATTATTATTCTTTTCCAAAACTTTCGGGTGAGCTTGGCCCACACATGGAGTTTATGGGTAAAAAGATGCTAAACTGGTCGTTGAACAACTATTTAGGATTGGCCAATCATCCAGAAGTGCGTCAGGCAGATGCTGAGGCTGCAGCTGAATATGGTTTGGCTTACCCAATGGGTGCGAGAATGATGACAGGGAATACCGAATTACATGAGCAGTTTGAAAAGCAATTAGCTGAATATGTTGGTAAAAAAGATTCGTTTTTGCTAAACTATGGTTATCAGGGCGTTATGTCAGTGATCGAATGTATTGTTGATAGAAAAGACGTGATCGTGTTTGATGCCGAAAGCCACGCTTGTTTGATTGATGGTATTCGTTTGCACAAAGCAAAGGGCGGTACTTACTACCAATTTGCTCATAACGATATGGAGAGCTTAGAGAAAAACTTGGTAAGAGCAACCAAATTGGCTGAAGAGCAAGGTGGAGGAATCTTGGTGATTACTGAAGGTGTATTTGGTATGTCGGGTAAGGTTGGTAGTTTGGATAAAATCGTTGAACTGAAGAAGAAATTCAACTTCCGTTTATTGGTTGATGATGCTCACGGATTTGGCACGATGGGTGAAACGGGTGCTGGTGTACCTGAGTATTTTGGTGTGCAAGACCAAGTAGATTTGCATTTCTGTACGTTTGCCAAATCAATGGCAGCTATTGGTGCATTTATTGCTGCCGACCCAGAAATCGTGATGTTCTTGAAATACAATATGCGTTCACAAACCTATGCAAAAGCATTACCAATGCCTTTTGTATTGGGTGGAATGAAGCGTTTGGAATTGATGAAAAATCACCCAGAGTTTAGAGAAAATCTTTGGACAATCGTGAAGGCTCTTCAAGATGGTTTCCGCAAGCGTGGATTTGATATTGGAGATACCACTTCACCAGTAACCCCTGTTTTTTTACACGGAAGCTATGATTTACCGACTGTAACAAATTTGATTCGTGATATGCGTGAAAACATGGGTATTTTCTGTTCTGTAATTATTTACCCCGTCGTTCCTAAGGGTGTTATTATGCTTCGTATCATTCCTACGGCTTCGCATACACTTGAAGATGTAGAATATACAATGGATTGTTTCGAGAAAGTTCAGGCTAAACTTCAAGCGGGCGAATATGCTCCGTTAGCGGTGGCGTAAATACCAAATACTTTTGAAAGAATGTTAGTGTTTAGCTTATTTTTTGCTGAATATTAACATTCTTCACATATCTTTTATAAATCTACACAATAGCTTTCTATGAAAACACTTCTGCTTTTCATGCTTTGCTTGCCATCTTTTCTTTTTGCACAAGACTCTCTTAAAACAAAGATTAAAAAAAATGAGATTTCGATTAATACATTTGAGCTTGTAATAGCAAGGATTATTCCAATTACTTATGAGCGATTTATTGATAGTAATCAGTCCATTACTGTAAAAACTTTCTTATTCGATAAACGTTATACGGAGTTCAACTCAAACAATATTTATATTAGCCTACAAGCACAATATAACTTTTACTTTTCGGAGAAGAAAAAAAATGCAGGGTTCTCCTTTTCTCCATTTTTTAAGTTTACCAAAGGCAAGTATCATTATGGAGAAAGTAGCGGTTATTATGACAATAATGGGATTTATCAGGTACGTCTTAAGAAAGCCATATTGGATGTAAACGGAGCAATTTTAGGTCTTGGATTAGGTTATAAACTACTCTGGAAAGAGAAAATTAGTCTTAATTTTACTACTGATGTAGGTCGTGTAGTACATGCAAAAGGTTATTATGCTGAATATATTCCAATAGAATTGAGAATTGGTATGAATATGGGGCTTAGGTTTTAAGTAAACATTCTTCTTATATAAATCTTAAACACAATTAGTCATGAAAAAAGCATTGTTCTTAATGTTGGTTCTTCCATCATTGCTTTTTGCACAAGTAGATTCACTGAAATCAAAAGTAAATAAAAACGAGATTATAGTTAATGCTTTTGAGCTTATTGTTGGTGGTATTGTACCAATTAGCTACGAGCGTTTTATCGACAAAAATCAATCAATTACGGTAAAGGCATTTTTCCTTGATAAAAGTTCTGGCGATTTTAACTCAGAAAAATTCGACCAAACTAAGGTGATTAGCTTTCAGACACAGTATAATTTCTATTTTTCAGAAAAAAAACAAAATGCAGGCTTCTTTTTTGCTCCATTTTTGAAATTTACTGGTGGAAAATACACACCAACATACGAAAGTTATTATGATTATAATGGAAACAGATTTTTGAATACTCCTGGCAAAGCATTGAGAGTTAATGCCTTAATTTCTGGTTTTGGTATTGGCTATAAATTTTTATCAAGGAATAAGGTTTCATTTGGTTTCTCCATTGATATCGGACGTGTGCTGAATAAAGCTGGGTATTACCAATTATCTGGACCTTCTGAGGCAAGATTGGGTGCAAATATGGGTATTAGGTTTTAAGTACGTAAGAATCCTTTTTTATACAAATCTTCAACACAATTAGTCATGAGAAAAATATTGTTTTTAATGATGGTTCTTCCATTATCACTTTTTGCACAAGAAGATTCATTGAAACCAAAAGTAAAGAAAAACGAGATTATGGTGAATGCCTTTGAACTTATTGTAGGAGGTATCATTCCAATTTCTTACGAACATTTCATTAATAATTATCAGTCAATTGTAGTAAAAACTTTTTTCCTTGATAAACCATACCACGAACTAAGGTCAGCAAGAAATAACCCCTTTAGTGTACAAATAGAATTTCTTTATTATACATCTGAAAAAAAGAGAAATGCAGGTTTTTTTGTGGCCCCATTTTTGAAGGTTACCGCTGGAAAATATTATGTAGGATATTTTAATCCGATTAGAAAATTTCGCCCTAAAATTGCATCTGCTGGTTTTGGTGTTGGTTATAAATTTCTAATCAAAGAGAAATTTTTACTCAGTATTACCACTGATATTGGGCGTATTGCGAATGCCTATGCTTATAATTCATCTTACGGTTCAATTAGCCTAAGAGCTGGTATAAATATGGGTCTTCGATTTTAAGTATCAAGAATTGATTATTTGTTGAGATAAGTCTGGTTTTGGCCAGACTTTTTTAGTTTTAGATAAAAATAAGGCGATTTTGATGGTATTTTTTAATGAAAAATTTGTAATATTTTATAATATATCTAACTTGCAAGTACATACTATTCAATAATCAACAAATACTTTCATTATTCACCCAAAAACCTTTTATTTCTATCATGGATAAGTACAAAGAATTAACTGACCTTGTGGCTTCTTTATCAGGAGATTTTGAAAAATTTTATGACAAAGGAAACAATGCTGCTGGTACTCGTGTAAGAGCAGGAATGGCTACACTTGCTAAATGGGCTAAAGATACGAGAGCAGAGGTTCAGGCTAAGAAAAATGCTGGGAAAGCTTGATGATGTTAAAGAAATCGTAGATGAGTCAGTATTTCTTTCTTAGTTGTTTACTAAATGATTTTTGCAGATATACTACTCATAAAGCAAAAACGTCTCGAAGATTTCTTTGAGACGTTTTTGTTTTGGCACTTGAAAAAATTATAGATAAACTACTTGCCCCGTCCGCACTGACTCATCACAAGCAAATGCAATTTTTAAACTATTTACGGCATCTTGCACATGGTCGGTTAAATCAATATCTTCTTCGATTGCTTTCAAGAAATAGCGTTGTTCACGGTTACAAAGTTCTTGATGGTCAGGTTCATCGCTCAAATTAAACCATGTATCTTGCTTTACGAACTGATTATTTTCGTCAATATCGGCATGATGAAAACGTAATGACTCTGTTTTTGTATGAGCATCAACATTATCTGATTTTCCACTGCCACCCGCTTCTTTTGCTACAATCGAAACACAACCTTTTGGCCCAATTACATCTTTAATAAAAAAGGCTGTTTCGCTCATCATTGGCCCCCAACCTGCTTCGTACCAACCCACTGAGCCATCTTCAAAACGTATCTGTAATTGTCCGTAGTTATAATTGCTTTCGGCAATATCGTTGGTCAATCTTGCTCCGATGGCCGTTACTTGGAGCGGTTTCGAGCGAGTCATTTGACACATCACATCAATGTAATGCACGCCACAATCAACAATCGGGCTGAGGCTTTTCATTAGATTACGATGAACGTCCCACATTACGCCGTGGCTTTGTTGATTGAGGTTCATACGCATCACCAAAGGTTTGCCGAGTTCATGAGAGAGTTCTACAAATTTTTCCCATGATGGATGATGACGCAGAATATAACCAACTACTAATTTCTTGCCAGCCTTTTGGGCAGCAGCAGCTACTCGTTCTGAGCCTTCAACTGTATCTGCCAGTGGTTTTTCGATAAAAACATGGCAGCCACTTTCGAGAGCCATGATAGCGAATGCTTCGTGGGTATCAGGATAAGTTGAGATACAAACGGCATCGGGTTTGGTTTCGGCAAGGGCAGTTGCGTAGTCAGAAAATAAGGCATAGCCGCCACCCAATTTTTCGTTGAGAACTTCTTTGCTTTTTCCTGTTGATACAATACCGCAAATTTCAAATCCATCAATTAATTGATACGCTTGTGCGTGCGATGCTCCCATGTTTCCGCAGCCAACTACGAGTACTCTTACAGGTGATGTTAAGGTTGACATATCGTGTTAATGAATTGATATAATAAGGTTTTATGATTTATTTTTTAAATGTTTTTCTAATTTTTCATTGATTTCTTCGAGTAAGGCAAACTGTTTGGCTTGGGTATCAAACAAAGTTTTGATTTGTTCTTCCAACAGTAAATCAATTTTTTGGTGTAAACCCCTAATTTCCATTTCTGCTTTCAGATTTACCAAGTAATCGTTTTCGCTTCTCATTCTGTCTTTTTCTTCTTGGCGATTTTGGCTCATCATAATTATCGGAGCTTGCAGTGCTGCAATGGTTGATAAAACCAAATTCATCAGAATAAATGGATAAGGATCAAATCTATCTTTTTCGGGAAGTGTTACATTGACTATTATCCAAACTGTAAGAATAACACTGAAAAGAATAATAAATTTCCAACTTCCGCCAAATTGTGCCACTTTATCCGAAATCGCTTGCCCACGAGAAATCACTTCTTTGGGTGGATTGAGCAAATTATTCACGATTAATTGCTCTTCTTTGATTGTCTGCTCTACAATCTTGTGCAATTTACTAAGATGCTCTTGTTCGCTTGCAAACAATCCATCAATTTCTTTATTATTCATAGTTATAAAAGGTTATGGATAAAGAAACCCCGCCAAGGCATTTGACGAGGTTTTAGTCTTTGAATGACAAATATATTATTCTCTGATGATTTTTCTTACGGCACTTCCTTGCGAAGTTTCGATTTTTACTGAATATAATCCTTTTGGTAAGTTTCTGATATTTAATGAATTATCATTAGAGAGTTTGTCGAAACTCATCATGTTTTGACCCGTTGTTGAATAGAAATTTGCTTCTTTAAATATTGCACCTGTTGGTAATTCAATTCTGAGTTCGTCGGCCGTTGGATTCGGGAATATCACAACTTTAATACTTTCATTTGGTTCGTTGGCCAATACCGCAATTTTATTCTCAATACCATTCGATGCTGCACTAAAACAGCCATCATCAGTAATGGCTTTTACGGTATAAACGCCGTTTAGGTCAGGCTTTAAAGTAGTAGCCGTTGTTTGTCCACCAACTGGATTTCCGCCTACATACCATTGGAAGTTTTTACCGCCCGAAATTACATAGTTTCCACCACTTAAAGTGATTCGTGGCGTAGCTGGAATGATACAAAATGTTTGAGTTGTGGTGGCAGCATTAAACTGGGTATTTCCAGCTTGGGTAGCTTTGATGCTCGCTTTTCCTGCATTTGTTCCTACTTTTACTGTATTTCCAGAGATTGAAAGATCGCCAGAGCCTACCGAAAATGTCACGGCTAAGTTTGAACTCGTAGAAGCTGAAACTGTGAAACTTTCGCCAATGTTTTTGTCAGCAATTGTACCAAAATTAATAGTTTGATCGGTTTTGGTGGTTGTTGTACTTCTTGTGCCTTGTGCATACCAAACTGCCCATGAAGCATCGGGTAAAAACATTTTTGCAGTTCCCGAAGGTGAGATCTTATTTTTATCTATATTAATAATATTGACATCTTGCTGTTTTCCATTGAGGGTATTGAATAGCATTTTATCATCCAGACGAGAATACCCAGGATAGCCGACATCATTGTTTTCATTGATACTATCAATGGCATCATCGCCCGTTTTACTTAAATCAATTGCAATTTGGTAATAAGTATCGGGTTCTTCTTCAGTAAAATAATCAAAAGCGATTACATCCTGAGAATTTTTCGAGAAAGATGGATTGCCGATGCTTTCACCTGCTTCGAGGTCAGTAAACAGTTTGTCAATTTTACCACTTCCAATGGCATTTTTGGTCAAATCCCACGCTTTTATGAAACCTACATCCCAGAATTCGATTGTTCCAGAGATACTTTTTACGCTATTGAAAGCATCATAAATGATATTTTCTCCCGAATAATCCCACTCGAAAGAGTCGGCATATTGCACTTCACCAGTGCTTACACCAGTAGAGTAAGTCGGGTTGTACAAAGTTAATCGGTAGCCTTTGCCACTATCTTCGAGATTATAAATATAAATGTATTTATCGCCTTCGTCGGTCAGTGCTGCTAAGCGTTTACCATCTTTCGAGATAGCAACATTACCCCAAACCCCATCGCTTGATAATTTGCTTTCAGTGAAAGCACCTGTCAGGTTTATTCTACGAATATTTTTATCCGAACCCACAAAATAAGCTACCATTCCATCGTCAGTAACGCTTGGTTTTCCCAAACAACCACTTGATGAAATAACTTTGTAGTCGCTCACTGGAGCGTTAGCTTTGGCTGTATAAAGTTTGCCCGATGATGGCTCGAAAACTAAGATAAAATCACCACCGTTATTGACAGGAATATTTTGTTGCGTTTGCGTTGGAACTGGTGGAGGAGTTGTGTTGCTACTGCTACCACTTGGGTCGGCAATACCTACGGCATCGAAGGCTGCTTTTGCTGCCGCAACAACTGGCGACGTGTCTCCATTAATATCAGCCGCCGCTCTCACAACTGCCAAGCGAGCATCTACGAATTTAGAAGTACGTGTCATATACTTTGTTAATGCTCGGTAATAAACTTGTTCGGCTTTGTCTTTACCAACGTTGGCATTTGACGCAAATAAATAGAAAGCATAGTTCGGAATACCACTATTTACGTGAACTCCCCCATTATCACCTTCATCGGTGTTGGGTAGATTGGCATACTGTGACATCGTTCGGGGTTGATAACCAGGGTCATTTCTTCCACCTTGATTAGGGTTTGACAAACTACGCAATGCACCTGACGGAAACGAACCTGCTTTGATTACATCTTCGCCCAGCGTCCAGTCGTCACGGTCAATTAAAACGCCAAAAATATCAGCAAACGATTCATTCAAAGCCCCTGATTGATTCTGATATTCTAAACGAGCGGTTGCTTCTACCACTCCGTGAGTCATTTCATGACCAGCCACATCTAATGCCCCAGCCAAAGGTTTGAAAGCATCACGGCCATTACCATAACCCATAAATTCACCATTCCAGTAAGCATTATCCATGCCTCTACCGTCATCATCAGCGATGTTTATTACCGAAATAATGCTACTTCCTTTGCCATCAAGTGAATTTCTGCCAAATTTTGTACGATAATAGTCATAGCATAGACCCGCATTATAATGAGCTGAAACTGCCGTTGCACTCCAAATGTTGATACTGTTTGACTTTACTTGGTCATACTTCATATTATCCGATGTAGAATTCAAAGCATCAATCGTCCAAATTCCACCGACTGGGTCATCGGGAAGTTTTGAAGTTGTTTTGTTGTACATCGGACGTTGTGTATCAAGCATGTAATAAGTGCTGCCTGACTGTTGTACGCTGAATGAGCGAGAAATATTATTGAGGTCACGAGCGGTGGCCGTAAAAGGATTATTGAGCGAGCAAGTATTATTGAATTTCTTTAGAACTTCTCCCGTATTGGCATCAATGAAGTAAGTCCAGCGTTCCAGTAAATTAGGACGGATGGTTAGATTATACGCCAAACGCTCATCAGCAAAATTTCCATCCTTATGAAAAATGATTAACTCGGCTGTATTTTGCATTTTGCCCAATAATTTGCCAGTAACGCCTGCTTGCTGGACAATTGATTTTTTGCCGACATCAGCCATTGCAAACGCAATTGCTTTATCTTCAGAAAGGGTAGGAGAGATAGATGCTAAATTGGGAGTTGGAAAATTACGACCATTCAAAATATCAATTTTATCACCTTTGGTATGCAGCCAAATTTCGCCACCATAGACGGGGATGTCTTTATATTTTTGTTGAAGCTGGATATGAGTCATACCGATTTCGTCCGACTCCATGTTTATCATTTCGAGTTCTTGATTGGGATCTTCTATTTTCAGAGCAGTTTTTACATCACCTAAAAAATCAATGGCCATTGCCTGTAAGCCTTTTCGTGCATTGGGTGCCGTGGATTTTGATAGATTTTCAATCATTAAAACTCCACCTGTCTCACTATCGTGCGTTACTTTAAGTTTGTTTACGAATTTCGTTGAGAGTGAAGGCAAACTTGACTGACGAGTATTTCTATCGTTTTTTTGCCCGTTAATTTCTGTAAATTGTCCTTGTGGAAGGGTAGTTTTACCTGCCAGTGGTTTATGTTTTTTGTCGAAGCCTTTCTGAGCGAAAGTACTTGTTATGGCAAAAAAGAGAAGGATAAAAGTCAGTCTCATATTATTTGGGAGCTTTGTTTGGTGAGGTATTTTTATGCAAAAGGTTATTAATAAGTTGGAAATTTGTCTTGTGGAGTTCCTCTAAATTATTTCAAATGTACTAAATTCATCAATTCTTTATATAAATCTTTTGCTTTTGCTGGAGTGCTTTCTTTTGACGCTCCCCAGATAATCTCGTTTCTGACAGAATCGTGCTTAAATTTTATAAAGTAATACATATTGCCAGGTTCACGAAACCCTTTGTTCGTTTCAAATAAGATTTTGGTTTTAGCAAAAAGTATCTTAACTGAATCGGTATTTTGTTTGCCGAGTTCTGTAAAAGAGGTGTCTGTACTTTTTTTATGGTAAAGTTGACCATTTTCGAGTAGATGATATTCATTTACTAAGTTCGTAAAGCCGCCGCCACTCCCAAAAATTATCTGACTTTTTTTGTATTTATCTGGGTTCATTTTATGTGAGCAAGCTATTAGTGAAATGACACAAGCAAAAGTTGTACTATTTATTTTCAATTTATTTTGAAATATTTATATTTATTATATTTTTGGAATTTATGAAATATTCAATCTCAACTTAAAGCCTTTATAAAGGCTTAGGAATGACATTAGCAGTATTACTCCGAAAATCATTGCAGTAAACTCTGGTTTAAAAGGGTTTATTCCTAAATATTTATTTGTGCCATCGACATTCATCAAATGAGCAATCGAAGTTAGGGCAAAAATGGAATAACGATTAGTAAGTAAGGCATAAGCAAAATACATCGGAATAGCAGGAAACGAATATCGTTCGTGCATTTGGGTATTCACAAAAAAGAATACAATTGCGGTAGTAGCGGCCGTTAGCCAAAGAATAGCATAATACTCTTGGTCTAAGGTTTTTTTAGAAAGTATTCTATTTAATGTATTGATTATCAATGGTAAAAATGTAATGGCTGATAGTGTAAAAAACATAATAAAGCCCCATTTTTTGTAAGTAAGCCCTGCAAAGATCAAGGTATCATTGATGGTACTGGGGTCTTTTTTGAGGAATAAATACCAAATATTAAAAGCATTGACCGAAACACGAGGAAAAAAGCCGACTGATTCTCGTACGACTTTTAAGAAATTGCTGAAAGTTCCGCCTAAAATAAATGGGCTGAGCAAAATGAGTTGAGCTATGATAGATACTGCCAACATTTTCAGAATCAGCATTTTATCAAATTTTATACTCAGCTGATAAATAAGTAGTATAGCAAAAAATGGTAAAAAAACGATGGCTTGCAGTTTCGCATAAATTGATAATGTACAGAAAAGTGATGCCCAAAGGAGTTTTCGCTCGAACAGACAGATGATGGCTATAATTACGATAGTAGTCGGAACGCTATCAAGTTGTCCCCAAATTGTGGTGCAGTACAAATAACCCATGTTGAAGAGCAACATATATTCAACAAATTGGCGAGTATAGTACTGACGTAGAGCATAAGCAATAGCGATTGCTCCCGCAAAATCGAACAATAAAAAGAAGTATTTTAGTTGATAGCTATTGGCGTAAATGAGTTCTTTTGTACCGTGAAGTTTGCCAAACCAGTAGAGGCCGTGCAGATAAATAGGCATATAGTTGGTGTCAGAATTATAGATTTGGCTTAAGCCATGTTCTAAGGCATAAGCCGACCAACGAGGCCAGTCGTTATTCAGATCATACCAAAAGCCAGTATGAGGAATGATAGCGACTAAAAGACTAAAAAAAAGTAGATGATGCCATTTGATTGGCGAGTTTTCGATGAGTTTTTGCATGCTTTAATATTTATCGGCCTGCAAATTTAAGAAAATTGGGTTTGGAAATGGAATCATTATAAAATATAAAAGCCCTTCACACTAAATGAAGGGCTTTTCAGGAATAGAAAATGTTTCTTATGAATGAATCGCACGATTGGCGGTTGCGGCCAAAGCAGCTTCTTTCAATGCTTCCATGTATGTTGGGTGAGCGTGTGAAATACGAGCGATGTCTTCGGCACTTGCTCTGAACTCCATTGCTGTAACGGCCTCGGCAATCATATCGGCAGCTCTTGCTCCGATGATGTGTACACCTAAAATTTCATCAGTAGCAGTATCAGCTAAAACCTTTACTAAACCATCAGTATCGCCACTGGCAGTTGCACGGCCGAGAGCTTTGAAAGGGAAACTTCCAGCCTTGTAGGCTACACCTTTGGCTTTTAGTTCTTCTTCGGTTGCACCAACTGAAGCAACTTCTGGCCAAGTATAAACTACTCCAGGAATAAGATTATAGTTGATATGTGGTTTTTGTCCTGCCATTACTTCGGCTACAAAAACGCCTTCTTCTTCTGCTTTGTGTGCAAGCATTGCCCCACGAACTACATCACCGATGGCATAAATTCCTTTTACGTTGGTTTCCAAAGTATGTTCGTCAACTAAAACTTTGCCACGGTCAGTTGCTACACCAACGGCTTCTAAATTTAAGCCATCGGTATATGCACGGCGACCAATACAAACTAAGCAATAGTCACCTTTGATTTCAACTGGTTTTCCATCGGCAGCTTCAGCAGTTACGGTAACTTCTTCGCCTGAGTTTTCGATTTTTGTTACTTTCGTATTGAAAAAGAAGTCTGCACCAAGTTTCTTAACTGATTTTTGTAATTCTTTGCCCATCGTTTTATCCATTGTCGGAATCATCGAATCGGCAAATTCTACAAACGAAACCTTCGCACCTAAACGTGCATAAACAGAACCTAATTCGGCACCAATTACGCCCGCACCGATTACAATTAAATGTTTCGGAATTTCAGGAAGATTCAAGGCTTCTGTACTCGTAATTATTCTTTTCTTATCATAATTCATGAAAGGAAGAATCGTTGGTTTCGAGCCAGTTGCGATGATTACTTGTTGAGCCGTAATTGTTTCTTCCGAACCATCAGTTTTTGTGATTTTGATGGTGTTTTTGTCAACAAACGAACCAAGACCATTATGAACCGTAATCTTGTTTTTCTTCATCAAGAAATTGATACCTGCGTTCATTTTCTCAACAACACCATTTTTACGGCCAATCATTTTATTAAGATTTGCTACTGGAGCTGGAATCTCAATACCGTGGTCGGCAAAGTGGTGAGCAGCATTATAGAAATGCTCCGAAGAGTCGAGGAGGGCTTTTGATGGAATACATCCAACATTCAGACACGTTCCCCCCAGAACACTGTATTTTTCGATGATGGCAACTTTTTTGCCCAATTGTGCCGAGCGAATCGCCGCCACATATCCTCCAGGCCCTGAGCCTATTACTACTACGTCGTATTGCATATTTTTGCTTATCTCTTTTATGAGACGAATAATATTTTTATCAAATTTATTCCTTCGGTCTTTTTAAAACCGCTACAATTCCAGAAGTTTCAGTACCACTAACAAGAAACCTACTGGCAATATTTTCAATGGTAAATGTAGAAACAAGTTCCCAACCTTCACCACCAAGAATGTTAAGACTGTCTATGAAAGTTTTTGCTTCTTCAGTTTCAACAGTTACCGTTCTATATTCCCACTTAGTCATGATTACACACCTAAAAGAATTCTTGTTGGGTCTTCTAAGAGTTGTTTTACTCTTACTAAGAAACTAACCGAATCTTTTCCGTCGATAGTGCGGTGGTCATAGCTTAGAGCCACGTACATAATCGGACGAACAACGATTTCTCCATTTACTACTACAGCACGCTCAACGATATTGTGCATACCCAAGATAGCTGATTGTGGAGCATTGATGATTGGTGTAGAAAGCATTGAGCCGAAGATACCACCATTAGTAATAGTGAATGTTCCGCCAGTCATTTCTTCAATCGTTAGTTTGTTTTCACGGGCTTTTCCTGCCAGACGAACAACTTCTGACTCAATTTGAGCAAAATTCAATTTTTCTGCACTGCGAATAACTGGTACAACTAAACCACGTGGAGCTGAAACCGCAATGGCAATATCTGCATAATCATTGAAAACGATTTCGTCGCCATCAATGTATGAATTTACCAACGGGAATTCTTTCAATGCAATCGCACAAGCTTTCGTGAAGAATGACATAAAGCCTAAGCCTACGCCGTGAACTTCTTTGAATTTATCTTTATATTTTGCTCTTAATTCCATGATTGGTTTCATGTCAACCTCGTTGAAGGTTGTGAGCATTGCTGTTTCTTGTTTTACTGCAACCAAACGCTTGGCGATTGTTTTACGCAATGAAGTCATTTTTTCACGACGAGAAACTCTACCGCCTTCAGTAGCAGGGGCTGCTGGTGAAGGAGTTGCCGCTGGTTTTGCTGCTTGTGGTGCTGGAGCTGCTGCTGGTTTTTCAGCTTTTACAGCATCATCTTTAGTGATACGTCCGCCAATGCCAGTACCTTGAACTGTTGCTGGGTCGATACCTTTTTCAGCCAAAACTTTCGCCGCTACTGGTGATGGATGACCTGCTGCATAGCTTGAATCAGAAGTTGCTGGTGCTGCACTTGCAGTTGGTGCAGGAGCCGCTGCTGGTTGGCTTGCTACTGCTGCACCGCCTACCGTAATCTTAGCTACTACTCCGCCAATTGGCACAACTTGGCCTGCTTGGGCAACGATTGTCAATACTCCGTTTTCTGGTGAAGGCAATTCAAAAGTGGCTTTATCTGATTCGAGTTCGCAGATAACTTCGTCCATTTTTACGCTATCGCCTCCTTTTTTGCTCCAAGCGGCAATCGTAACTTCAGAAATTGACTCGCCAACTGCTGGTACAACTACGTCAATTACTTTGGTAGGAACTGGTGCTGCTGGTGCTTCGGCTGCTGCTTTTGGAGCTTCGGCTGCCGCAGGAGCTGCTACTGCTGTGCTTCCCGCAGCCTCGATTTTGCATATCAATGCTCCAATCGGTAGGGTAGTACCTTCTGGGGCTACTATTCTTAGAATTCCGTCGGCTTCGGCGGGTAATTCGAATGTGGCTTTATCTGATTCTAATTCACAGATAACTTCATCCATTTTGACTAAATCACCGTCTTTTTTTGTCCATGAAGCGATGGTTACTTCGCTTACTGATTCGCCCACCGAAGGGACTTTCATTTCTATTGCCATGATGATTCTATTTTTCTACTGCTGTTTTTCTTCTTTATTATATATCAACAATTTCTAAGACTAACTTAGTTTCTTTGGTGTTATTTTGCTGCAAAAGCTCTTTCAACGAGATCAGCTTGCTCTTTTGCGTGTACTTTCGTGAAACCTGTTGCTGGTGAAGCACTTGATTTACGAGCCACTACATTGCCCAAACCAACTTCTGGGAATTCACGCAATACAAATGACCAATAACCCATGTTTTCAGGTTCTTCTTGTACCCAAAGAATTTCTTTTGCTTTATATTTAGCTAATTCAGCTTCAACTTGTGTTTTCGGGAATGGATGTAATTGCTCAACTCTCACGATAGCTACATCGGTGCGACCTTCTTTTTGTTGTTTATCGAGTAAATCGTAGTAAACTTTTCCACTGCAAAGCAATACACGTTTAACCTTTTTAGGGTCAGCGTATTTATCTCCGATAACTTCTTGGAAGTGCGTTCCTTCGGCAAAATCACTCATTGCTGAAACCGCCAATGGGTGACGCAACATTGATTTTGGAGATAAATGAATACATGGCTTACGGAAAGGTAATGCCAATTGACGACGTAGCATGTGGAAGATGTTGGCTGGCGTAGTACAAGTACAAACGTACATGTTATATTCAGCCGCCAGTTGCAAGAAACGCTCTGGACGAGCATTTGAATGCTCAGGGCCTTGACCTTCATAGCCGTGTGGTAGTAAAAGTACCAAGCCATTCATGGCGTTCCATTTCGACTCGGAAGCGGCAATAAATTGGTCAATCATGGTTTGAGCTCCGTTCGAGAAATCACCGAATTGAGCTTCCCAAATTACGAGAGCGTCAGGGTTGGCCATTGCATAGCCATATTCAAAACCCATAACACCATATTCGGCCAAAAGTGAGTTATAAATCTCAAATTTGCCTTGTCCTTCTCCCAAATGAGCTAAGTTGCTATAATTTTCGTTGGTTTCCGAATCATGTAATACTGCATGACGGTGCGTGAATGTACCACGTTGTACGTCCTGACCTGTGAAACGAACAAATTTCCCTTCATTAAGAATCGAACCATAAGCCATCAATTCTCCTACCGACCAGTTAAATGGTTTGTCTTTGGCAAAAATGGCTTTTCTTTCGTCCAAAATCTTTTCGATTTGCTTCAATGGTTTGAAATCGGCTGGAACATTTGAAAGTGCTTTTCCAACTTTATCAATTACTTCTTGTGAAATACCTGTTGCTGGTGACTTCTCGAAATCTTCTGGCACCGAACGGCGGAGTTTTTCCCAAGCCTCTTCCAATTTTGGTTTTTGGTAAGGTAATTGTTTTTGTTTTACTTTCGCCAAAAGATCTTGTAATTCACCCTCGAAGCTTTTCTTCATTTCTTCGGCAAACTTCGTATCGGCTTCGCCACGAGTCATTAATTCTTGCAAATAAATCTCACGTGGATTAGCGTGTTTATCGATGACTTTATACATCGTCGGCTGCGTCATGCGTGGTTCGTCAGATTCGTTATGACCATATTTACGATAACAAATCATATTCACGAAAGCATCACGGTTGAATTCTTGGCGGAATTCAACGGCCAGTTTCATGGCATAAACTACGGCTTCTGGGTCATCACCATTGACATGGAATATCGGAGCATCAATAATTTTTGCAATATCAGTACAGTAAATTGACGAGCGAGCATCTTCAAAATCAGTTGTAAAACCAATCTGATTATTGATTACGAAATGTAGCGTTCCACCCGTATAATATGCAGGAAGGTCAGACATTTGTGTAACTTCATAAACGATGCCTTGTCCAGCAATGGCTGCATCGCCATGAATCAAAATTGGTAATACTTTATCGTAAATATCATCACGGTCGTTTGGTTTTACTGCTGCTTTCTCGAAGTGTGCATCGGCTCTGGCACGAGCATAACCCACAACAACTGGATTTACAGCCTCTAAGTGCGAAGGATTTGGCATAAGTTTTAGACTTATACGGTGTCCTTCAGGGGTTTCCACTTGACTTGTATAGCCCATGTGGTATTTCACATCACCATCACTATAAGATTCGAGTTGAACGTTTTCTTCAAACTCATTAAATACTTGCTCATAAGGTTTTTGCAAGATATTTGTCAAAACATTCAGACGCCCACGGTGAGCCATTCCTATTACAACTTCCTCTACTCCAAGTTCAGCTCCACGATTGATGGCAATATCAAGGGCAGGAATGGTTGACTCACCACCTTCGAGCGAGAAACGTTTTTTACCTAAGAATTTGGTATGAATAAAATTCTCGAAGTTTACGGCTTCGTTTAATTTCTCGAAAATACGAAGTTTTTGGTCACGAGTTGGGTCGAAATACAGATATTCGTTTTCGATTTTCTTACGCAACCAGTTTTTTGCTTTTCTATCTCTAATGTATAGATATTCAAAACCGATTTTTCCGAGATAAACTTTCTTTAAAGCATCAACAATCTTACGAAGTGTAGCGGCTTCTCCGAATAGTTCAACCCCAGCTTCAAATACTGTATCTAAATCTGCCTCTGAAAGATTAAAATCAGCAAGGTCGAGCATTGGTTGGCGGTCTCTTCTTCCTCCGATTGGGTTAATGTTTGAAAGTAAGTGTCCACGTGAACGGTATCCACGAATCAAATGCACTACTTCCATCTCCTTGCGGGTATGTTCTGCACTAACAGGAGTGCCAGCGGCAGGAATTCCCGCAACAGACTTTGTTGCTCCGTTTGAGCCGTTAAATGTTTGATTAAATTCAAAACCTTTGAAGAAATTCTGCCAGCTTTCGTCAACAGAAGTTGGATTTTCTTTGTATTGTTGGTAAAGTGCGTCCAATGCGGCTACGTCGGCATTGGCTATGTATGAAAATTGGTCCATTGAACTATGGTATATGTCGGAAATGAGTAAACTTTATAATCTGTGCAAAGTTACGGTACGTATTCTATAAAGTAACATTTTTTTTGCAAAATTCAAATAGATAAACTAATGATTAATGGATAATGGTAAATTAAAAATTGAAATTATTCAATTTTTAATAGAAGGCGATGGCAATAATTACTCATCTGATGTAATAATTCATTTATTAATAATATTTCAAACGATTTGTACTACGCTCATCGCCACGACCCTCATATCGGAAATAAATCTGTAAAATACCTCTTTGTTGGAAATTGCTGGTGGGTGTTCCTGTATTACTGAATGTTGGCGGCTTAGTATCATAAGAAGCTCCCAAACGAATGGCTTCTGAAACTTGAAATTCAGCCATTGGAATAAGTTTATTAACCCTTGCTCCACCAACTTCTTGTGAACGATACGAAACGCCCAGTCCAAATTTTCGTCCAAACCATGCTTTTCCATTCAGATGGAAACCATTGCCTGCTGTTTGGTTGGTTTCAACCAAAGCACTAATATTAAACATGGTGCCGTCGTATTCACCTAATGAAAAACCCAACATTGTATAAAAAGGTTTTTTACTATTGAAAAGCCCTTCGTTGTTAATGAAAAGAACTGGTTTTGAAAGACTAACGTAGAAACGTTCGGCGTTTAGCAAACCTCCCAAACCTGCATACGGATACATTTGTTTTAGACCAAGACCCGCCAAAAGTGTAGGTTGATAAATAAAGCCTGCATCAGCTCCGAGGCCGACCGAGAATAAATCGCCGATTTGTTTGCGGTAAGCGTAGGAAACTTTTACGCCCGAATTATTAAATCCAACTATATTGCTATTGAAGGCTTGAAGTCCCAAACCACCACGACCTTGTTGAATTGCTCCATCGGTTGAGAAAAGTTGATAGATTTGTTGTGGGCGAAGTGTTCCGTTAAATTGGTTTCCGAGCATGGCATTCATGCTGAAAGTTTCTCTTGCACCCGCAAAGGCAGGGTTAAGTGCCAAAAAATTAAACTGAAATTGGTCTTCAAGAAGCGTTTGAGCATTGGCTAATGATGAAAACGCCATGAAGGCTGCAAGAAAATGTTTTTTCATGTGGTAATGTTTTTTCTTTTTAGAATAACAAAAATACGACCAAAAGGATTATAATAAAATTAAAAAAGTCACCCATCTGATTAGGTGACTTTTAGTAAAACGAAGAAAATCGTTTATAAGTGCGAGTTATTTTATAATTAAATACGCCTCAAATCACTTATCTGCGAATAAGCTTAAAGGCCAAATCTCGGCCATGACCTTGCATGATGGCTAAGTTTATCCACGAAAGGGCAAATTTTTCGAGTAATTCTACTTTATCGGCTTTTCCAAAATCTATGCAGGTGCTGAACCCACAGTCTAAAGCCAGTTGTTTGGCAATGGCCTTTGCGTTATTGCTATCGCCTGCCATAAACATATCAATTCCTTCGCCGTTATAGCTGGGGTTTAGCATATTTTCAAAACCCGTAGTGTTGAAACATTTTACGACCTCGGCACTTGTTTTGTCGGCCAAGCAATGATATACCGTTTTGTATGGTTCGGGTGTTTTCATCACTGAATTTGTGGCGTCAATGAGTATTTTGCCCGATACATCGCCCATTTGTTCTAAAACCTCAAAGATAGCCGTCGGTGGCGTGGCAATGAGTATCACTTCCGACTGCTTCACGGCATTTTCGATGGCTGCAAATCTGTCTTCACCAATTTTTGTTGCCAAATTGATGTTTTTTTCACTTAAAGGAAATTTTGCACCTATTAAGACTGTATGACCCGCCTTAATCCATTGTTGTGCCAATGCTCCTCCAACATTTCCCGAACCAATAATTGCTACTTTCATATATCGTTGATTTTAAAATAAATATCCATTTTTTGCTTCTAATTTTTCGGGCAAAGGTTCGCCCAGAGCTTCTTTTAAATCTCGTTCGATGGTATTGCAGAGTGCCGTCATTGGTATATCCGAAATACTATTCTCAAAAGGATTTTCGTTGATTTCGCCTACTTTATTCAGCACCGAAAACACAAAGCTGATGATAAAACTCACAGGAATGAGCATCCAGTCGATGTTCATTTTCTTGAAATCGCCAATCAGGCAGATAGGCAATACAAAAATAAAAACATAGAGAAATAATTTAGTAAAATATTGATAATTCATGGGTAGCGGCGTGTTTTTGATACGCTCGCAAGCTCCTTGCCAATTACTAAAAGTTGCCAAATTAGGTTCCATACTAATATTATCAAAAGCCCCCAACATTTCCTTTTGCATGGCTTCTTTTATTCTAATGCCTTGTGTTTGAAGCAAAATATTTGGCAGATTTTGCTTGTTTTTGAGGGTTTCATACTCGCTTTCGGTGAGTAAATGCTGGAATTCTTCGGTTATATTTTGCTTTCTGAGATGGAGCCGTAAAGCGTGAGCAAAGGCAATTTGGCGGTCAATCATTTCTTTTTTGTGTAAATCGGCTTCTTGCTTATTGGCTTTACCGATTGCCACGGCGTTATCGACGTTTGCGATGATTTGTCGGGCAAAAATGCGACTGTTGTTGATGATTCCGCCCCAAATGGTACGAGCTTCCCACCATCGAGCATAACTACTCTGATTGCGGAAGGCAATAAAAATAGCCAATGCCGAACCTAAGATTCCAGCAATAGAAAACGGCAAAGCAATATCAATCGCCTTGTATGTGTGCAAAGCAAAAACGCTTGTTGCCACGAGTAGCGTTGTGAGTGTTTCTGAACGAATATTCTGAAACACTTTTCGCAAATCAAAATTTCTTTTTACTATCATTTTCTAAAATTCATATCGTGTAAATGCTCCAAAATTTTCGTTTTTGATGAAAATACCTTTGCCCTGTTGGGTCAAATCGAAACCTGCACCAAACTGAAATTCTTTTATTTTTAAACCCAGCCGAAATCGTTGTGTAAATGCGAGGTTATTTTGTTGATTAGATGGAAAGCTATTGATGAGTTCGATTTGTGAAAATAAGTTGAGTTTATCGGTCAGTTTTGGGGTATATCTGCTCAAAAAGAAAAAATCTATATTCGGATTTTTAAGAGTTTCGGAAACTGCCCAACTGAAAATCGTATAATTTTTGGTGATTTTTGCAAATTGGATACCTGCTTTCGGAGAAATGCCTTTGTTTAGTACTTGAACCACCGCCACAGGAGCAAACCCTTTTAGTTTGGGGTGGTTGTAGCTGACGGCCTCTGTGAATCCGAATTGTGGTAAGTTGGTGGTTTTTGTGATGGCATAGTCGATACTCGCTCGGTTTCGGTTGAAAAACAAGAATTTTGATGCTTGCCCTGCTTTGTTTTTAAAGAACTTGAAAAACATGACATCGACCGTAGTTTTCTTATGACCCGCAAAAACTTCTACGGGAATTTGGGCAATGGCAATGTTTCGCAGAAGAAACATTACCATTAAAAGCAGAGTTGTTTTATTGTTCATCAGACAACAAGCCGATTTTATTTCCTTCACTATCGATAATAATGGCCGCAAAACCAAATTTGCCAAGATTCATTTCGGGAATGATTGTTTTTCCACCAGCACTTTCAACTTTTTCGACAGCACTGCTCAGTTTTCCGAAAGCATTGAGATAAATTACTGCTCCATCGGTAGTAGGTTTTAAATCTTCACGCACTACGATAGAACCCCCAACTGCCTCGCCAGTATTGAAAGGCACATTGAATAAAATTAACTCACCATTGCCAAATGTTCCTTTTCTTACGTTTCCGTGCAAGACCGAAGTGTAGAACTGAAAGGCTCTTTCTAAGTCAAGAGCGGGAATCTCAAACCAATTAATCGCATTCATCGTATTATTTATTTAATTGTTTTACTACCAATTCCGCAGCGGCTGCACCAGAATTTTGTTGTTGTCCTGTAATCAAATTTCCGTCTTCGATGGCATAAGAGCTAAAAGGGGCAGCTACTTTAAAGATAGTTTCTGCTATTTTTCTGGCCTCTGCTTCAATTCTGTATGGTTGAATTTTCATACCTACGGCTTGGTCGGCAAATTCTTCTTCGGCATCGGCAAAGCCTGTCCAAGTTTTTCCTTTTACTACTAAGTCGCCATCAGATTTTTTTGCGTCTAAAAGCAAGGTTGTTGAATGGCACACGGCGGCACTTGGTTTGTTGGCTTCATAGAATGAAACAAATAGTTTTTCTAAATCATGGTTGCCTCTGAAAGTGTACATCGGCCCTTGACCACCTACCAAAAAGATGGCATCATAATTAGCGGCATCAACCTCGGTTAGCTTTTTGGTATTTTCGAGCATGGCGTTAAACTCAGGTTTTTGTAAATATCCGAGAGAAATAACGTCATGTGCCGAATAACCACTGGCATCGGTTGGATTGGAATATCCGTCCATTTCTAATTTCCCACCCTCGGTCGAAACCAATTCTACTTCATAGCCAGCTTCTTGAAACACTCTCAAAGGGTGGGTTAATTCTGCTGCCCAAAAGCCAATCGGCCAGCCTGTTTGTTTACTTACGCTTGGCGAACTTGCCACCATTAAGATTCTTCCTTTCGTAGGTGCACCATGAAAATGCACGTAATTATTTACTTCTGTTATCATGTTTTTGATGGATTTTATCAATGTTAAGTGCTATAATGACTTTAGTTGATGATTAGATATTTTTGCAACTTTACTTTGCAAATCTGCAAACAGTATCTACTTTTACCAACTGTATAACCCAAAAGTGCGATACATACTTTTTGGAAAGTAATTGATAAACAGATAGTTAGTATGCCAGATTTTATATATAACGGGAAAGTTTACTATAATCCAGTGCAGCTGGTGATGGAACAAATTGGTGGAACTTGGAAAGCTCCGATTTTATGGAGGTTGAAAGACCAAACCATGCGTTATGGTGAATTACGAAAGGATATTCCGCATATTTCGGATAAAATGCTGACTACGCAGCTCAGAGAATTGGAAGAAGATGGCTATATCCACCGTGAAGTTTTTGCGGTAGTGCCACCAAAGACAGAATACAGCCTAACAGAACAAGGGAAGGAAATCATAGAACTCATAACAACGATACGTAATTATGGGCTTAAAATGATGGAAAAACAAAATATTAGGAAATAGCCCATTTCTTAATCAGATATTACTCGTTTGTAGGAAATGATTTTGCTGAAAATGAATACTAAAAATGAGTAAATACTGTTGATTTTCGTAAAAGCATCAATTTTATCAGAATCCAAAGCTCGGATTTCCTACTACAAACTCATAAATTTGACTTGATTTAGCCTTTAAACTTTATTTTAATGAGAAAAATTTTTGCTGTTGTTCTACTTTTTGTAGCATTTATAGACACTTCTGCTCAATTCCGAAGGTTGGTTTTACGGCCTCGTCACGGGCAGATTATTGGTCAATGGCAAACAACTAATCAGCCACTAAGAGCTTGGCTTACGGGTGATAAAATTTTTGTAATTCAGGGCGAAATGGACAATTTTGTGGTGCGTGGAGCTAATATGCTTTCACGCCCAGATGTAGTGACTAATTACAAAAATCATGTACAGTATTTTGCCGAACCTACAAGAAATGGAGGTTTAGAAATGCCCAAAAGCTTTGTGATTCCTCAGTTTTGTATCCAACAAAAAACTGCTGATGGAACTACCTTTATTCTGTGCGGACAAAAAGCCATTGATGCCGCCAATACTTCAAAACCTAAGACTTTACCAAAAGAAACTCCTCCAATAATTTCGCAAGAAAAACCTACAACTTTACCTCAAACTCAGCCGCCATTATTATCGACAACTCGACGAGGAAAAAGTATTGATATGAAATTTGCGAATTATCCTAAAGTCCCGAATGGATTGGCAGGAGAAACATTTTCAAAACTTAAAGTTGAAAATGGAAAACTAAGCGAAGAGCAGTGGCATGTATCTTTTTTGAATGATAGAAACTACGAAAAAGGCTTTTACATTGGTTTGGGAGAAAAATCTAATACTTCTGCTTTGCAAAATTTAGATATTTCGGAAATGGCTGGCTTTGACCTTAGTGTGATAGAAGTTTATACCGATCGGACTAAATACTGGAATGCCCGAAATTGGATTCAACAATATATTACAGTACCTGGTAAACGTATGACGACTGATACTGTCAATAACGCTGTCTATTTCTGGAACCCAACGCAATATGTGAGCGAAAGTATTTTGCCTGATTTTTATGATGCCTTCCCAGAATTTACTTTGCCAAAAGGTAAAATATTAAAGTTTTCATATTTATCAGGTTCAGATATAAGTGGCGAAAAAGCCATGAAACGAGGAGTAAGCTATGTACATAATGCTCCAAATGCCGCTCGTAGAGCATGGATGGATTATGATGGTTGGCTTTATGAATCAGGCTGCCCTAAGGCTTATACAACAACCGAAGAAGTTGTTAACCAATGGCTCGATAGAGTAGATACTGAAGTTTTACGAAAAAACTTTGCAAATGTGGTTGCACCAAACGTGAAAACAGGTTTTTTGAGTCTCAACTTCGAGCCTATTGGGGTTTGGAATAGTAGTAAAAGTATGTATAAAATCGGTGTTGCTTTACAAGAATTCAAACGTCAAAATGCTGAAGGAGAATTTGCTATCGGGAGTTTGAGCCCAAAAATAGTAAGCCGTGCAAAATTTGAAGGCGAACGAGATGCCCAAGGAATGACGAGTGTATTGATATGGCAGGGAAGTGGTTTTGAAGCCTATAATCGGACATTTCCAACATCGCCAACCAGAAATGTTTGGAATTCGGTACGAGAAATAGTTACGGTATCGCACGTTGGAAACTATTGTAATGATTTACGAAATGTAGGTACTATTTATCATTTAATGACCGAAGGGCTTATCTCGAAAAAAATTGAACCAACCAAAAAAGCTCTGGCTAATATCTGGCACGAAGTAGAAGCAATGGATTGGCAATTAGGTGAGCAAACACATCGAACCTCAAAGGGAGAAGTTTTTAAAATTAAAATCAAGCCGATTGTCCCACCCGATTTAATGCAAAGTTGGGGAGTATGGGGCATGTGGCTCGACGGAATAGACCTTTGGAGTGACCCTAACACAAAAGTAGATAATCCCGATTTGTGGGGAAGCAAAGCAATGGAACTTGAAGCCGATAAGTTTCTTGAGAATCGTTTTGGTGAGAATCTTTCGAGTTATCCGTTTCAATCTCAGAAAAATATTGATTGGCTTATGGCAGGCGTGTGGGCGATGAGCGTAAACAAAGATATTATCGAAGCAAATACACCCATCGAATACCCAGATGTAACATTGCCAGATGGTCGTCGAGTAACTGGCGATAATAAGCTCCCGACCGAAGCTTTCATTAAAGGGTTTCCATTAGTAATGAAAAAACGTGATGATGATAGCAAAGATGTACTTTATACGGCTTATTGGGGGCATAATCCTGCTAATAAGGCTGTAAAAATTGTAGTTGATGGTCAAGAAATTATCATCAGAGGACAATACACGAGTGTGGTCAGAATGAAGTTTTGAACAAACTTAAAGCTTTTTCGGTACAAGTGCGTTTTTTAAATACTTGTACCGAAATATAAATTCCCGACTCAAAATGGTCTTACTTAAAGCTATCAATTACTCGTTTTACACCCACAAAATGAGCCGAGTAATAAGGGTCTTTCAGATAACTAATAGTTACGCCTTTGCTCGTTGCGGAGTGAATAAATTTCAAACCTTTAGCGGTTGATTCAACCACAATACCAACATGAGAAATACCACTTTTTGAGCTGCGTCCCCTTCTGAAAAATATTAAATCACCAGGAAGTGCTTCGTTTGTTTCAACATCGTAGCCCAATTTAAACATTTCGGTGCTACAAGCTCCGAGTTTCATGCCGAATTTCTTGAAAACATAGCCCACAAAACCCGAACAATCGAAGCCTTTGGCTGCTTTTCCACCACTTTTATAGCGTGTTCCGATAAACTTTTTGGCATACCGCTGAATGTCGTTGGCTAACTTTAGATAAGATTCCCCGATAGGTGTTTCATTAGCCGATACCGATACTTTTTTGGTAGGAGTTTCGCTGATGAAATTTGCTCTACTGACCAAATTTGACAACGATAAAATGACAATCAACGAACCAATAAAATACTTTCTTCGCATACATACAATTTTTGGTTCAGGCACAAAATTAAATAAATGCAAATTAAAATAACCTTAAAATATTGACTAATAGTTGTTTAGTGAAATTTTATCGTCAAAAAGTTTAATTTTACTGTAAAAAATGCTAAACTAAACTAAGATTTTGAGTGTTTTGGTTCTGTATTAGCACAAGATTTTCTTAATTTCGTGCCAGAAACAAATGCGGTGACTCGTTGAAAAGTATGATTAAAATTTTTGTTTTTTGTTTTAACTTCCTGCTTTTGCAGAAAGACACCTCTTCCGTTACCCATAAACAATACCTCAGCGTCATTAATGGATATAAACAGTTGCTGGTCGATATTCGTGAGTATAAACTCTCGCCCCAGCAAGCCCGTGAGCGTTTCCAAGAGATGATGATGATTCTGAAAAAAGCTCACCCAACTGCTCGTTATGACTCTACCCAAGTGCAAATCTGTTTTCCGTTGATGGGTTTCGATTTTCGTGCCGTTGGTGGGCGTGGTAGTGGGTACATTCCTCGGGGATATGATTTATTCGATCAAACCAAAAAAGGAAGCCACCCTGCTCATGATATTTTTATGAAAGATAAAGACCAAGATTGTCGAGACGATCGAACTGGTGATTATGTACCAGTACTTTCAACCTCCGATGGGATAGTGATAGCCACCGAAAATGGCTGGCAAGCTGGTAGCGAATATCGTGGTGGGAATTATATCTGGATTTATGACACCGCCACTGGTGGACTTTGGTACTATGCTCACCAAAGAGAAATTTATGTAAAAACGGGACAAACTGTGCGTGCTGGCCAAAAAATAGCACTTGTTGGTCGAACAGGATTCAATGCTGCCATGCCCCGTTCGGATACGCATTTGCACATGACCTACCTAAGAATTGATGAAGAAGGCAATCCGTTTCCTGTAAATACCTATGGCTGGCTTAAAAATGCCACAACTTTGCTCGACCCACGCATTGCAATCGATTTAGAACCAATTTCGGCAATTGAAGTTAAAAAATTACCAGAAAATATTAAAAACATGTCTCTTATCGAAGCACCCCAAGTGGCTTACCGAGAGGTTGTACCATTACAAGAGGAAGAATCAAAGTCTCGCCGTCGCCGTAATCGTCAATAATTTTTCTTTTAGATTAAACTGCAAAACCATCTATAAAACACTAACATTGAAAACAATTATCAAAGGAACGGGAAGCCACTTACCCGAACGCATCATAGAAAACTCCTATTTTTTGGATAGACAATTCATGGACGCCAATGGTGTCGTGAATCCAAAACCTGCCGAAGAAATCATCGAAAAACTGGAGGCTATTACTGGCATAAAATCAAGAAGATATATTCCCGAAAAAGGAGATTCAGTGCCTTTAATGGTTGAAGCTTCAAAAAATGCGATTTCAGATGCAGGAATTGATAAAAACCAAATAGATGGAATAATTGTGGCTCATAATGCGGGTAATATGCTTGAAGGTACGTTGGGTTTTCATACTGTACCAAATATGGCGGCTTTGCTCAAAAATAAACTCGAAATCAGCAACCACGAATGTTTTGCTTATGATTTGCTTTTTGGTTGCCCAGGTTGGTTGCAGGGCATTATTCAGGCACATCAAGCCATTCAAATGGGCGATGCTACTAATGTGTTGGTGGTAGGAATTGAGGTAGCATCACGCTTGCTCGACCCTCACGATTTAGACTCCATGATTTTGGCCGATGGTTGTGGGGCTGCCATTATTTCAGCTTCCGAAACAGATAATTCGGGCATTGTGTCTTATGCTACTTACTCACACGCCCAAGAAGATGTTTCGTGTATTTACTTGAGTGGTTCGTATAATAAGGAACTGAAAAATCCGACATTATTTAAAATGAATGGTAAAGATGTCTATAAATATGCCACAGTTTGGGTACCGAAAGTTATCAAAAAAGCCCTTGATAAAGCTGGTTTAGATGCGTCTGATGTTGATATGTTTTTATTTCATCAAGCAAATGGCAAAATGCTACATGCTTTTGCTAATAATTTGGCTCAAATGTATAATATTGAAGGTCTGTCTTTTGAGGGAAAAATTCCCACTACAATCGAGTTTACAGGAAATACTTCAGTAGCGACCATTCCGACAATGCTTGATTTGATTCGTAAAAGCGAGTTGGCAAATTACAACATCAAGGAAGGAATGAAAGTCGTGATGGCATCGGTTGGTGCAGGAATGCACTGCAACGCAATCGTTTATCAGTTTTAAATTCTGGAGCGAAGTTCCGACTTCGCCATAAATTATTTCAACAACTAATGATTAGTAACAAAAACGTCACAAAACTTAGTTTTTGTGCCGTTTTTGTTATATTATTTGTCTGATTATCAAGAATGTAATTATAACTCATTGAAATACTGTTGTCTGCGGACTATCGACCGTTGACTATTTATTCCTCTTCTGGCAAATCCATCAAATCTTTCAATGTCGTATTTTCGTAAACTGCCAAGTTAGCATCTCGAACCCGCTCCATAATAGGTCTGATTTTGCAAGTTTTTTCGTCGGCACAATCATCACATTTTCCGTAGAAATAAAGCGATACACAAAGCATTGGCGAAATCGGCCCATCAATGATACGGACGATTTTAGCAATAGAAACTTGTTCTGGTGACATTCTGAGTTGGTATCCACCACCTTTTCCTTTTTGACTATGAAGTACACCATTATTGCGGAGTTCGAGCAGAATTGCCTCCAAAAATTTCTTCGGAATACTCTGTTGTTCGGCAATATCAGCAATCAAAATCGGTTGCTTCGACTCGTATCTTTCTGCAAGGACCTTGAGGGCTTTCAGTGCATATTTTGCTTTTTTCGAAATCATTTTATTAGTTTTGACGAAGAATTTAAAGAAATCAGGAAATAGGAAAACTGACATCTTACCGAACAAAAGTACAATTTTTCGTTCACTTTCCAATAGCTTTCTTCAAACACCCCACATTCAATAATCTAAAATTATTTCATGCCTACTGAATAGGTAGTTTTTGCTGCAATCGGAATTCCAGTTGACGAAATTCCTTCTAAGTGTATATCGACTTTGGTTGTAGCATCTGTATTAAAAAATGTAATACTGGCTTTACCGTTGGCATCGGTTTTTATTTTTGGCGACCAAAAAATTGTTGAGCGAAAATCTGGACGAAGGTTTTCTGGAATATCGACATCGTATTTGGGAGCATAAAATTCTTTAGTGGGGTAGTAGCCTGCAATACTAAAATGTTGAACACCCATTGTTTCATCTTGGCTGTAATCATAGTTTGGACTTCCTCTTTTTGTTAGTATTGAAATGACACCACCACCTGCTCCTGAACCATAGATAGAGGCTTCTGCTCCTGTAAGTACGTCAACTCTGTCAACATCTGGAACGGGTAGCATTAAAATAGCTTCTTTGTTAGTCTGCATACCATCTAACAAAAACATTGGCTCCGATGAAAGCATAATAGAACTTGCACCTCTGATTGTGATAGTAGGGTCATTGACGCTTCCCGATACCTGTACGCCCGCAAAACGACCTCTGATCAAGTCGAGTATATTTGTATAACCTGCCATTGTTCTATCAACCGTAAGCGATTTGCTTGGTTTATCATACAATACACGTGAGTCTCGCTCTTGTGTTTTTTTCTTGGCCTTAACCGTAACTTCGTTGAGCATAATGGCTTTATTGAAGCGTAACGTTCGCTCAAAATCTAATGCTTCTTTGGTGCGTTTCAAGTAATCAGCGAGGTCTTTTTCATCGAAAGTAACCGCATTAAACGGGATAGCTACAATTTGTACTTTTGGTGAGAAGGCTTTATTGATAAAAATTTTGGTATTTCGGTTATTATTTCCCGCAATTGCCTGTATGATCACTTTGGCGGAATCTGCAAAATCAAGGTTATATGCTGCAAAAGAACCATCTTTTTCGGCCATACCCATACCAAAAAGTTGTGTGCTATCTTTTAGCTTGAACATAAAAGTTAAATTCACTGGTTTTTCAAAAAGTTTTCCATTTGGTCGGCTGATTTCTCCTGAGATACTTAGCCCACGCTCAAATAGAAATTTAGTCTTAGGCAATTCTTCTTTCATTATATCATTCCACTGGTATCGACGCCAGCCTTGGGTCATCATTAAAATATCTAAATGACGAGCAGCATCTGGATTTTCTTTTGAAAAATAATAAGCTGGTTGTTCGATTCTTCCTTTTAAGTCGGAGCTTAGGAGTAAATTCGTCTCAATATTTTCGGAAAAAGGGTTTCTTAGAACTTGTGCTGCATCTGTAACCGAAACCGAAAAATCGCCAGAAATAGGTTGCCCCTTTGCATCTTTGGCTTCAATATCGAGTGTTACCTTTTCTCGGGTTTTGTATTGTGTTTTGTTTGTTAAAAGTCTGATATTTAATGTACTATCATTCCTTAAAAAAATCACACGTTCGCAGAGTGGTAAGCCTTTATCGCTGAAAACCGTAAACTGAGTAATCCCACTCGGGAATTTACTTTTAGGAATTTTAACGAGCAAAACCTTCTTAGTAGATACAGTCTTAGCTGTGTAGCAGATTTTACCTTGCGATTGCCCCACAATGGCAATTTGTCCAGTTAAATTGTCAATGTTATGGCCTACAAACAAGCGGATATTGTTTTTATCTGCCACTGATTCAATACCCATCACAAATCCCTGTTTTTCAATTGTGGGTAATTTTACTTCCTTTTCAAAAATATTTCTATACTTGACTTTTGCAATATACTGTTCGCCAACTTGCGGCTTGAAAGTCATCACTCCCATACCTAAGTGTTCGCTTTCAAAATTGATGATTGTATCGCCCTTATCATTCATAATAATCCCTGTAACATCAATGCCACTTCCTAATGCATCTACTGCTTTATAGGCCATTCGGTTCTCGATTCCTTCAATTAAATTACCACCTTCAGGGAAGAATCTAAAGTCAATTTCTTGGACGTTGAGTTTAGTAGGTTCATCCACTTGGTTTGACCTGAAAACCTTAAAATCCTTTGTAAACAACAGGTTCTCATCAAAATTTAGCATCCAATTTGTATAAGCTCTAAGGCTATAATAGCCTGCTTTTAAGGTATCAGCCAATTGAAAATCGGCTGCGGCACTACCCCCCTCTAATTTCAAAATCTTTTTTTCGATTAGTTTACCTCGCTGATTATCAATCAATTCGACATAGAGTGGAATACTTATCGTATCAGGTAAGTGTGTAGTGGCTTCTACTAAATAAGCTTTAAACCAGATGGTTTCGCCAGCGGTGTAATAAGGTTTGTCGAGGTGTAAATAGGCTTTTTCTTGTGGCAGTTCATCTTGGAAACGATTGAATTTAGTTACAATTTTCTCAAGTAAATCGTCTTCGAAAGTAAAAGCAAATAGTATTGTAGCGAGTGCGAGTGATAATAGGTTTGTTTTCATTGAAACAGTAAGAAGATGTGTTTGAATTTGTATTGTTTTGTACTGCAAAATGAATATAAAAAGTTAGAATTGAAAATATTATAACTAATTTTTTAGTTTTTTATTGATGAGTGGTTATTTTAAAATTTATACAGAAGTTTTACGAGGCAACTTATCTTTTGAGTTTTTATTAAAACATAATATTTCTAAGAATTATTTGTACAATGAGTAGTTTTTCTTGTAAATTCGTAGCTAGATTCTAAACAAACTAAAAAATATGTTACACTCGAAAATTGCAGGAATAGGTTTTTATGTACCAGAGAAAGTTGTGACAAACCACGACCTCATGAAAGTGATGGATACAACTGACGAATGGATACAAGAACGCTCAGGAATTAAAGAAAGACGCTATGGAATAAAAGGTGTTGAAACACCAACTACAATGGGAGCCGCTGCCACAAAAATTGCTTGTGAACGTGCGGGAATTAGCCCCGAAGACATAGATTTTATTGTATTTGCCACACTTAGTCCTGATTATTATTTCCCAGGTTGTGGGGTACTTTTGCAGCGAGAATTGGGCATTACACATAAAGAAATGGGTGCTTTGGATATTAGAAATCAATGTTCGGGCTTTATTTATGCTCTTTCGGTAGCTGACCAATTTATCAAAGGTGGGATGTATAAAAATGTATTGGTTGTTGGTTCGGAAATGCACTCAATGGGGCTTGACTTTACGACTCGTGGCCGAAATGTTGCAGTTTTGTTTGGTGATGGGGCAGGAGCAGTGGTGCTTCAACCAAGTACCGAAGAAGGTAAAGGGATCTTGACAACACATTTGCATTCTGACGGCACTCATGCCGAAGAATTGGCCTTAATTAGTCCAGGTAGCCATGGCGGGTATCATTTAGGAACTGAACAGTTTGGTTTTCCTGATGTAGAATATGGTGAAATTTTTGTCTATGAAAATTTGCTCGAAAACAAGACTTATTACCCAAATATGAATGGTCAGTTAGTGTTTAAAACTGCCGTGACGAAATTTCCAGAGGTAATCATGGAGGCTCTCAATAAAACGGGTTATACTCCTGCAGATATTGATATGCTCGTGCCGCACCAAGCCAATTTGCGTATTGCTCAATTTGTGCAGAAAACGCTCCGTCTGCCTGACGAGAAAGTTTATAACAATATTATGAAATACGGAAATACAACAGCCGCTTCAATTCCGATTGCTTTGTGTGAAGCTTGGGAGGCCGGAAAAATAAAAGAGGGAGATTTGGTTTGTTTGGCTGCTTTTGGAAGTGGATTTACGTGGGGTTCGGCCTTGATTCGTTGGTAGGAAAAAGACCACGGTCGATGGTCAACAGTCAACAGATATTTTTATTATTCTGTTGACCATCGACTGTGGTCTAAAACTATTTTATCTTATCAAAAAGCCCTGCATCTACTTTTACGGCTGCTAAATCATTGCCTGTGCGTAGGTCGGTTACGTTGAGGTCTAATGGCCCGAGTTTATGATTTTGGGCGATTATTGCTCCTGTTTCGGTGGTTTTCCAGTCTTCCCAAGTAGCAGAAACACCTCCAATTGGCAGAATTTTTACCCAAAGCTTAAATGCTTTCGGAACACCATTGGTGTCTAAAAACCATAAATAAGAATCGCCTGGGGTTACGCCACCCGACGAATAACTCGCCAAAAGTGCTTCTGAGCCATCTTCGGTTTTTACTATTTTTCGAGTTACACCTTCATCAAAAACTTTATACGGAGCAATCAACCAATAGGAATCATTACAGAAAATCGACCATGCTTTGCCTCTTAAAACATCCAGTTGACCATCGGTCACTTCTTTTCCTTCACTGAAAGCCTTGCCTTTATTCCATTCTTTCAGATTGAGAAATACATCGTTTTCACCCCACTTTACTTCCACCAGTTGGTTTTTCTTATCCCATACAAACTGATGTCCGCCTTTGTGTGTCCAAGCTATTACGTTGGTGCTATCCCAAGCAGACTTATTGAGCGACTTTAACATTTTGTTGGCCAGCTCGTCGGCTTTTGCTGGGTTTTCGCCCGTAGGTAGTTTTTCATTGAAAATCAGATAAGCACCAACGACTACCACTAATATTACGGCTGCGATGTAAAGAAATGCTTTTTTCATTGTTTAAGAAAATATGTGAAACTTAATCAACGAAAAAGCAGCAAAAGTTGTTCAATTATGGCCAATAATCTAAAAAGCGGTGCTTCGGGTAGCGGTATTTTTAATGCCATAAGTGGCATTGTTCACGATATTTTGTCCAAACGTGGTGAGCGTATTATACCCACCATACGGAGCAGCCTGACTATTATTGGTCATATTTCTGGCCGAACACCCATCTCTTACCCAAGCCCAAGCCAACCAGCCAATGTTATTGGTTTTGAGGGTGGTGAGCAGATTTTGGTATTGAAATCCATTCGTAGGATTGTTGGGGGCATCGTTTGTGCCATCAATATTATAATGGCAGTAAGAGGTTGCTCCATTAACCGATTCATCTTGTTTGTTGGCTACTTCGCCAACAATAAAAGGCAAATTCGCATTTATGGCATTGGTCAAATCTGTGTTAGTATTGTAGCCAGCCCAATAGGCGTGTACACTAAACAAAATATTATGTTCGGGGTCGTGGTCTATGAGTTCTTGTCCCGCATCAACAACCGCTCGTAGGTCGGTGCCGCAGTCGGGGCTATCAATCATAATTGGCATTTTTAGATTAGCATTTCTAATAGACGTAATGGCCGCTTTATAGGCATTTTTCCAATTATTTAAGCTTGCTGTTGAATATCCTGCCCAACGGTATCTACCTACTTCATTGGCTAAATTGATAATCAGATATTTTTTGTGTTTGTTTAAAATTGTCACGATGGCTGGGTCTGTCCACCACGAAATCAGTTGAGTATTTATTAGATTGGCATCTTCGGCACAAGTAAGGTCATGAAGCTCTAAGACTGGAATCATCTGATTGGTCTTGCATTTGGTCAATAAATTATCAAGGTCGGTATTTGATACTGCTGGGCGAGTCGGATTTCCATAAGTTTTATACCACTGCAAACGCACGGTATTTGCCCCGCTTTTTTCAATTTCGGTAATTAAATCATTGGCAGGAAAACCCCAGTCGTCCATCACAGGATAATTTACACCTCTAATAATAAATTTTTGCCGATTCGCATCGTAGAGGTCTTTTCCCTGCATATACATCGTTGGAGCTTGACTCTGGGGGCAATTTTCAATTTTAGCCGAGAAAACTGCTCCACCATCAGCCTTGAAACCTGCCGATAAAATGATATTTTTTTCAGCGGTATAAGCTACGTTCGTACCAGTATTTGTAACGGCATTCGTTGCCAAAATACCTTTGGCTTTGAAAGTTCGACTGCCGTTGCTGATGGTTGCTGAAGTTGGGTCGTCTTGCGGAAGTGTGAGCAACTCAGGGCAATTAGAAGCTGCGGGATTTAGCGTAATGCTTTTATAACAAAAAGCTGGTAAAGTAGGGTAGAAGCCAATGGCTTCGTTGCTGGCAAAAGTCAGCGTTTCGCCCGTACTGTTTGGATTATTAGGTGTATATGTAATCGGAATCGTGACGCTGGTTTGGTTGAGGGCAAGTGTGGTGGTGAGACTTCCCGAAAATTCGCTCGAAATCAGATTGATGCTGGTAGTGCCTACTTTTGTGACCGTAATTGGAATCGTGATGTTGCGAGTAGCTGCCACACCTTGTGTGAAGCTACCGCTGAGGGTGCTGCTTTCGCAGTCGCCAAATGTGAAAAGTCCATCATAGACTGGTACTGTGAATGAGCAAGTGCCAGCTCCTAAGCTCGGCGAACTAACAGTAATTGTGCGAGTTCCTGCTACACCTTGCCCATTGTAATCGACATTCATGAATACATTTTGTAGGCCAGTGTTAGCAAAGTTTTGAGTAATTGTTCCCGAAAAGTTTGTGCCGCTGGCATTGAGTGTGATATTACCGGAAGTTGCAATATCGAGCGTTACTCTAATACTAATGCTGGTCTGATTACCAAGCCTTACGATTGTACCGCCAAAATTCGGATACCCACATTGCGTGATAGTGAATGCAGGAAAAACGGAAGCTGAAACTTCTGCACATTGGCCATTACCTGGGTAGGTTGCCGAAATACCGATGTCAGTAAATGAGCCATTGCTTGGGTCAAATTTCCAGACTTTGCCATTGCCTTGGTCGTTGGCATAAATAAAATTGCCAATGCGAGCCAAACCACCAAATTTGGCACTTGCTTTTGAGTAAATCGTAGCGTTTACACTGGTAATTGTAACCTGACCTCCTGCCGCATTTTGATTAATTAAGGCACTCGGCAGCTTGACCAATGAGCCACCTGCTGCATCAGGTGTTGGTGAATAACTATCATTATTATTAGCATACCAGAGGTTTCCGTTGGCATCCAAAACCAAGCCTTCGGGTAAAGAAAAAAGCTTGGCCGATTGGTTATCGGTATTCAGAAACGCATCCGTACAAGCTACCGAATTGGCAGCCGTTGTACATAAAAACTGCGTAGGCGATGCCAGTGTATTATCGGTGGCCCATTTCAAAATTCTATTATCAGAAAGGTCTGTAACGTAAACATCACCTGCCGCATTTCTCGTAATTCCTCCTATGCCTGTATAGGATTGATTATTTTTAAGCGTAGGCATATTTTGAAAGATTCCACCCCCACTATAACTTCCGCTACCGTCACGTTGGATTTTTATTATCCTGCGTTTGGTTTCTCCAAAACCACAAGCTACATACAGTGTTCCGTTGGCTTGATTGACTACTATTTCGGTAGTTACTCGACTGGTTGCTACTTTCGTGACCGATGTGTAAGTCAGTGTTCCGCCCGAAATTAAGACCCCTTTGTAGTGCAGAAAACCATCGGAGGTGGGTTCGTCGTAGCCTACAAACATTTCGTTGTTATAAAAAGCAACGCAGTTGGGTTTATAGCTGATATTGCTTGGCCCAACTACATTGAAAGTTGTTAGTAAAGTTGCGGGATTGGTAGCCAAATCATATACTTTTATTTGTGAGGCCGAATAATACGGTACTGCCAGTTTCTGCCCGAAGCAGAAATTAAGCAACAGGAAGTTGAATGAGAGTAAAAAGATTTTTTTCATGGCTTAAAGTTGGTTTTTGAGTGATTTTGTGAGTTTTTGGCTTTTTCTGCGTGAAATACTGATACTCAATCCATTGATTAGTTGAAGTGCCTTAGTTGATTTTTCTATTGAAAAACTGGTCAGATAATCAATGTTTACTACTTGCCTACGGTTGGGTCTGATAAAAGAGTGCGTATCTTTCAGCATAAACTCAAACAATGAAAGATTGCGAGACGAAAGCAGTTTTTTTCCCGATTTCAGATGAATATGGGTATAGTTGACGTCGCTTTCGAGCAGAACTACATCAGCGGTTTTGATATAGTTCAGCTTGCCATTGTGTCTGATGCGTATCATGCCTTTGGCAATGAATGGGCGTTGTATTTCCAAGAAATTATCCATGTTTTCTACTTTATTATTGGCCTGCTACGGCTATCCAAGCAACCTGTAAGTTTTGCCCCCAACCAGTATTGGCATCACGGCGTTTTACCCAAACCGTAAAGCCAGCGGCGGTTTTATTTCGTACTTGCATCTGAAAAAAATCTTCATCGTTGGTGAGTGAGTTTTGTGTAAGCGTAACGGTGTAGTTGGCGTTGGGCATTGGGTTTTGAAAGGTAATTGGCTGCGAATAAGCATTGTTGGTGCTACTCCCGATGGCCAAATTGCCAAAACGAATATCTTTTATCAAGAAACCACTGTTACTAACCTTTACGCCGTGGGGTAGAACGATACCACTATAGTCAGGGTTTATAATTATGGGATTAGTGCCAACAAAATTCAAAATCGATAGTTTATCTCCATCCATAAAAATAGCAGCATTGAAAACATCATCTGAATAAAATCTCATTCCTGCACCCGAGCCACCATCGGCTTGTATGTCTAAAAATGATGGATTCCCAGAACCATCTCTTGCACTTATTTTTACTCCAATGATTTCATCATGAACCACATGTAATTTGTTAGTTGGTGTGCCAGTTCCGATACCCACATTGCCACTATTTGTGCTGTATTGATTGGCTCCACTATTTTGCCAAGCACCGCCGCCACCATTAGTCAGGGTTTGCCACGTTGTACCATCATAATATTTCATGATGTTTAGATCTTTGTCAAAGACCATTGTGCCTTTAGTTTGACCAGAAATAGCTCCGATTTGGGCAGTTGTGAGTTGCGGAAATAGAACTCCCTGCGGCGTTAGTGTACCATTTTGGGCAAAAGCATGACCACTACCCCCTGCAAAGAGTAGGAGGTAGGCAAAAAATTTGATTTTCATGATTTTACTTTTTAGTTTTCATCCATTCTTCAATAGCTTGATAAAATGTTTGGGGTTGCTCAATCCAAATGAAATGTCCAGCGTCTTTGATAACAGAAAGTTTTGAGCTTTTGATACCCGCATGAATACGAGCAGCATGCGAAACTTGGTCGCAGATGAAGTCGTCATCGCCTACGAGTACGAGCGTTGGTACGGTGATTTTGGGTAATAAATCAAGAATTTTCTCCGAACCAAAACCTCCTTTTGCGGTCATTTCCCACGCCTTTTGACTGAGTTGCACATTTTTGATGGCAAGAAACTTGGGGAGCTTGGCTTGGTCATGAAAATAAAAAGGCATAATGTATGGCATTTCTTCATTGAGCGAGCGTTTGGTGGTATCGGTTCCCATCAAAATTCCCGAACCCATTTTATAGTAAGGTTCGTTTTTACGTTTATCGAGGGCTTTCATCAACTCCGTTTGAGCGAGTTCGTCAAGCCCTGCAAAAGCAGCAACGGCAATGATTCCGTTGAGATTTTTGCTGTATTTGATGCCATAGTTTAATACCTGATAACCGCCCATCGAATGGCCAATAATCCATATTTTGTTTTGTTTGAGGTGCAGGCGAAGCTGCTCGATGTCTTCTATAAAATCGGAAGTTTGATAATCTTCGGGTTTATCAGAAGCGGCTGATTTTCCCGAAGCACGAGTATCAAGCCAAACTACCGTGAAATACTTTTCGAGTTCGGGCATTGAGTTTTTGTAGGCATCAAGATTGGGTCCCCAACCAGGTGTTGGGAAAATACAAATTGGCCCATTGCCACTTACTTCGTAGTGAAGTTTTAGTCTATTGATGGTGGCAAAATGCTCTCCTTTAGTAAGTGGAGATTGAGCAAAGCTTAGGCGAATGATAAAACTTAAGAGAAATATAAAATATCTTTTCATGATTAGTTATTATTAAGGTTTTTAATCGAAATTACTAAGCGTTCAAAGCTAAACGCTATTGTGATGATTAATTGTTATTAGTTTTTTTAATCCCGTAAAACATGAGTGTTCCTGAACAGACAGTAGGATTTACGGAGGGCATATCATCCACTGTATGAACACAAGAATATTCAGTAGTTAAAGAATTATAAACTTCGGTGCCAGAGTAATACCTTGCACCATTTGCAATATTATTCGAGCCTACGGCTATTATTTTACTATAAGGGGCAGTTTCGGATTGATTGTAAGTTAAAGTGATGGTTATGTGATCATCAATAGAGATGAAAGTTCTTACACTAATTGATGATATAAGGTTACCAGCAATGTTATCAAACGTAGGAGTACCAATTGTGCCATCTAATAGATTTACCTGATACTCTACTACTCCAATAGGTACTAAATTCAAATCGCCTGTTTGAGCAGCAAAAATGCCTGCTTCGGTTTTGATACCACCGTTTACATGAAGTTTTTGGTCAGGAAATTCAATGCCTAAGCCAACTCTTCCGTTTTCTCTGAAATAATGCTGGTTTGCCCCATTATTGGTATGTATAATCAGCGGATGATTCGATTTTGTACCCAGCCAACCTGCGTTTCCACCAATATATGAGCCTACTTTTACAGTGCCATTGCTATGTAAAATGCCGTATTTATCACTGGGCGTATAGGTGGTAAATTTATCTTCGGGTTCATCAGTGCCAATTCCAACATTTCCAGCAACTAAGGTTGAACCGAGTCCGTTTACGCTGTTTACTTGCAATCCTAAATTTTTGGGTGTTGTAAACGCATTAAAAGATAGGCCTGCATTGAATCTTAATGCACCATTTGTACTGTTTTTAGACAGAAAACCATATTCTACTCCTGAATCATATAGTCCTAAATTCCCGTTGACTGAAAGTTTCGCTTGTGGAGTCGAGATGCCAATTCCAACATTACCCGAATTAGTGCTGTATTGATTAGTGCCGCTATTTTGCCACGAGCCACTCGCTCCTGCATTACTCACATTTTGCCAAGCTGTGCCATCCCAATACTTCATTATGTTGAGTGTGTTATCAAACACCATTGTGCCTTTGGCTTGCGAAGTAAGGGCGTTTATTTGCGTTGTACTCATTTGCGGAAACATCACGCCTTGCGGAGTAATAGTGCTACTTTGGGCGGAAACCTGTACCATGAATCCAAGCAGAATGAAGAATGTTATCAAAGTGTTTTTCATTGGGTATTTTTTTGATACAAAATTGCTTGTTTAACTAATGCTCATCAATGCCATGATTGGGGATAAAAAATTGACTTTCAGACCATTTACTCAATAATTCAAACTATCAATAACCCTTTTGGGGCATACGCAAGAATTTATGAATTGATGATTTTGCTCCAATTAGCTTTGACTACTGCTTTTAATCATTACTTTCGATTTGACTTTTAACAAAATTATGTTTTGTAAATAATTGATTATGAATGTGTTAATTGAGGGAATGTGTTTGGCGGTTCGCTAAATAACTTATGCCTATGATGACAGCCAAAGTGCCAAAAATAACCATTAATAGTAGGCCGGGAACCTCTCGCCAGTCGAGGATAATTGCTTTATTGGGTTCGTTGAGCGGATACGCAATTGTCAGTTCTTCATCAATTTGATAATTGAATAAATTAAAAATTTGAGGTGACTCACTGTAAGCTCTTACCTTTTCATTGGTAGAAGTGCTAAATTCAAAAAAAGGACTTTTGCCCGATAAAATATTTTTTCTTCCGCTATTGTTGTTTTCAGTAATCCATTTACTGCCTTTGGTTTTAAAACCGATTACTTTGGCGTCTGCCACTACTCCCGAAAAAGGCAAGGCGAGCATTTTTATTAAGGTATTTCCCCAAAACAGTACAATACCCAAGCCAATGGTGGTGGTAATCATACCTACAACTTTTTTATTTTTAATTATCATGGATAAAAAGGTTGATAGTTATACAAAATTCGTGGGTTTTGCCCCCAACTATTATCATCGATTCGGCAAACCCTCATCACTGCACCTGTCTGATAGCCCGTATTTGAATCAGTAAGGTATTTACGAAGCGAAACCGCAAAACAATCTGGAAAATCGGTTGATGGTTCGTTGGCTACAAGGCAATTAAGCGAAGTAAATGGCTCGCCTATGAAGATATTTACATCTTTACATTTTGTATTGTTTGCCCCAATTGGTACAAACCCTGATTTGGTCCCTTTTATTTCAAGTCCTTTAACTTGTAGGGTTGTAGAATTGATTACATTAAACGTAGCATTGCCCTCTTGGTCGATACGAGCCGATTCTAAAATTCCAAGAAAAGTGGTTTTAAAGTTTAAATCAGCGTTTTCGGTTTGGTTCTGGCAAGCAATATTGGTTGAGCCGAACGGATAAATATTTTCGCAAGAAATTGCCGCTTGAAATTGGGGGGAAGTATTGCGTAATTGGAGTGCATATTGCTTACCAGCTTGCAGACGAAGTGGCAAGGGCGAAAGACTAAATCGTACATAATCTTTCGGTGGACAAGGTCGGTTTGGTAAACAAGGGTAGCCAGTATTGAGTAAACTTTCGTCGCTGGTGGCAGTGATGGTATTAGTAGTTTTATCAATAATTTCCAGAATACAATTCGTGATTACTCGTGTTCCTAAAGCTGGATTTTGGTCAATTCCGTAAACATCTACATAAACAATCTGTCCATCAATAGTTGGAATATAATTTTGTATAATATTTGTATTAGTGGTGGTTGTGTAATTTGATGTTAAGGCGTATGTTTCGATGAATTGGGCATTCGATGTGCCTTCATTGAAAAACGTAATACCTGCGTTCTTGAGTTGTAGCAAATTATCTTTTCTGTTGAAATACAAAGATTCTTTTTCGTAGATATTTACAGCCCCGTTTGGATTAATGGAAGTTTGTGAAAAGCCTTTTAAGCTAATTAAAATTAGAAAGGCGATGATTGTTTTTTTCATTGAGCAACTTTTTGTTACAAAATTGCTCTTTTAGCTGATGCCCATCAATGCCATGATTGGGGATAAAAAATTGCCTTTCCGACCACTTACTCAATAATTCAGACTGTCAATAACCCTTTTGGGGCATTCTTGAAAATTTATGAATTGATAATTCCGCTCCGAATGGCTTTGGCTACGGCTTCGGGGCCGCACTGTACGTGTAGTTTTTGATAAGTATTCTTGATGTGGCGTCTGACGGTTTCGACCGAAATATTCAATTCAATCGAAATCATGCGGTAAGAAAACCCTTTGGCGAGGTAAGTAAGTACCTCAATTTCTCGGTCGGTTAGGTTAAAATCATCAGTAACGGGCTGTTTGCGAAAAGATTGCAGCACTTTATTGGCAATAAAAGGTGACATCGGAGCCCCACCTTCGTTTACTTCTTTAATGGCTTGAATAAGGCGTGTAGAAGAATCCTTTTTCAAGATATAGCCATCGGCACCTTTGCTGAGGCAATCGAATAAATGTTCGTTTCCGTCAAAAACGGTGTGCATAATAATCTTGATGTGCGGAAAATGACTTTTGATTTCGACAACTCCATCAATGCCGCTGCGGTGGGGCATATCAATATCCATCACGATTACGTCGGGGCGTTCGGTGCGAGTATTTTGCAGTGCCTCTAAGCAGTTTTCGTGACACGCCATCAGTTCAAAACCTTCTGTGTTTTCAATCATTAGCGACAAAAGTTGGCTTAGTCGGGAGTTATCTTCGTAGATGGATATTTTAATCATGGATGCTTTTTGATACAAATTTCGGGAATATTTAGCCGACAAAAAATAACCCATTTCGGGGGTGTAAAACAATTTTCTAAATTGTTTCATTGATTTCAAAACAACGCAGCAAGTAAGCTATCGCAACGGAATTCTCAACTCATACTTTGTGCCTTTTTCGGCTTCACTTGTTAATTCATAAGTGCCTTTTAATTCTTGTAAACGTGTTTTGATATTCTTCACACCGTTTCGGTTGGTTACTTTGTTTACATCAAAACCTTTGCCATTATCCGAAAAACTGATGCTCAGAAAACTCGCTTTTACGTTGCACCTTAATACTATTTTGGTGCATTGGCCGTGTTTTAATGCATTGTTTATCAATTCTTTACATATTAGGTAAATATTACGTTTTTTATCCATCGACATACTTCTATTGTCCAAATGAGTAGCTTCAAACTCATATTGAATCCCTTTGGCTTCAATGATTTCGGCAGCTTCCGAATTGATACGAGTAAATAAACTTTCGAGGCTATCGAACTGTGGATTGATATTCCAAATAATATAGTCGATGGCCGTGCCTGCTTGTTTTGCTTCTTCGCTAATCATTTCGGCAAAGCCAAAACTTGGGTGATTTTCGCTCAGTTGATGTTTCACCAAATCGCCTAAAATACCGATACTACTCAACGAAGCTCCGATTTCATCGTGGAGGTCAGAAGATATTCGGTTTCGCATGGCTTGCACTTTTTTGAACTCATTGATTCGGTACCAATAAATACCGTACCCGATTGCCAACAGGAATGAAACAAGCAGAATCTTGAACCATAGGCTTTCGTACCAAGCGGGTAAAATCTTAAAGTTGAGGATGAGAGAATCGGTATTCCAATTGCCCGCAATTTCGGAGTATTGTACTTCTAATTGATACGAGCCTTGTTCAAGATTAGAAAACGTCATGGTTGGATTTACGCCATTTTCTATCCATTTTTCATTGATTTCAGTAAGGCGATAGCGAAATTTGTTTTTGGCTTGGTTCTCGAAATTGAGTGGACTAAACGAAAAACTTAGGTTATTTTGTTTTCTGGAAAAAACGAGGTTTTTAGATAAATCAATTTTTTTGTCGCTTCCCAAAATGCGTATTTGACTGAGCATTAGTCGATGTGATTGGTTTTTTAAGCCAATATTACTCAAATTGAGTATTGAAAAACCATTTTTATGCCCCAACAATAATTCGTTGTTGGTCATCAGAAAACCATTACGAATATCATTATTTAGCAAGCCATCAAACTGCGTGAAACGATTCACCTGCTTTTCTTTAGAGATTCTCACTAAGCCTTCGGCCGTACCAATCCACGTATTTCCTTTGCTATCTTCATCAATCGAAAAGCACTGACCATCAGCAAACAACGGCTTCAAATCTTCGGCATGTACTTCAGCTGTTATGATTCCTTTGGCATTCAGTTGATTATAGCCACCGTAGCCCGAAAACAATAGATTGCCTTTGGGCGTAACCGAAACATCAAGGTAATAATCTCCAATGAAGCGTTTGTGGTCATTGATTGAGCTTAATTCTTGAAATTGCTTAGTTTTGAAATCGAAGCAAGCAATACCAAAACCGCTCGGAATCCAGCCCGCAATCCACATTTTTTGGTCGGACGTATAGGTAAGTTTATGAAAAAGATTGTCTTTGAAAAAAGTAGGGTAGGGAAGTTTGCTCCAAGGTTGCACAAATTGATTTTTATTGAAATCATAGACCATAATTGGCTCATTGGGCGATAAAATCCAGAGTCGATTTTGCCCATCGAGTTCAAGATGATTAATGGGTTTTGATAGAATTTTTTCGAGATTTACTCCCTGTTTTTTTACGAAAAGATTCTTATTAGTGCCGATAAAAATCTTGTTATCAATCACTTTGATACTTTTAATTTCTTCTGATACCAATTGCGTAATTTTCTGAAATTCACCGCTTGCTTTATTCCACCGAAGCACATCACCCGAACTCATTCCGAGTAAATAGCTTGATTCATTTTCTACCTCAAAACACCGAATAGTTGCTGGATTTGGCAGTAAATTTCGGGGAATGAGTATTTGTCTAATGAGTTGATTTTCAGTCTCTTGTTTTAGTAAACCATCGTTTGTGCCGAGCCAAAGTTCGTTTTTTTGTGAGTCGATAAAAACAGTATTGAGCGAAATGTCATCGGCCATAAATTGCCCAATTTCTTCAAGTTGGGTCTGATTAGTAGTAAGCTGAAACAGATGGTTGTGCGAAACACAAATCAAGGATTGATTGCCCAAAAACCGAATTTGGTCAATTGCTTCGCTGATGTTGGCTTTGAGGGCAGAAACCTTGGTTTTAGGGTTGAAGTTTATCAAATCACCTTGCTGACTTCCTAACCAAAAAGTGCCATTTGTTTTATCAAATGCCAATGAACTTAGATTTTTCTTTCCAAAAACTTGCACCCATGTTTGGCGACTTTTATCAAATTTGCACAAACCAATCGGGCTGACTGACCAGAGATTTCCAGCTGTATCTTCGGTAAACTTGGCAAGGTTAGGGTTTTGCTGATTTTCATTCAAAATCTTGTAGTAAGTGAGCAAGTTTTTTTGTGGATTATACGATTTTATGTGATGAAAATCGGTTGACCAAACCAGCCCTTTACTATCAACAAAAATACTGTTGTAATGGTCGTTGTCGGGGATGTTATCGTTGAGTTTGTTGGCAATTTTAAGTGACAAAACCAACGATTTTGTATCTAAAGAGTATAGACCTTTTTCGTTGCTAAACCACAATATTCCGTCGCTCGAAATAGCTATGCCATTTGGGCTTGATAAATTACCAAATGATTGAAACTGGTAGCCATCGTATCGAGAAATGCCCAAGTTGGTAGCCAGCCACAAATACCCTTGAGGGTCTTTCGTGATACCCAGCACATTATTCGATGAAAGCCCATTTTTAGTAGTTATTCTCTCAAAATTGAGTTTTTGAGCATTAATTCTGTCCCAAAATAGCAAAAGTGTTAATGTAAGAACGTATCGAAGGTATGGGTGTTTCATGAAATACATTTGGATTAACCGTTCGCCAGTTGTCGAAATATACGATAATTTGAAATAAAACAGCGAGGTGAGTTTAAACTTAATAATAGCTTATCGAAGAACTATGTTTGGAATTTTAATGAATAATCTTGAATTTGCTCTAAATCTAAGCAATTATCTATGACACTCTCGGAGCAATTCTTTACTAAAAACAAATACGAATTACTACTTTTTGCCTTAGTTCAGCACCTTTTTGTAGGTATTGTACTACGTGATATGGAGAACTATGTAAAGATAATTTGGCCTATCAATATGATTATCGTAGGTATTGCAAGTATCGGTGTTTTTATTGAAAAAGGTCGTTTTAAGAAAATTATCAAAAATACCTTGTTTTTGCTTGTGTTCCTGATGCCTTTGAGCTTGTCATTTGTTAAAAATTCGCCAGAATTTATGCGTACAATCAGTGCGGTTTATGTGTTATTTTTCTTGTTTATCTTCTTAGAAATCATTCGGTTTTTGCTCAAACCAAGCTATATCAATACAGATATTATTTCGGCATCAGCTTGTGGCTACTTTTTGCTGATTGAAGTGAATGTTTTCCTAATGCAGATTTTCTTTTATAATAATTCTCATTCAATCAAAGGGATTGATATGTCAAGCACTTCGGCCGTTTATATGGATTTGGTTTATTTTTGTAGTATCACCATTACGAGCATTGGTTTTGGCGATATTCTACCCAATAGCCACGTCACGAAACTCGTAACGGCACTTTTTGGCATCGTTGGGCAGTTTTATACGGTGGTTTTGGTGGGAATTCTGATTTCAAAATTTAGCTCGTCAAGAATTGAGAATTAATAATTGAGAATGAATGAAATAATTATGAAAGAAAATGTGATAAAAAGTAAATCCTTTGCTTTTGCTCTAAGGATTGTAAAACTTTATAAGTATCTAAGTACGACTCACAATGAATATGTTTTGAGTAAACAACTTTTGAGAAGTGGGACTGCTATTGGTGCATTGGTCAGGGAATCTGAACACGCTGAAAGCAAGGCAGATTTTATTCATAAATTATCTATTGCATTGAAAGAAGCAAACGAAACAGATTATTGGCTTGAATTGCTTTCTCAGTCATAATACATCAATGAAATAGAATATGATTAAATAAAAGTAGATATAGAAGAAGTCATAAAGCTCTTAGTTTCAATCATTAAAACAAGCAAAAACAAGTAAGAGTAATTGAGAATGGAAAATTGAAAACAGATAATTTCTTTTAAATTCTCAATTAGTCATCTTGCTTCATTCTCAATTATCCATTTTCAATTATTAATTAAAAAATGCACGCTGGAGTTTCGTATTCGCTGAAAGAGTTTCTTCTTTGGACAAGGAGAAATATCTACAAATTACTACTAATTGGCATCATTCCGACGGTTTTGTATGAAGTTTTGGGCATGGAATGGCTCGCTATTCCGTGGACGGTGGTGGCTTTGTTGGGTACGGCTACTGCCTTTATTGTGGGGTTCAAGAATACTCAAACGTATAGTCGTACGTGGGAGGCACGTCAGATTTGGGGAGCGATTTTGAATAGTAGCCGAACTTGGGGAACCATGAGCCGAGATTTTGTGGTGAATAATCCTGCAAAGTCAAAAGAACTCATTTATCGGCATTTTGCGTGGCTCACGGCATTGCGTTATCAGATGCGTGATAGTCGAGCTTGGGAAACCGCCAATAAAATTTATAACAAAGAATACAAACAATTTTATGTGATTCCTGAAAAAGAAACCTCGCTCGAATCAGAGCTGGCAAAATATCTTTCAGAAGAAGAATTAAAATACATTCTAACAACTAAAAATAGAGCGGTACAGATATTGAGTTTACAGTCAAAAACGCTAAAAGAATTGACCGATGCTGGCTCGCTGGATAATTTTAGGTTTCTGGAAATGGAGAAACTTATCCGAGATTTTTATGATAATCAAGGTAAATCGGAGCGTATTAAAAATTTCCCGTATCCACGCCAATTTGCTACGATCAACTCACTTTTTATTAAATTATTCTGCATTTTACTACCTTTTGGTATGCTCAAAGACTTCGACAAACTCAACGAAACCACCACTGGCTTCATGCAAGGCTACATGGTTTGGTTGGTTGTGCCGTTTAGTGTACTGATTTCGTGGGTTTATACATCGCTCGAACAAGTAGGCGAAAGCACCGAAAATCCATTTGAAGGAAGTGCCAACGATGTGCCGATTTCGCAAATGAGCCGAACCATTGAGATAGATTTAAGAGAAATGCTCGGAGAAACCGATTTACCACCCGCTTTACAACCAAAAAATAACATCATACTTTAGAACCTTTATGAAAAAAAGAGAAAAATTGGCTATTATTCATCAGCACTACCCTGATGCCATCACTACGATTGATGGAGTAAACCGAATGATTGATTTTGTGGAAAATGTGCTTGACTTAGAGACATCACAAATCATGCTCGCCGATAGTATTTGCAGCGATGATGTGAATAGCATTCAATATCCTGCTCGCACGAGTGAATTTTTGGGGCCGTTCAAAATGGGCGGTTTAGATGGTTTTCCGTTTACGGGCTTGACAGGAATGGGGGCATTTGCCAGCCACGTACCCGACGAAGGTGCGGTTTTTATTTATTATGGCCCACACATTGGGGTCTCTAAAAATGGGGCAATTGGCGAAATCCACCGTTTCGGACAGCATAAAAATTCGGGTTGTTGTGGAGCTGCCAAAGGTGCATTGGGCAAACTGATAAACAATCTGATAGAGCCAGATAATATCACCGAAATGGATTATCAGATGAATACCATTGAGCAGATTTTATTGAAAGAGAAGGAACGTGTTCTTTCGGCAGAATTGCCCATAAAAGAAGCGACCGAAGTGATTTATGAGGCCATTGACAAGCGAATTATCGAACTGGCAAAAGCTACTCAATATAATTGTAAGTACGTGATTTTGATGGGAGCGATTCTGATAAATAGTGACTCAGATATGGGGTCTTTCAATGAAATCAGGCGTTTTGAATATGTAAATCTCGAAACCAAAGAGCGAATAGACTTGACAAAGAAATTTATCACTTGTGATTTCTAACCCTACTGAGAGTTTCAAGCTGAATACCCAAAAAAGAAGCTAAATATTTGAGTGGAATACGTTGAATAAATTCGGGTTTGTGTTTAATCATATATTCGTATCGTTCTCGTGCCGAAAGCGTTTGAAGCATGATTTTCATTTCTTCGATTTGTACTAAATATTGCTCAATAATGAGTCTTCCGAGGCGTTCGATGTCATGAAATTGGTCGAAAAGTTTGTGCAGGTCGTTGTGTTTCAGAACCACGGCTTGCACATCTTCAAGTGCTTGAATATTTGTTAAACTTGGTTTTTGAGAAAAGAAACTATACGTCGAAATTGCCACCGAGTTTTCGAGTCCAAACCAAGTATTGGTTTCGTTGGCATCGGTATCTTCAAAAAACTCCCGTACACTTCCCGAATAAATAAAGTTAAGTTCGTCTGAAACTTGGCCTTGCTTGACCAAAAACTCTTTTTTTGAGAAGTTTTTCAATGAAAAACAAGGCAAAAGAGCCTCTAAACTCACTGGTTTTAGCGGGTGAATGTGTTGAAAAAAATCCAGACAATGTAGAAATGCTTCGTGCATAACTGTGGGGCGAACATCCTGTTCTCAGCTAAGAAATTTGTGAAGCTGATTTTAGAATTAAAAAATCAGCTCACAATATTCACAGAAAAACTTCGTGAAACAATATTTTTTTTCAACTTTGTACTTCAACTATTCACCATAAACCGATTGGCGTGAAACATACGCCGCTACGAGCAATGAAAAAACTTTTTTTAGCCCTATTTCTAATGACTACTTTGTCTGATTTATCTGCCCAATCCAGCGAAACCATTTTACTTTATCCCGAAGGAACACCAGGCTTGAAAGCTGGAATTTCGATTCCCGAAGACTCGAAGACTACCGATGGAATTACTCGTGTAAAAGACGTGACTCAACCAGCTTTGTATGTGTATCCAGCCAAGAAAAAAACTTCGGATGCCACCGTAATTATCTGCCCAGGTGGTGGCTATGGAATTTTGGCAATTGACCATGAAGGATATGACATTGCTAAATGGTTTAATGAGCGTGGAGTAACAGTTTTTGTGTTAAAATACCGCCTTCCGCAAGAAAACTTATTTGACAATGATGAGATTCGTCCGCTGCAAGATGCCCAACAGGCTATTAGAATAGTACGTAAAAATGCAGCAAAATATGGTATTTCGCCCGATAAAGTTGGAATCATGGGCTTTTCGGCGGGGGGACATTTAGCTTCAACAGCTTCGACTCATTTTACAACCCAAGTAGGAGAAATCACCGATGCCAGCATGAGTGTTCGCCCTGATTTTTCGTTATTGATTTACCCAGTAATTACTTTCAGCGATAAATTTACGCACTTCGGTTCGAGAGATAATTTGATTGGAAAAAATCCGCCAATTGAAAAAATGGAGTTGTATTCTAACGAAAAACAAGTAACAAAAGATACTCCACCGACATTCTTGATAAGTACCACTGATGACGGTGTGCAGCCTGAAAATAGTATTGGGTATTTTTTGGCTTGTAAGAAACACAAAGTGCCAGTAGAAATGCATATTTATGAAAAAGGCGGGCACGGTTACGGACTCAAGAAAAAAGGTAGAGGGCCAGTAGAAACATGGGCTGGTCGTATGGAAGATTGGTTAAGAGATAGAAAGTTGATGAAGTGATTGTTTTATAGTAAAGGGTCTCGTTCAAAATTGAAACGAGACCCTTTTTATATTAATTCTCACAACCTCTAATTTCGGCTTTAAATACTGTTCCAGCATTTGCTTCAAATCCAGCATTAAGTATAATTGCTTTACCTGCTTGATAAGTTATATTGGCTGCTGTACTAATTTTATTGCTTGCGGTTACTTTATTAGTTGCTTGTTTAGTACCAACATTCGTGCTGAAATCATCTGTTGGACTTACCAAATTCAAATCTCTTGGATGAATCGTAATTGGACTGCTATTCACCTGACTTACGCTCATACCATCGGTCGAAATTACTCTGATTCTATAATTTGTTCCTCCAGCGAGTGTACTTGGAATCGAACAAGTAATTAGCCCAGCCGAATTACTTATACCAATAATTGTCGGATAAGTAAACGTTGCACTATTGACTGTGTTACCTACAAGAGCCACACTTCCGAAATTTCCATTAGCATCCGATAACTCTACTTTGAATAGATTTGCAAGGCCGAAAGTGCCATTAGTAGAGAAATTGACGTCTAAATTAGAGCCTACACAAAGCGTTGTTTTAGAGACAGTAGGTATGTTAAGGTTTGCAGTGTTTGGGAGAATGGTAAAAGTGATACTTACTGGGCCATAGTTGCTACCTCCCAGCAGATTATCTTGTTTATAACCTGTTACCGTCAGCGTATAAACCCCAGGAGCAAGCATTCTTCCATTAACGTTATTTTCAATATTATCAAAAATAGTGTAGGGCGAGACATTTTGAATAATCTCTTCATTGATATTAGTTCCTTGTATTTTCATCAATAGACTTCCGATATTTACATTCGGGCAAATCGGCACGGCAATAATGGAAACAAGGTCAGGTATTTGATTGATCGTCATACCATTAGTAAGACTAAACAAAGGCTGATACGGATTTCCCGCTTTTACGAACTGATAATCAATAATTGGAATACAAGGGTCAAATAAGGCATCAACAACAACATTTGTGGTTGCAGTGGCAGAGCAGCCAGCTGTTAAAACAGTTACTGTGTAAACGCCTGCATTGGCTACTAAAGCATTAGAAATGCTTGGGTTTTGGCTTGAACTTATGAAGTTATTCGGCCCAATCCATGTATAATTAGAGCCACCCGAGGCACTTAGTTCGATATTATTTCCAACTTGATATGGTCCAGAATTAGAAGCCGTTGCTACTAAGTCATTGGTAAAAGTTACGCTCGTCGTAATAGTAGCCGTACATCCATTGGAGCCTGTTACTGTGACGGTGTAAGTACCTGCTGCTGTGATAGTAGCCGTTGCGTTAGTACCAAGTCCGTTTGACCAAAGATACGAACCGCCACCACTTGCTGTGCGAATGACGTTTGTAGTAGCACAACTTAGGTTATTAGAACCCGTGATTTGGACATTAGGTAAACTTCCATCGTTAGTTAT